>QHQA01000052.1:0-855 GCA_003219695.1 Verrucomicrobiota bacterium
CTTGAGCGCGTCCGCGACTGCTTGCAACAGTTTCCCATCCGCGTCGGGAACTTCGGCGACGCAGAAGTTTTTTCCGGCGTGCGATCGCGCCAGTTCATTGGCGATTTGAGCGGCCCGGTTTTTCAATTCTGCCTCGGCAGCTTTGGCCGTCTTCTTTTCCCAGTCGCGAATTTTGGTTTCGATCTTTTCAAGATGCGCCGCGCGCGCATCGATTTGTTGCAGCATTTCCGCCGTAGTCGCTTCGCTTTCCAAGACTGGTAGTGCTTCGATGTTAGGTTTTTTGCGCGCAAGTGTTTCGAACTTCTCCTGTTGTCGCGCGGCTTCTCCTTTCGCCCAGTTACGCGCCGCGTCACCAGCGACCGCTTCGATTCGGCGGATTCCTGCGGCAATCGCTTCTTCCTTTACAATTCGGAAAGGGCCAATTTCATCCGTCGATTTCACATGGGTTCCGCCACACAGCTCCATCGAATAACCATTGAGCGCGTGCGGCGCGCCGCCGATTTGCAACACGCGGACCATGTCGCCGTATTTCTCGCCAAAGAATTGGATGATGTCTTTTCGCTGTTTCGCTTCCGCATACGGAACTTCCGTCCACGAAACCGGCGCATTTTCTGTGATTTTCTCGTTTACGAGTGTCTCCACATCGCGCACTTGCTGCTTCGTCAATGGCGCGCTGGAAAAATCAAACGTCAGCTTGTCCGGCCCGACATAGCTTCCCTTCTGCGTCGCGTCAGGAGAGACGATTTTGTGAAGCGCCCAGTGCAACAAATGCGTTACGGTGTGATGCCCTTGAATTGCGCGGCGCCGGTCGGCGTTTACTGAAACGCGCACTGCTTCACCAGGTTCTGGCGCGCG
>QHQA01000052.1:942-6222 GCA_003219695.1 Verrucomicrobiota bacterium
ACCCATCTCGGCATAGAAAGGCGTGCGATCCAGAACGATATTGAGTTCGTCCGATTTTTTGCCCAGGAGAACGGTTTCAACGACGGCTTCCGCTTCAAGAAAATCGTAACCAAGAAATTTTGTGGGTGCGGCTTTGAGCGCCCCTTCCTCGATGCTGATTGTTTCTTTCTTCTGCGCCTTGCGCGCGCGCTCGCGCTGTTGCTCCATCAACTTCTCGAATCCAGCAACATCCACAGTGAGACCGCGCTCGCGCGCCATCAGCTCTGTGAGATCAAGCGGAAAACCATAGGTATCGTAAAGGTCAAATGCAGATCCTGCGGGGAAGACCAAAGGGAGATATTTTGTTCCCTCGGAGGTTTGGACATCAACGTACGCTTCGCCCATCGACGGCATGGCTTCGAGAGTTGCTTCGAAAATTTCAACACCTTTATCGAGCGTTTTGCTAAACGCTTCCTCTTCGCGGCGAATTGTGTCTTTGATCTTTGACTTTTGCGCGCGGATTTCGGGAAACACGTCGCCCATCGTTTGCGCAACGACATCGACAAGCTTGAAGAAGAATGGTTCGTGGAAACCGAGCGTGCGACCGTAACGAACCGCTCGGCGCAAAACGCGACGCAAGACATAGCCGCGGCCTTCGTTCGACGGAATGATTCCGTCCGCGATTGCAAAGCTTAATGCGCGGATGTGATCGGCCACGACCCGGAATGCGATGTCGATCTTTTCCTGCTCGTTCTCGGCGGCTCCGCCAGCTTTTGGTAGCGTGCTCGAGTATTTTTTTCCGCTGAGCTTTTCGATTTCATCAAAGATCGGGCGGAAGACGTCGGTTTCGTAGTTCGAAATCGTTCCTGAAAAATCGGTGAGATTCTTTGTGCCCTGAATGATCGCCGTCACACGCTCGAAGCCCATGCCGGTATCGACGTGCCGTTGAGCTAGCGGCAAATAACCGATTTTGGTGATGCCAAGCGGCACAAATACCGTGTCGGCGTTGAACTGAATGAAAACCAAATTCCAGATTTCGATGCAGCGCGGATCATTCTGGTTCACGAGCGCGCCGCGAGTGTCGCCGTCCGGTGTAAGATCGACATGCAACTCCGAGCACGGGCCGCACGGACCGGTATCGCCCATCATCCAAAAATTGTCCGCTTTGCCGCTATTGAGAACATGAACAGCCGGATCGAGATCGGCCTCGCGAAACAGTCTCGCCCAGTGATCATGCGCCTCTTGATCGAACTCGCTCGGTTCGCCGGGTCTGGGTTTGTAAACGGTCGCGTAAAGCCGTTGCGCTGGAAATTTCCAGCGCCCGACGAGTAATTCCCACGCCCACTCGATCGCTTCCTTTTTGAAATAGTCGCCGAAACTCCAGTTGCCGAGCATCTCGAAGAAGGTGTGGTGATAAGTGTCGAGCCCGACATCTTCGAGATCGTTATGTTTTCCTCCGGCACGAATGCATTTTTGCGTGTCAACGACGCGTGGCGGTTTCCATGGCGGTTTCTGTTGCCCGAGAAAAATCGGCACGAACTGGTTCATGCCGGCATTCGTGAAGAGTAGATTCGGCGCGTCGGGGAGGAGAGGTGACGACGGCACAATGGTGTGCTGCTTCTCCCGAAAGAAATCGAGAAATGACTGCCGGATCTCAGCCGAGGTCATGACATGGATCTTGGTTTGCGCTCAAGTTTCCTGCCAGCGCGCAGATTTCCAAATGGAAATGTGCGGATCAGAACCACCAGGAAAAGCTAGTGGTTATGAGGTAATCGGCGAAGGCAGCATTGCCGCCGATGTCGGCATGATATTGTTTGGAGACTTTGATGTCGGTGAGATTTTTGTCCGCGTGCCGATGAAACGCGACCGGCCCGGTAATAGAGAACGCGAAGTGACCTTTTGAAATAAGCAGACCCGGTTCGACATAAAATGCGTAACCGGCATTGCGCCAACCGTGACTGTCCCCGATGAAATCTTCCACCGGCACGCCTTCGAGGCGGCCGCCGAAGCTCAGCGCGATGCCGTATTTCGGCCAGAGAACATAGCCAAGTCCAGTCCGCGCGAGGTATTGATCAGGCACAGAATTAAAGATGTATCCGAACTCGCCTAACGTGAAGTCCGGCTCATTCCCAGTAGGCTGCTGGACATGATTGATGTCGCGCGGGTTCATCAGGTAGATGCCCTGAGCATAGGCAAAGGCGTTCCGGTAAAGTTTTTGGAACGCGGAAAGTTCGGCGACAATCCCCCAGCCGCCATCGCCGGGTTGGATCGCTGGATCAACCGGCCGTCGCACCACTCCAGTCGGTTGATGAAAGATATCCATCACATTGTCTGGGCCGGTTGGGAATTTGACACCGAGTCCGAGGCTGATGTTTCCGTCATGGCATTTCGCGGGATCGAACAACCAGGCGTTGCCGATTAATCGCAAATCACCGATGCCGCTGCCGCGAGTGGTGAAGCGATGAACGAAATCGTGCTCGTAATAACTCGTGCGGTCCCCCGTCTGGATCGGCAGCTCGAGCGTAACGCTGAATCGGCGGGTGACCTGGTAAATGACGCTGAGATCAAACCCGTGAACATGGGTGTTGGCGTAAAGCGACGGATCGGTCGGATACGGTAATTCCGTGTCGCCATGAAACTCACGAAACGAATGAAGCCAGCGATAGGAAGCCGATGCCGCGAATTGGTTAGGCTGGAGATATGGCGATCCTTCTTCAATCGCGCAACAGGCATTGATGGCGCCCAAACTGGGCGCAAGCAAGCGCGCGGGCACTCACCCTTGGGAAAAGAGTTTTGGCGCTGCAATCCCGAGAACGGAAATGCTCACCAAAACCCGGGTCGCTCTCTGGAAAAAAAGGCGTCTATGCAAGAAATCACCTCGATTCTTTGAGAACGAGGATGAAGAACCGAGAAAACGACGTCAATGAGATTTGACGCTCAAACCTATTCGCCTAACGAACTGGCCAAAGCGTGGATCGGATCGCAACGGATCGAACTTTGGCTCCATGACCAACCACGGCAGATTGCTTGCCCGCGATTGGTAACCTTTCTCCATCCACGTGAATGCCTGATCCTTGTCTCCAAGGGCAGCAAATATGTAAACGATGAGCGTCTCGTCGATATATTCGCGCGTTGCTCGCTCGGTCAGCTCCGCGATAATTTTCCGCGCCTCGTCGCGCTTACCCAAGAAAGCATTAACACAGCCGATCTCAGCCACAATCCACGACCAGTTGTCGATCTTGCGGGCGCGTTCCAACTCCGCTAGCGCTTCCGCGTACATTTGTTTTTGCTCCAGCGCTTGCGCGATCCAAACCGAACCGAGGACAAAACTGGGATCTAGCTCTAGCGTCTTTCGATATTGCGCGATCGCTTCGTCGGTTTGACGGCGAATGTAAAACGTCCACCCGTACTCCGCGTTAACGATGAGATTTGTCGGATCCAGATCGACTCCTCGTTTTAATTCGGCCGTGGCTTCCGGTAGTTGGCCGACAAACTCAAGGTAGTGTCCGTAAAAATGATGCACCTGTGGATCGCTCGGATTGAGCTCGCGGGCGCGAGCCAGCTCCGGCTCGGCGGCCGGCGGGTCCCAGTCGTAGAAAAGCTTGACGATTCCGAGCGAAAGATGTGCTTCAGCGAGCTTGTCGTCGAGCTTGAGGGCTTTCTCAGCATAAAGGCGCGCCTGAGGGAAAATCTCTTTGGGTGAAACAATTCCAACTTCGCCCAACAAACTGTAGGAGTCGGCAATACCGGCATATGCCAGCGCATAGTTCGGATCCTTTTCGGTCGCCTGTTTGAAAAATTCGATGCTCTTACGCCACCCTTCCTCCGTGTACTTGTTCCAGTAGAAACGTCCCTTGAGATAAAGCTGATACGCGTCAGTATTATCTGTGTAGCGCTTCGTTAGGCGCTGGCGATCCTCCGCGTTGAGGCGCAACGCCAGCGCGGAAGCGACCTTTTGCGCAATCGCGTCCTCCACCGCGAAAACGTCGGTAAATTTTTCATCGAACGTATCAGACCAAAGCGAATGGCCGTCGCGCACATCGATCAGGCGCGCAGTCACGCGAATCCGATCGGCCACGCGTTGGAGCGTGCCTTCCAGAACCGAGCGCACACGAAGCAACCGCCCCGCCGCCACGACATCGTGCTCCTGTTCGTTATACTTTTGGGCGGAACTGAGTGACGGAATAATGATCTCGGCGATCGTGCTCAGTTTCGCGATCAGTGTGTCGGCCATGCCGTTTTCCAAAACTTCATCCCGGTTCTGCGATGAAACCGGTTTGAAGGGAAAAATCGCGACGCTTTTTTCGGAAGCCGCGACAGCAGTCGAGTCTCGCGACGCTCGATGGGCAAACAACCACCAGCCAGCGAGCCCAATCGCCATTATAGCCGCCGCGGCAATCATTGGCTTTTGAAAACGGGGACGCGCCGCCGTTGTGCTTTTTAATTTCTGCGGCAGCGCCGGATTTCCAACGTCATCCGTGTAAAGATTGACGATGTCGATCTTGACCCCGTGTTTGACTTCGAAAGCGCCGAGGTAATGCAAGCGCGGTCGCCACTTGCTATGTTGCTCGAGATCTTCGGTCACGCGTTTGGAAAGCAAAATGTGCCCGGCATCGCCGCAATCCATGACCCGCTGCGCCATGTTGATCCCAGTGCCGGTGAGGTTCGATCGATCGTTGACGTCGGATACTTTATTGACCGGTCCGCTGTGAATTCCCATGCGCAAACCGAAGGACGAACCTTTTAGCGCCCTGGCGATCTCCATCGCGCAGCGTACCGGTGCCTCCGTACGAAATTGCTCAGTATCTCGCACCAGTTGATTGAGACGATGCGAACAATCGCTCTGCTCATCGACGAGCAATTTCGAAAACCCGACGATGTCCATGAACAAGACATGTCCGATTTCGAGTTGAGCGTCACTCTCTAGCTGAGCGGTCATGCTTGTAGTCAGGGCTTGGGTCGAATCATTTCATCTGAAATCGACGGCGTCGAGACGAAACGCGAGGCCGACTTTACGCTCCAATACGTAGCCGCTGAAAGTGATGTCGATTTCGAAATGGAAATGCTCGAGCAGTTAGGACGCGCACCTCTGCGTGGATCTGGATGGCTGGTAGGACCTAGCTTTTTTCTTCGTCCAGTTTCGCTTTGACCGCGGTCTCAATTTCTTCGTAAAGCGCCTTGTCGTTTTTCAAAACTTCTTTCGCGGCGTCGCGGCCCTGCGCAAGCTGCGTACCTTTGTAGTTCAACCAGGAGCCCCGCTTTTCGATAGTTTGTTTTTCCAAAGCAAGATCGAGAAGCGCA
>QHQA01000053.1 GCA_003219695.1 Verrucomicrobiota bacterium
CATTAATGTTGCCCTGCGCCAAGTTACTCTGGCTGACGCGCCGCACGAGAGTAGACACATCGAACGTGATAGTTTGCGCGATGTAGCCGCCGGTCGGCGTAGTGGCGCGCAGGTAGTAGCTGCCCGAGGGGGCCGTTATGGTCGAAACGGTGATCGTGCTCCTGCCGCTGACCGCTGCCACGCTGGTCGTGGTGGCGCCCGTCGAGCTGTTTAAGAGTATGAGCTGTGAGTTCAAAGGAAGGCCGAAGTAGTCCGCCGTCACGGTGCTACCTGTTTGGGATACGTAATTAATATGGGGACCGGTGGTCATCGCGCTAGAAGCGAAGGGAACTAAAGCGATGCCGAGAACGAGCAAACCGAATATCTTTCTTTTCATGCGATCTATATCGCTTCTCACGATTAATATGTACGCATATAATATTTGCGCACATAGATGTTGACGCGCCTATACCGTGCAGGCTCAAATCCAACCGGGAATATGGCCATGCATAAGTTTAGCCAATCACCTAGCCAGGCGTACCAATCTTGAACTGACTGAGGACAGTGCGTGCGCCCCGACCTTCTGGCCTAACAAGTCTCTGACCAATACGGGAACGCCGTGGCCGAGCCAGGTCGTGGAGATTGGATTACATATTTCTTAGGAGGAAACCCCTAGGTTTTTTTCTTGGTAGGCGCTGGGATTTTTCACAATCGGCACTGCTAAAACGGATCTAAATCGGGCGGAGGACTTTTCCCCGCTAGGTTCTTCGTCTCTTCGGGACCCGCTAATCGCACAATCAACGTAGCGGAGAAAAAGAAAGGAAGAACCATGAAGCCACTGACTCAGTCCAAAAACATAACAATTCTGCCAGTTCTCATCGCACTGACGCTCGTCTGCTTTGCGCTTTCGCCGACCGCTCGAGCCGTTCCCCGGCACCGGACGAGTGCCCTCCCAATTTCAACGCAAGGACAGGGTGTCACGCGCTTTACGATCTCACCACCGGCGTTGGAAATGCAGCGCTGGGTTGGCACGCGCTCGCCGAGAATAGCGACGCTAGTTTTAGCACTGGTATTGGTGCCGGGGCCCTTTCCGCCAACAACGGAGAATCCAATACCGCCGTTGGCGCTGCAGCATTGTTGTTCAACAGTACGGGCACAGAAAACACGGCCGTTGGAACTGACGCGCTCGCTTTTAACGACAGCGGCAATAACAACAATGCTGTCGGTGCATTTGCGCTGTTTCATAACGTCACCGGAAATTTCAACAATGCCCATGGCGATAATGCGCTTACCACCCTCGTCGGCGCAGGGGCACTCTTCACCGGCTCGGGTAATAATGCCTTTGGAGATTCAGCTTTGGACACTCTCGTGGACGGCGATGGTAACACGGCGCTCGGTGATTTTGCCGGAGATGGTCTGGTCACGGGGGAAAGAAACACCTACGTTGGGTCGGGCATCATCGTGGGTGACGAGAACGATACGATTCGAATCGGCAACCCTAACAGCGCTCAATGCTTTATCGCCGGTATCATCGGCGCGGGTCCTTTCAGTTCCACCGTAACGATTGATCCGGTCACGGGGCAGCTTGGTGAACTCGTCTCCTCGGAGCGGTTCAAGAAGGATATTGACGCCATGAACAAGGCCAGTGAAGCGATCTTTTCGCTTAAACCAGTGACCTTTCACTACAAGAACGACAAGACCCACACGCCGCAATTTGGCTTGATTGCTGAAGAAGTAGCGAAAGTGAATCCTGCATTGATTGGGTTGGATAAAGCGGGAAAACCCTACACGGTCCGCTATGAAGCGGTGAATGCGATGTTGCTTAACGAGTTTCTGAAAGAGCATCGCAAAGTTGCGGAACAAGAAGCGACGATCACGCAGTTAAAGGCTGAATTGCAAGCGATGGCCACGCGTCAGCAAAAGCAAATTGAAGCGCTCGCTGCGGGCCTACAGAAAGTCAGCGTACAGCTCGAAGTGAGCAAAGCTGCACCGCAAACCGTTCAGAATAGTCAGTGAACACGGCGCATCAAATAGTGGGATAATCCGACAATCTCTAGACATCCGGTTGGCGTTGCGGCAGTATCTCAAGTACCGATCACGAAGGCCTACAATTTTTGGGTTGTGACCGCAGACCGTAGCGATGCAGGCCTCTTCTTGTGCACCCCGATGAAATGTTAGCGACATTTTTGGAACTGCACAGTACCTTTAAGTCGCGATCGCGGACGTGAGAACCTGAGGCTCGTTATCCGTTACCAGGACGGTATCTTCGATGCGGACGCCGCCGAGTCCGAGGCACTTCTCCGCGCGCTGCCAATCGACGCTGCGTCGATAACGGCGGCGGCGCTTCGGATCATTGAGAATAGTCGGGATGAAATACAATCCCGGCTCGACAGTTGTCACGTATCCCGCCGCCAGCGGCAGGTCCATACGCAGGTTTTTCAATGCCGCAGTTTCATCCTTCGGTCGTCCAGGATAACGGCCGCTCGCGTCGCGAACGCCCAGACCAACCAGATGACCCAGCCCATGCGGAAAGAACAACGTATGCGCGCCCTGCTCGACCAGCGATTCTGCGTGACCCTTCATTAGCTTCAGATCGACCAACCCATCGGTTAGTTCAGTCGCAGCTTTCAGATGAATCTCTTTCCATTCTGTGCCGGGCAGGCAGCGCTTTATCGCGGCGCGCTCGACCGACGAAACGAGATTTAGCAAGTCACGTTGAAACTGCGTGGGCTTTGAGCCAGCAACGTACGTTCGCGTCACGTCGATGACGTAGCGGTCAACTTCGGCGCCTGCGTCGATCAGGACAAAATCGCCGCGCTTAATTTTTCTTTGCGACGGCGAAAAATGCAGCACACCCGCGTTCGGTCCCGAGCCGACGATCGTTCCGTAGCCGACCCGATCGGCACCGTGCCGGAAAAATTCGGCTTCGAGCTCAATCTGCAATGCTCTTTCCGTAATTCCCGGTGCGATGTGCTGCCGCAAAGTTGAGAAACCCGCCGCCGTCGCGGCCGCTGCGCGACGCAGCGATTCGATTTCGACTTCATCCTTACTCCGCCGTGCATGCGTAAATTGTTCGCGAACGTGCGCGACGTCGCTCTCATCAGAGCGCACTCCACGCAACCGCGCGCCTAAATTGATGATTGGCCGGCTACGGCGACGGCCTAGCCAGGCTTCTAAACGCGAAACTGGTGTGCCCGCTCCTTCGGTTCGTCCTTCCCACATTTTCTCGGCCTCGGTCACATCCGCCACGAAAGAAACCCAGGCGTTTGAGGAACGCTGCCGCGGGTCGAATGCCAGAACCCCGCCAGGCGAATCGATTCCTGTCAGATAGTAATACTCCGGGTGCGCCCGAAACGGATATGTTTGATCGGACCCGTCCGGGAATGGGATAGGTTCTCCAGCGCCAATCAGCAGGATCTCGTCCCCGAGTCCCATAGCCTTTGGAATGCGTGCGCGACGTTGTACGAGATGTTTCAAATACTTGGGCATTGTCGGCGACTTTGCCGTGTTTTGGAAATCTAAAAATAGCGATTGACATTTCAATACGTACGAGCGTATTAATCAGCGCATGGGCAGACATTCTCTACGGGGCGACATTTTGCAAGCCGGGTTGCGCGTCATGTTTCGCTCGGGTTATCACGGAGCGAGCGTGCGTGACATCTGCGCTGCTGCCGGTGCGCCGCAAGGTTCGTTCACCAATCATTTTCGCTCGAAAGAGGCATTCGCCGCCGAGGTGCTCGATGGCTACTTCGATTACTTGAAAGGATTGATCAGCGAGGCGCTAAATGATGAGACTCTAACGGCGCGCCAGCGGCTGAAGCGGTATCTCGACATCATCACCGGCAAGCTGGAGCGCGATCGCTGGAAGGTTGGATGCCTGATCGGTGATTTGAGTCTTGGAGCCAGTTCTCACAGCAATCTGTTGCGCGAGCGCCTCGATGCGATTTTTCGAGAGTGGCGCACTCCTTTCGCATCGTGCATTGCGGCGGCGCAGGCTGCAGAAGAAATCGATTCACAGTTCGATCCGACGGAACTGGCCGAATTTCTATTGGCATCCTGGGAAGGCGCAATTCTACGAATGAAGGTGGAACGGCGGCCCGCAGCTCTTGAGCGATTCAAAACCATTATGTTTGAAACCGTGTTCAAGGCCCGAAGTCAGCATCTCGCATCGGATCGCGCTTCGACATTGCACGGATCGCGGAGACGTCGCCGCGTCGGACGCTCTGTGCGGAAACGCAGTCGGCGGCGGTGAACCTAAAAACAAGAATTGGAGATGAGCATGAAACGGAGCTTGTTGTTTTGGACAGTTGGCATGATGGCCGTCGTAGTGCCAACGGCTGCGATAGCTGCAGAGAAGACGAAGAGTGAGCAAGCCTTCGATCGTCTGGCATCGCTCCAGGGAGAATGGAAGGGCGAAGAAAAAGGCAGTAAATTCAACGTGATTTACACGCTCACGGCAAACGGGAGCGCCTTGATGGAGGAGTTTCGACCCCACTCCGGGCCTGTAATGATTACCATGTTCACGGTCGATCGTGACCATTTGATTGCGACCCACTATTGCTCTGCCAAAAATCAACCACACATGGTGACGTCCGCTATTACGGATGTGCAGAAGCCGCTGGTATTTACACTTGCCGGCATCACGGGATTGAAATCGCCAGACGATTGGCACAACACCGGCCTCACAGTCATTCAGGAGGACAACGATCATTCGACTCAAGAATGGACCTACGAGTCCAAGGGCAAGAGTGGAAAAACCGTGTTCCACTTTACGCGCGTAAGACAGGGAGCGAGTTAATGATCGCACGATTGTGGCACGGCCGGACCAAGCCTGAGAATGCCAACAGCTACGAAAAACTTCTGCGGACCAAAGTCTTCCCCAGCTTCGATCGCGTCACGGGTTACCGCGGCGCATACTTGTTCCGCGAGGACGGCGAGATTGAAAGTGAGTTCGTCACACTGACGCTCTTCGAAGATTTAGAAGCTGTTCGCCGCTTCGCTGGCGAGAACTATGAGGCCGCAGTCGTGTCAGCGGAGGCGAGGAAACTTCTCTCCCGATTCGATCAGCGGTCGAAACACTACCAGATCGTCATTACTCCAGCATGAGATTACAGATTGCCGCGCTAACAGCCGTGTGCCTGGTCAGTTTATGTGAGTCACCTCGGCCGCCTATCTTTGCAGCGCAGCAGAATCCGGTTGACGGCAAGGTCACGCGAGATGGCACCAGTTTATACTATAAGATCGTCGGCTCGGCTGGTGATTATGTGCTCGTCTTAAGTGGCGGCCCAGGTGAAGACATACGGTCGATGCAAGGCGTCGCTGACGAGCTTGCCAAGAAATATCGATGTATTATGTGGGAACAACGCGGGACCGGTAGATCGAAGCTGCCGAAGTACGACCCGTCAACCATTAATCTAAGCGCATATCTCGACGACATCGAGGCGCTCCGGAAGCACCTCCAAACAGATAAGTTTATCGTGGTGGGAAACTCATGGGGAATGATTCTGGGTCTTGCTTATGCGGGCACTTACTCAAGCGCGGTGCGTGCAGTAGTCACCATCGGCTCCGGTCCGATTACCTATGAATACCTAGGTGTCTTCGGCGACAATCAAAACACGCGCTTGTGGCCGTATGAATTGGAAGTGCGCGACTTCTGGCGAGAGCCTTCCAGAGAAGCAGCTAACTTTGACCGAGCTCAATTTGAACGCTTGCGCGCGGCGACCTCAGCATACTTCTATGATCGAAAGAAGGCTTTGCAGATGGCCATGGAACTTAACCCAGACCATTACAATTTCCGCGTTCCTCCTGCCTTTCTCCAAGCCGAGGAAAAGTATGATATCCGGCCAAAACTCAGAAGTATTGGGGCTCCAGTTCTTCTACTTCAAGGGCGGCAGGATCTAGCGGGGGAGGCGAATATCTGTGAAGCGCACTCGTTGATCAGAAATTCGACGCTGGCGTTCATCGACAAATGTGGGCACATGCCATGGCTCGAGCAGCCAGAGCAAACCTGGAAAATTGTCGAGGACTTCTTAGCGCAGCTAGCGCATTGACGTTCGGCTTAACGGCGCGCGAACTGTCCAGAGCACGTTGCGCTCGGGCCGACAATTACTGATTACTGATCACGCCTTCCCCCGGCACTTCTTCGCCGATTTCTTCTTCGATTTCGCGTCGCCATTCTCGGGATAGCCATGGCCTGAGCACCCCGTAAAGCAAATAAGCCAGGAACAAAACCGCAGGCATCCATTCGTAGTTCAGCACTGTGAAAATGAGAACTAGGATGATGATCAGAAAACGCGGAATCGATTTTTTCGTTTTCCAGTTCAGCGCTTTGAAGCTCGGATATTGAAACCGGCTGAACATCATGAAGGAAAGAAAGAGTAACAACGGAGGCAGAACGAAGCGCCAGTTGCCAAGACGATGTTCACCTTCGGCGAGCCAAAGGAGAAACAATGTGATCGACGCAATCAAACCCGCCGCGGCGGGAATGGGAAAACCCGTGAAAGTGTTTTGATGATTGGTTCCGTTATGCCTGGCAGTCGCGGAATTAAAACGAGCCAAGCGCAACGCGCCGCAAGCGAGATAAATGAATGCGATAATCCAGCACGCGCGCGGGAATTCCTGCAACACGACGCGGTAAACCATCAACGCGGGAGCGAGCCCGAACGAAACAATATCCGCGAGTGAATCGAATTCGCGGCCGAATGAACTCTCGTGCCCGCCCAGCCGTGCCAGGCGTCCATCCAAAAAATCAAAAACGAATGCGCCAAGAATGAACCAGATGGCGGCGTGAAAAAGATCAGATGCGGCGTCTGCATTGGACGCTTGCAGCAGGGCGCCTTCCAGGATTTTGAGCGTCGCAGTAAACCCGCAAAACAGATTCCCCGCCGTCATCAAATTCGGCAGGAGATAGATTTTGGAGGGTTGTTCGTTCATGAGTCAGGCAGTCGCGCAACAATTGTCGAGCCACCGAGAACGTGATCGCCTACTTTCACAAGAACTTCAGCGTTGAGCGGCAAATATAATTCCGTTCGCGAACCGAAGCGAATCATTCCAAACCGATCGCCTTTCTTCAACTCGTCTCCGATCTTCGCCCACGCCACGATGCGTCTGGCAATAGCTCCGGCGACCTGCCGCACAACAATAGTGACACGCGGATTCTCAAAAGCCCACGTCATCGATTCGTTCTTGTCGGAACAATCCGGACGGCGCGCGTCGAGAAAAAGCCCCTCGCAGTGCAGGCGATAAGTGACCTTGCCATCAATCGGTGCGCGGTTCGTGTGTACATCGAAAATCGACAAAAAAATTCCGACACGACGTGTCTTTGTTTTGAGCACCTCGTTTTCATTCGACTCGATGATGTCCGTCACTGTTCCATCAGCAGCGGCCACGACTAGACTTGGATCTGGCGGCGCCATCCGTTCCGGATCCCGGAAGAACGCAACAGTGCAAAGAAACAGCAACAAAAAGAACAAAGATAACCACGCAGCGAAGAACGCAGCCACCACGCCGAGTAGAGCAAGGAAAGCCAAAATCCAGCGTGCTTCCGAGAGCGTTTGGAGGCGCATGAGCGGAGTCTATTTTCAGAGCTTGGAAGGACCCGGTCAAGACGCCAAAAATCGGCGAAAGAAACCAGCCCGAGCAACCCCAATATCATGGGCTTGCCGCCGTGCTCGCCTCCAACAGGTTGCGGAAATAAGTTGCTCAAAACCACGAGATTATTTGTTGTTTCCGAGCCGTTTCTGGCTATCATCTTTTCTGTGGGGCGTTTGGCTCCGCCTTTATGCCGCAAGTTCACGCAGAAATCCCGGTCGAAAAAGTATCTCGCAGTTCGACCGGAATCGCCGCCACGCAAAAGTATGACGCGGCGCAAATCGATAAACTGGAAGGCCTCGAAGCGGTCCGGAAACGCCCCGGGATGTTCATCGGAGATCCAGATGAGCGAGGGCTGCATCATTTGGTTTACGAAGTTGTCGATAATTCCATCGACGAACATCTCGCGGGATTCTGCACTAAGATCGAACTGACGATTCATGTCGATGGCTCGGTTTCTGTGCGGGACAATGGCCGCGGCATTCCCATCGATATTCATCCAAAATGGAAAATGCCAGCGATTGAGCTGGTCCTGACGAATCTGCACGCCGGCGGAAAGTTTGGGCAAGGCGCCTACAAGTATTCCGGCGGCCTGCACGGTGTGGGCGCGAAATGCACGAACGCCCTCTCGGAGTGGTTCAAAGTAGAGGTATCGCGCGACGGCAAGGTCTATCACATGGCTTTCGCCAAAGGCAAAACGACCGACAAACTTACAGTCATCGGTGAGGTCAAAAGCAAAAAAACCACTGGAACGCTGATCACGTTTCTGCCGGATCCGACGATTTTCACCATCACGACCGAGTTCAAATTCGAGCGACTCGCGACCCGCTTGCGCGAACTGGCCTTCCTAAATCCCGGTCTCGAAATCACTCTAACGGACGAGCGTAACGACCCGCTGAAGAAGGAGAAATTTTTCTATAAACACGGGATCGAAGAGTTCGTAAAGCAGTTGGGCGAGAACAAACAAGTGCTGCATCCGAAGCCGGTCGTGATTTCGCGACAGCGCGATGAAGTCTTTATCGATGTCGTGCTGCAATACAATGACAGCTATAACGACCAGATTTTGGCGTTTGCCAACTCCATCCCCAATCCTGACGGCGGCACGCATGTCACTGGTTTCCGCACAGCGCTAACCAAAGCTGTTAATCAATACGCCAGGCAAAACAGTCTACTGAAAGAGAAGGACCCCTCCATCTCGGGAGACGATGTGCGCGAAGGTTTGACCTGCGTGCTCAGCATCAAGTTGCCCAATCCTCGCTTCGAGTCGCAGACCAAGGTGAAGCTCGTTAACACAGAGATCGACGGGATCGTGAACTCGGTCGTCTATGACGGCTTGATGACTTACTTCGACAAAAATCCGCCGATTGCGCGGCGCATCTTCGACAAAGTTCTCACTGCGGCGCGAGCGCGGGAAGCTGCTCGAAAAGCCAGGGAAACAATCCGCAAAGGCGCGCTCACCGGCGGCGGCTTGCCGGGGAAACTGGCCGATTGTTCAGAGCGCGATCCGGAATTGACAGAGCTTTACATTGTTGAGGGCGACTCAGCGGGCGGTTCCGCGAAACAAGGTCGAGATCGGCGTTATCAGGCGATTTGGCCGATTCGTGGCAAGTTGATCAACGTCGAGAAAGTGCGCGAAGACCAATTTCTCAAAAACGCCGAGATCCAGGCGATGATCACGGCTATCGGCACGGGTATTGGCAAACCGAAAGAAGATGGCAATGGCAAGGATGAAGGTCGCTTCGACCTGTCGAAGCTGCGTTATGGCCGCATCATTATCATGACCGATGCGGATGTCGATGGCTCACACATTCGCACCCTGCTGCTGACCTTTTTCTTCCGGCAGATGACGGAACTCGTGCGCGCGGGCAGAATTTACATCGCACAGCCGCCGCTTTATCAGATCAAGCGGAAAAAGCGCGAAGAATACGTCGATGACGACGTTCAGCTAAACAAAATTCTCATTTCGCTGGGCGCGGAGGATGTGCGGCTAAAAAATCTTGCGGACGACAAGGAGATCACCGCAGCACAACTGAAAGACATTCTCGAATCCCTCGAAAAACTCGCGAAGCTCAGTGAAGCAGTTCGCCGGCACGGCGGCGATTTCGAGACGTATCTCGCCCACCGGAATTCTCGGTCGGGCAAACTGCCGACGTATCTTGTGAAAGTACGCGAGGGCAATGAGGAGACGGTGCATTATTTTCACGACGAAAAAGCGGTGCGCGAATTTCACGAAGCGAATCTCGATCTTAATTTGTTCGACACCCAGATCGAGCAGGAGCTGCTGCCGCTGGGAGAAGCTCAGGCACCGGTGAAAACAAATGGCGCTCGCCGGCGTGGCAAGCTGGTCGAGCTACACGAGTCGGCCGCGATCCAGAAAATCATCGCCGAGCTGGCGCGCAAGGGTTTGAAGGTCGATCATTACGCCACCAGCGACCGGCCCATCTTCGAATTGATCGAGCGCGAAGGCGAGAAAGCAGTTTCGCATCCGCTTTTTTCAATTCCCGAAATCCTGCAAAAAATTCTGGAGATCGGCCGCCGTGGCGTGCAGATCAAGCGTTTCAAAGGTCTCGGCGAAATGAACGCCAAAGAGCTGTTCCAGACCACGATGAATCCCGAGAGACGCAAGCTCCTAAAGGTAGATCTTAACGAGGATAATGCTGTCGATGCCGATAAGATGTTCACGATTCTAATGGGCGATATAGTCGAACCGCGCCGGCAATTTATCGAAGACAACGCGCTGAACGTGCGCAACCTAGATGTATAAATTTCGCGATGGGCGGACTGTTTCACAACTTGCGCCATCCGCATCGCTGTTACGTGGTGTGCGCCATCCCGCGCTCGGGCAGCAATCTGCTCACGGACGGGTTGCACGCAACGCGCCGGGCAGGTCGTCCGAAGCAGTTTTTCCTGCGCGCGTCCGTGGCGCACTTTGCAGCCCTCCACGGGTTGAACTCGTCCGGGGACTTTGCGGCCTACGTTCGAAGCATCGCCAGAGCCACGGCCACCTCAAATGAAGTGTTCGGCTTTAAGTTGATGAGCTGGTATTTGGACGATTTTCTCGCGCGGCTGCGTGAGACACGGACATTCGGTGACGCGGCGACATCCGATCTCGATCTTTTGTGCAATGCGTTTCCGCGCCTTCAGTTCATGCACATTATCCGGAGAAATAAACTGCGGCAGGCATTGTCGAAAGCCCGCGCGGTTCAGACGAATCTTTGGAAAGTGCAGGAAGGCAAAGGGCCTCAAGGAGAGCCGCGGTTCGACGCGAACTTGATTGAGCAATGTTTAAGAGAAGGCGAGCAGCAGGAAAAAAGTTGGGACTGTTTTTTCCAGCGCACCGGCGTCTCCCCTTTCCGGGTCGAGTATGAAAAACTATGTGAGGATTACGAGACGACCATCCGTGATGTCCTGGACTTTCTGAAAATTTCTCTGCCGCGCCGCGTTCGCATCGGTACGCCGGTGACAATCAAACAATCGGATGAGACCTCTTACGCTTGGGAAGAACGTTTCCTCAAACACCATTACGCCGCATTTGCGCAGAGTTAAGCGATGTATAACCCGAACGAAAAAATCGAACCGGTGAATGTGGCCGAAGAAGTATCGAGGTCGTTCCTCGATTACTCGATGTCTGTGATCATCTCGCGTGCCTTGCCGGACGCGCGCGACGGCCTCAAGCCTTCGCAAAGAAGAATTCTTTACGCGATGCACGACCTGTCGCTTTTCCCGGGGCGGCAGCACCGCAAGTGCGCAAAAATCTGCGGCGACACCAGCGGTAATTATCATCCGCACGGCGAAGCGGTGATTTACCCCACGCTTGTGCACATGGCGCAGCCGTGGGCGATGCGCGAGCCGCTGGTCGATGGCCAGGGGAATTTCGGGTCGGTCGAAGGCGATCCACCGGCAGCCATGCGCTACACCGAAGCCCGTATGACGCATCTCGGCGCCGCGCTCATGACCGACATGGGCAAGGACACAGTCGATTTTGTCCCGAACTACGACGAGACGCGCACCGAGCCGACTGTTTTCCCAGCTGCGTTTCCCAACCTGCTGGTAAACGGCGGAACCGGCATCGCGGTGGGCATGGCCACCAACATTCCGCCGCACAATCTGACCGAAGCGATCGACGGCATTTGCGCGCAGATCGACGATCCCGACATCACACTCGACGAGCTGATGAAGCATGTGAAGGGACCCGATTTCCCTACCGGTTGCGTCATCTGCGGCGTGGGCGGGATCCGGCAATATTTCGAAAACGGCCGGGGCAGCATGAAAGTGCGCGGCAAAGCGGGTTTCGAAGAATTGAAAGGCGGCCGCGAGCAAATTGTCATCACGCAAATTCCCTACGGCGTGAACCGCGCCACATTAGTCGAGCGCATCGCGCAATTGGTGAACGAAAAAGTGCTGACCGACATCAGCTACGTCGGCGATCAGTCGGACGAAAACACGCGCATTGTCATCGAGCTGAAACGCGACGCGAACCCGAAAGTCATCATCGCGAATCTTTACAAGCACACCGCGCTGGAAAGTTCGTTCGCGGTGATCATGCTGGCGATCGACCACGGCCGGCCGAAGCTGCTCTCTCTCAAGGAAGCTAACGCCGCTTATATCGAGCATCGTCGTGAAGTGGTCCTGCGCCGCACCCGGTTCGAATTGCGCAAGGCCGAAGAGCGCGCAGAGACGCTGGAAGGCTATCTCATTGCGCTCGCCAACCTCGATGAATTCCTGCGCATCATCCGCGGATCCGCCAGTCGCGATGAAGCGCGGGTGAAACTGCTCGCATTTGAATTCACCAAACGTCAGGTGGAACAAATCGGCATCCTGATCCGCAATCCCGCGCGCCTGACCAATGGCCGCTACGCGTTCAGTGAGCAGCAGGCTGACGAAATTCTCAACCTCCGATTGTATCAGTTGACCGGGCTTGAGCGCGAAAAGATCGACAAGGAATACAAGGAGCTGCTCGAGACCATCAAGGATTTGCGCGACATCCTGGCCAAAGAACAGCGCGTCTTCACCATCATCAAAAAGGAATTGCGCGAAATCCGCGACAAATACGGTTCACCGCGCCTGACGGAAATCGCTCCTGATGAAGCGGAGATCAACATGGAAGATCTCATCGCCAATGAGGGCTGCATCATCAGCATCACCCATGGCGGTTTTATCAAGCGCACGGCCGTCAGCGCATTTCGCGCACAACGGCGCGGCGGCAAAGGCGTGATCGGCATGGCTACACGCGAAGGCGCAACCGAGGCGGAGGAAGGCGATTTCGTCGAGCATCTCTTCACCGCGACTACCCACGATTATTTGATGTTCTTCACCGCGAGGGGACGCGCTTACGTGGAAAAAGTTTATGAAATTCCCGAGATGGGACGCGCGGCGAAGGGCCGCTCCATTGCGAATATTCTCGAGCTCAAGCCCGATGAAAAAATCGCCGCCACAATTCGAGTTCAATCCAAAAAATCCGGCACAGGGCCGGGCGCTGTCGATCAAACGTGGGATGAAAATCTGCACATCGTTTTCGTGACGGAGTCTGGCATCGTTAAAAAATCGAATCTGTCCGATTACGCGAACGTCCGGCGCGGCGGCATCATCGCCATTCAAATCGAAGAAGGCGACCGTTTGATCGACGCGAAATTAACAAACGGCAACAACGAGATCGTACTCATCACGAAAGACGGAATGAGCTTGCGCTTCCATGAAGAACAACTGCGCGATCAGGGCCGCAACACCGTCGGTGTCTGGGGAATTCGTCCGAAGAAAGGCGACCATGTCGTGGCCATTGCCATCGTCGATCCAAACGCCATGCTGCTGGTGGCCGGCGAAAACGGGATAGGTAAACGCACACCGTTTGACGATTACCGACGCCAATCGCGCGGCGGCAAAGGAATCATCACCATGAAGACCGGAGAAAAAACCGGCGACGTTGTCGGCGCGCTCACCGTGCGCGAGACAGACGAGATCATGTTAATCACCAACAAAGGCCAGATGGTCCGCACCCGCGTGAAAGAAATTCGTGAGACCGGTCGCAACACCATGGGCGTAAAATTGATGGACCTGCGTAACGGCGAGAAACTGCAGGCCATCGCGCCAGTCGTCAGCCAGGCGGAAGAGGAAGAAGCCCAGGCCGCTGAAACATCAGCTGACATTTCGTAAGAACAGCCTTTGCTCAGCCGACGCGCGTCGGAGCATGGGAAGTAGTTAATCGGATTGCGCTTGCAAAAATGAAGAAGAAAGACCGAGAACAGTCTTCCTCTTCGCAGTGGATAACCGCACCCCGGCCTAGTAACCGCCACCCATCGTATGCGTTGTTGTGGTCGTCGTAGCGGGCGGTGGCGGCTGCGTAGTCACGGTGGTTTGACGCGTTGTGGTTGTGGTGGTCTCGGGTTCGCTGGAACAGGAGGCCAGCATCAAGCCGGCCAGTGAAAGCGCAGAAATCAGAATGATCGATTTTTTCATAATGTTGAATTGCCTCTTTAACAACGATTCGTCACAAGTGGCTCTGAAAGATGTATTAGAACGAAGAAATTCTTTTAGATTTCGATCCTAGCGCGTTGCCGCTTTAACTCGCCTCGTTTCCGTTTCGCTTCCAGAATCCTGGCCTTGAGCGCAGCTGGTCGCGGCGATTTCCGTCGGCGCGCCTTTTCACGCTCCGCAATTTCCGCAGCGCGCTGCTTTTCTTGAGCATTCTCGATGGCGTCGAGTAAGCGTTCCCGCGCCAGTTTGCGGTTTATCGCTTGCGAACGCGAATCTTGGACGGTCACACCGATCCCGCTTGGGCGATGCCGCAGCGTTACAGCGGTGGAAACCTTGTTCACGTGCTGACCGCCAGGCCCGCTGGAACGCGCAAACGTTTCCTCGATATCGGCATTGCGAACGCCGAGCTTTTGCATTCGCTTCCTTAACGCGTCTTCCGGCATTACTCCATCACTCCACTACTCCATTGGCCCTTGAAAGAGAATCGTGAGTCGCTCCCGATGCAACGGTTCAGCGATTTAACGGCTCGCCTTTCTAAATGAACTGCCGATGGCCGGACTCGAACCGGCACGGGCCTGTTACGGCCCAACGGATTTTAAGTCCGTTGCGTCTGCCATTCCGCCACATCGGCGCTGTGCTGGCTGGAGTTTAAGCTTGTTACGCAATCGGTGAAAATGAATTTCGCAGTGCCGGAGCCTGAAGCGCGCAGCAAGGAGATCATGTAGTTTTTGAGGCGATTCCTCATTGACCTTGCGCTGAAGGTCAAGCATGCCTCTGTCAGTGGCAATATTTCGGGAGCTGAGTACCTGCCGTTTCAAGGCAACTTCGCTTTATGCTGGTCCAAGGTTAAATTATCCGACCGTATGAGGCATCAAACGATGAAATTACGTCTGCTGCTCGGTTTACTCCTATCCGGACTAATTTGTAGTTGCGCTACGACGGACAACCGCACGCGAATTCAACAAACGGTCTTGTCTCAAGCACCACCGCAGCCGCAGGCGCCGCTAACGCCCCAAGTCGGCCCTCACTAATTGTTCTCCTGGAGCAGTTCCGGCTAAGTGATTAGGCGGGCGAATCGTTAGCCTTCGACGAGGCCGGTGCTAATGAGTCAGTGCACCTGGCTCCGGACTATGTAAAAGAGCATCTGTCAAATTCATTATTCAGAAACCCGAGATTATCGAAGGGCCGATCAAAGCCCACGATTGAGCGCGCGGACCATTCTCAGCAAAGCCGGTTGGGGGGTCGGAGCTCTGTTTCAACGACTGATTCCAATGGGCGAACGACCTGGATTACTGACGCACATCGCGACGAAGGAGAACGTTGCGTTGTGCGCACGGATGAAACGCTGACCGCGTTGGTTGAACTTGAAGCGATGATTCCAAGCCGCTCTTTTCATTTTAGATCGGTCGCGTCAGGACTGAGACTTCGTAATCGCCATTGCATCCGTAATCGGGCTGCGTGGCAAATGAAAGCGAACATTTTCGCCACTGCGTGAGCTGAATTGGACCTGCGTTACTGGTAGGAAGGGTAACGGTGTTATTGGTCTGATCCTGCGCGAGCCTCGTCTAACACGATGCTCAAGCCAGGAGGCTTGATATTGTGCGGTAGATCATCTCCTGCTTTCCAAGGCGGCGAAACTGGCCATCTATTAAGACGCTTATCTATCGCAATTTCGTTTTCTGTCGGCGGGTCTGAAGCGTTTTGAATGACGGTAACTATGCGGAGTTCGGTTGTACCCTCAGTCAGCTTGAAGCAGACCAGGTATGAATTGCGATCGCGCTTTACTCCGGCGCGTGGACTGGTGATGACAACATGAAAGAGATAAAAAGGCCAATCTTTATCTACAATGTTTACCTTCTCGAACCTCGCTGAGACGGGATGCGATACCCCATCCCACAGCAGGAATCGGGCTTGTCCGCGTGCGAAAGCATCGTTGTTACCAACATCAAAAAACCAGTCGAAGCTTCCAGCGTGCGTTTGGAATGTGGCAACCGTTAGTGCGATCAGTATAACAGTGAGCTGTCGCATAAGGTTGCTAGTCTAATCCGTTTGGCCTCTGTCGTGACCATCCGATAAAAGCGGAATCATGGGAAATTCATTTTAGCGGGAAGTGGCACGTGACGCGAGCAAAAAACTCTACAGTCCTTTTGTGGACCGCTTTTCTTGCGCGATGTCTGAAAGTGTAGGATGAATGTCATATCGGATCTCAGGAAGATCACGCAAAATTTTACGAGAATATCCAAGATGATCCCAAAGCGTATTGGTTTGATAGGATTTAACGGAGCCGGGACGATTGACATGACCGGTGCAGCAGCGGCTTTCACGTGTGCACAGATTCAACAAGGAGACCGCGGTTCGAGGCGATGTTACGAAGTAATCGTGGTCGGGTTGTCCAACAAGCCATTCACGGTGATGTCAGGCTTGATCTTTCAACCACACAAGACTTTCAAGAACGCACCTCCGTTGGATACGCTCATTATCCCAGGCGGGCTCGCCCTGATCAAACCGCGGATCGGCAGACCGGTCGCGGCCTTTGTCAAAGCAAGAGCTGGATGCACACGTCGGATCGTGTCTTTTTGCTCAGGCATCTATGGCCTGGCCATGACCGGACTTTTGGCTGGTCGCAGGGTCGCGACTCATTGGCGCTACGCTCAGGATGTCGCGCGTCGCTTTCCTGAACTGCAAGTTGATGACAACGCAATTTTTCTGAAAGATGGGCCATTTTACACATCAGCCGGCGCGACTGCCGGCATTGACCTGGTTCTTTCATTAATCGAGGAGGACTTTGGAGCGCGAGTAGCCTTGGCGGTGGCCCGCGAGCTAGTTGTCTATCTTAAGCGCCCAGGTGGCCAGGAGCAATATTCGGAACCGTTGCAATTCCAAACGCGATCAATTTCGCGTTTGTCTGAGCTGGCGACATGGATGCTTAGCCATATGCATGAAGATTTATCAGTGGAGACTTTGGCCGCCAAAGCGTGCCTTTGTCCCAGACACTTCGCTCGGCGGTTCAAGATAGAATTTGGTACGACTCCGGCCGATTTCGTCGAGCGCTTACGGCTTGATGAGGCTCGGCGTCGCCTCTCGAACGGCGATAATCGTGTGGAAAATGTTGGAATATCCGTAGGCTTCAGAAGCGCCAACGCCTTCCGTCGCGCTTTTGAACGCCGACTCGGAGTTAACCCAAGCGACTATCGCCGGCGTTTCGCTACGAACTCGAGTCTTTCCGTGATTGCAGATCGGTCGCGAAGATCCATTGGTTTTGGGAAAGCTGCCTGATTGGTCTCTTGGCAAAAGTCTCGATGGAGGGAGAGGTTGCCAAATGTTTGCTGTTGCTGTGCATTCGACCGAAAGCCCACGTACAACAGCTGATCTTTTTCCACCAGACAACGGGCCAGCTATCGTCCGTTCCACCTAACGTATAGTTAGAGCCACTCCCGGCGTCGGCCACGTATCCAGGCCCGCATCGTCACGAAACGCCCGACGACGCAGGCTCTCGATGCTCGACTCACGAGGCCGGCATCTCGCCTCGCTACGCCGAGGGCGACGGGTTAACTGGCCTGACCAGCCACGGCGGGTTGAGTGGAGTGACCAGCGACGGGGACTCGTAACACTTCATTTCCGTGTCCGCCTCATTTGCCTCGCGGTACGCCAGTCACGCGAGCTAGGATTCCGTGGTCAACGCCGGAAGCATCTCTGTAACGACCACAGATAAATCCCGCCGCATTGATTCCGTTAAGCGATGTGGAGGTTGACCCGGGATAATCGAAAGTGACGAATTCGTTTGGCGGGACAAAGAAGAGTCCATGAGTCACGCCTGAGCTGTCCACATATCTGCCTACCACCCAGTTAAAATCGTTAAGTCCAAACAGGATTGTTCCAGTGGAGCCCGGAGGATCGATCGGGAATTGCAGTGCCCCGTCGGTGTCCCGGAAGTAGCCGTGGGTGATTCCTAAGCTGTCTATATAGTATCCCACCAACTGGTTTGAACGATTGAGCTGGTAAGCAAAGGTCGAGCTAGCTCCCGGGACGCTAAACGACGTTATGTTTCCGCCAAGGCTGACGAATCCCTGGAAGATCCCGTTGCCGTCAGAAAACCCGCCGACAAAGTCGGCGACATTATTTATCCCAAGCACAACGGTGCTAAGCGCGCCGGGAGCATCGTATTCTGTGAAGGTGCCGCGCGACAGGAAAAACCCGTGATCGTTGCCATCGCTTGTCAGGTAGTCACCGCAGACCGTGCCTTCGTCATTGATGCCTCGTCCTTGGGTAAGATTGCCGGTATCGTTAGGTTCGACGATCGGCGCGCTAAAGTTACCATTGCTGAACCGGACAAAACCGCGCTGCACCCCGAGCGAATCCACGTAAATGCCAACAATGGCATCTCCGTCGTTAATGTTTTGCGGTTGGGTCGAAATTACGGTCCCCGGATAATCAAAAGTCGTGAGCACTCGTATAGAGACTGAGTCCGGTGCTTGCTGAGCGAACGTCCCCATCAATGGGAACACGAACAGAACTGCCAGAATGCTGATAAATATCTGTTTTAGTTTCATAAGGATGCATTTTGCGTGATCTTCTTGAGATCCGATATGACATTCATCCCACACTTTCAGACATCGCAAGAAAAATGCTCCCCGAAAGCCTCGCCCGCTTTTGGGGTTGCATCCACATCGAAATGAGCAGGACCCAAATCACTGGAAACAACGGCCATGCTGCTGTGATCATGCGTCCGGCTATAAGCAATGTTGTGTTCTTTGAACTCGCCATTGTGCTTGTGCGTTTCGATCACGGTGCCAACCTGATCATAAACGCGAATCACAGCATCGTGTGACCGGCTGCAAAACTTCCAGTAATTAACCGCATTGCTGGCCGCTTCCGGCCCACCCTACCAAAGCCTACCTAATGGCACTACATCGGAAATTAGATCGGCAGTGTCTTAATTTGAATTACGATTTCGCGTACCGAACGATGGTGGGACTTTATCCTTATTAGTGGTCGCCTTTGGTGCCCCTGGTGCTCTCGCCTGTGCTGGGTTTGGATTCGCCCTTAACGCCGCCACCACCTTTGACGTCTTTCACTGGCTTTAGGTCACGAATTATGGCCTCCCTTATGTCCTTTTTGACTCGGCGCCAGGCGGATCGAACCATATTGATGTTTGGGATTTGTGTCTTCATCTTCAAATGGCCTCCGCCAATTATTTCGTAGCACCGTTTTAGCGACCAGTCCCGGCGATAGCAAGCCGAAAAATACGACTATTCTTCATTTTTGGCCTTTGATCACAAGTGCCAGCGGACAAAGTTCTTCACCGCGGTGAAGATTACGTCAAGGCCGGTGCCGATGAGTCAGTGCACCTAGCTGCGGACTACGTAAAAGAGCATCTGTGTAAATTTATTATTCAGGAACGCGAGATTATCGAAGGGCCGATCAAAGCTCAGGATTGAGCGCGCGGACCATCTCAGCATGGTCCGTTGAAGTCGGGCTTCAGTGCCTGACCCGGGTCATGTAGCAGGCGTTTTCTTGCACATCTATCGCCGAATCGTCTTCTACGATAATGAGTTCACCATTAAATGGCGGCGCGGGTTTGGCTGGAAAAAGCGGTCGTAAAACTGCGAATGCTTGCGACACAAACGCAATCGAAATCAGTGCAGACACTACTGCACACTTCATTTTGGTTGCCATGAATACCTTCATAAAAGTTTCTCACATGGTGGATTCAGCAGTTAATTTGTTTTTCCATATCAATTTCTTCTGCCAAAAGATTTGCCTGGAAAATTCCAGTTGCCACGCTTGCACAATATCGCGCCGTTTCCGCGCTTACTTGTTCGCCAACAGCAACGGGCATTTGTGAATCTAAATCATAAACAATGAAGGTTTTCATTTTCTCAAATTCCTTTCCACTGATGTACTACGGGAAATGCGGCGTGAGGCTGCAAGGAAAAATGCAGCAGCGCGCGTGAAGACGCTGCGAAACTCCGACTTTGCTGCTCGGGAAGCCGCTATTTGAGAAAATAAACGTCCGGTTTGTCGCTTACTCCCGCCTTCTCCATGGCCTGGCGCAGATCGTCCGAAGCAGCGAACGCTTTCGCCTTATCGACATCTTCCACTGAGAAAAGCAGCAACACTTCATTTGGGTTATCGGCGTTGCGGAAAAGATGTTCCTCCTTTAGTCCGGCCTTCTGCCGCGCCGGCAGGTGCGCGTCATAGACCGGTTTCCATTTACCAAACTCAGCGACTTTGTGACGAACTAACATGTGCATCATGATTGATCTCCTTCTATTAGTTGTTCTATTCCGCCCAGCAGCCCAAAGAGTCAACCCTGTTTGAAATGGCCGGCTTGATCGTGCGCCTCAATCACATCGTCCGATTCATTCAGTTGCGTCTGTCATTTCGCCACATCGGCGCCGGGCTGTTTCTGACTCTAATCATTTTACTCGCAGACCGTAGAGAATCGTTCACTGACGTTTTCAGACTTGCACTTTGAGGTCCGAATCTTGTAAGCATTACGGAACAGGCCAACCCCGTTCCACAAGATGCCGAAGTATTGGATGATTAATGATCGCAGCCAGGGCGGCGTCGGACCTGACGTCAATACCGATGGTGTGACTTACTGGGTCAGCGATAAACAACCGCTCACCGACATCAATAATTGGCGAAAAGTTACTGCCGCAAATTTCCAGAAACTTCTCGTCGCGGCAGCAGACAATTTTCCCGCGCACGACCCGGCAGAGAACGAGAAACAAAGTCACGTCACCATTCTCGTACATGGCTTCAACAACAAGTTTACGTCGTTCGATTGGCTCGTCGAGAGACAGCAGGCGACCGTAAGTAATCCAGCTAAAGCGTGCAAGGCGAAGGTGTCCCTGATCGCCCACAGCATGGGAAACTACGTTGTGCAAAAGGCAATGGCGGCGGCGTGGACGCGCAAGAACCAACCTTTGCTCGTTAGTCTCATCAATCAACTCCTGATGGTCGCTGCCGATGTCGATGGCGATTTGTTCGATATGGGCGCACCAGATAACAACGACGGCAACGCTGTGGCTAATCTCACCTATCGGATTACAGCGCTTTACAGCGGCCGCAGCGGGCTTTCGCATCGTCCGCCATTGGCAGATCCAAGCTCACCGACAGACAATGTCTGGGACGTCGATTGCTCAAGCTTCTTCAACCCCAGCGTCCAAGACATTCACGGAGCCTATTTCCTCACCGACGGCACACTCAACCTGATGCGCTACGTTTTGCGCGGCTTGGATCGCGGCGTGCTCGAAACTCTCGGATACACGAAGGGCACCGCCTGGCCGTGAGCAATGAGTTGGACTGCCTTAATTTGGCACGGTTCTTTGGCTGCCACTTTAAGGACACACGGACATCTTTGCCGGAAGCAGCGGGAGTCAACCAAACCGGCAGCGAGAGAGAAATTCGAGGAAATCCGGGCTCAAACAACTGACGACGTGACGGTCGTGCCAGTCATTTTTTTACTTTACAAGCCCCTGCCTCTTTTGTTAAACGCATTATTGGGGAGAACCTCGCGAGGATCAGGACGGGGAATCCCAAAAAACAGCAGAGAAATTTTCCATGGAGTGCTCTGCATCCGATGACCTCACACTTTAATCTCTAACCTCTACCCAAATATGGCTACACCAACAAAAATCAAAACACGTTCACCGAGATGGTATGGATGGCTACCGGATCTTCCGGACCATCGCGACCTCTTCTTTTCGGCGGTCGCGCCCAGGCTGGCGGCACTGCCAAGGAAGATCGATATGCGATCAAAATGTTCCCCGGTTGAAGATCAGGGGCAGCTTGGTAGTTGCACTGCTAACGCTCTGGTCGGCGCACTCGAGTTCCTGGAACTTAAAGACGGCGCGCAATTTGCCGATCTAAGTCGGTTGTTCCTGTATCACAACGAACGCGTGATCGGAGGGACTGTCGATCAGGACAGCGGCGCGTTCCTTCGCGACGGGATCAAGTCGCTGGCCAAGCAGGGAGTTTGCACGGAACCCGAGTGGCCATACAAGATCAACAGATTCACGAAGAAACCCACGCGGGCTTGCTACCGCACAGCAAAAAAGCATCGAATACTCTCGTATCACCGAATTACCACGGTGGACGAGATGCGCGGCTGCCTAGCTGAGGGGTTTCCCTTTGTCTTTGGCTTCACCGTTTATGACGCTTTCGAATCGGCAGCTGTGGCAAAATCGGGTGTGTTAAACATGCCTGGTCCAAAAGAGAAGATGGCTGGCGGCCACGCAGTAATGGCAGTGGGTTACGACGATGGAGCGCGGCGGTTCATAATCCGAAACTCCTGGGGCAGCGACTGGGGACAGAAAGGCTACTTCACCATGCCTTATGATTATCTGTCGCCTGACAAAAACCTGGCCGACGATTTCTGGACTGTGCGGATCCTTCAAGAAGGCTGAGCAATACATGTGAAGACGTGGCGGAGTACACATTCGGCGTAAAAGATAACGGCGCGTTAGTCCAAGTATCGCGCGGCGCAAAGGTCACGATCGAACTGAACGAAAATCCGACAACCGGTTACAGGTGGAAGATCAGCAGTATTGATGAGGTCTTCCTGCTACCCGAGGGTGATGCGTTTCTGTCCGGCGATCCGAAGAGTCCCGGCGCCGGCGGTCTGCGCAGGTTTTTTTTTCGCGCGAAGGGCGCGGGTTCCACCGCGCTCACCTTGATCAACAAGCGTGCGTGGCAGAGTGATGACCAAGCAGTCGGCGCCTTCAAGCTCGCCATTCGCATCCTGGAGTAACTACTTTGCCGAGTATGGGTCGATCTTGCGAACAGTCTAAAATGGCCGCCTCGACGCTCACGCGCAGACCGAGCGATAAACAGGCGACGATGATCGCCCCGTGCTGGTCCCAGCGATATAATCAAAGTAATCGGTTAGGACGAAGTCGTCGCCGCGCCCGAGCTTCTTTTGAAGTTGACGCTCAATTTCAGCGAGAATTTCGAGGGTGATTACACCCCCGAATGCCACCACCGTCGAGTGCGAGAAGTTTCCGCGGGCCGCTCTTATCCAATTTGTCACGATAACTCATTGTCATCTGGGCTTTCTCGTTGGCCAGGCAAGATCAATCGATAGATTTGTCTTGAATTGCCATGCCAGCCCGTACCATCATAGACGGGAAAGGAACAATAAACGAAACAGAAGCCGCAACATGGCTCATGATGTCTTCGTAAGTCACTCGGTAAAAGACAAAGCTGTCGCCGATGCGATCGTGGCACGGCTCGAAGCAGAGTCTGTGACCTGCTGGATAGCGCCACGTGATGTTGTTCCGGGTGCCGATTGGGGCGAATCGATTATCGATGCGATCGAATCCAGTCGCATCATGATCTTGATCTTTTCTCGGAGCGCGGACGCTTCGTCACAAATCAAACGCGAAGTAGAACGCGCTGTTAGCAAGGGCGTTTACATCATTCCATTTCGGGTTGATGACATCCCGCCCACAAGGTCGCTGGAATATTTCATCTCGACTTCGCAGTGGATGGATGCGTTTTCGCCCCCGCTGGAGCGCCATTTGGATAATCTAGCAAAAACGGTCACGGCCCTGCTGAAGAGGCCCCCTCTTCCCGCCGTAAGTGTGCCAGCTCAACCGGAGAGACCATCGATCCCAAAGCCGCCAATTCATCCGTCTAGGCGTAAATCACTTTTGATCGCTATCGCAATTGCGGCCTTAGTGATTGTCAGCGGCGCGGGATGGTATCTCGTCCAGAAGAAAAAGGGGCCTCCTGAAAAGCCGATCCTGACTCCAACGCCTGTCCCGATAACGCCGGCCGCAATCACACCCATCCCGACACTTGTCCCGATTCCAGCGCAGACTCCAAGCACGCCTCCACCGATTGCCAACATGATCAATGATGAGGAAGTGCGGAACTTTGTGACCAGCTTTTATCGCGCGGAAGAGCGGGGGGACGTCGATTACATGCTTTCGCAATATGTCGACTCGTTCAAGTGGGGGCCGGAGCGGCGCGATAAGGCGTCCCACCGAAATGAGTTAAACGAACGCCTCAAGCGGTGGCCGGTCCGCTCCTTCAGTGTCGGCGACATTCGCGTTGAACATTCCGCCACTCCTGACAAGGTCACTGCTTACTTTGAATACCGATTTTTCTACAGAGATCCTGCGTCAGGCCGGAGCGACAGCGGCCGCACCAGTCAAGAATGGGGAATCTCCAAAAGCTCTGGGGCGCTTAAAATTGTTTCTGCAAGAGCGACCGGCCATCATGATTCGCCTACACCATCGATCACGCCCGCGCGCGGACCATGGCTCTTCCCGGATTCAAGCTCTCGTTATCTGAGTGCTGCTGAGCTTTCAAGTCTTAGTTCTGATGATTTATGGCGCGCCCGAAATGAAATATTTGCCCGGAAGGGCTATAAATTCTCAACGCAGAAGGGAATCAACTTTGCCCGCACGCTGGGCGATTATTATCGCGGTGTCGATGACAATCAGGATCGCGTTTTCGACAGCATGAATCAATACGAGAAGGCCAACGTAAGACTGATCCAATCAATGGAGAGAGGCCGATAATCGTTGTGCATTACGTCACCGGTTTTTTGCGGAGAGGTTTGCCTTTCTCTCTAATCAGCCTCCTAGCACTCCTCGTAGCGAATCTCTATTCCGCGGAGTCGGTTTCCTCCACAAATCACCGGTTCGAATACCACGACGACATTCAAGCTCTCGCGCTAAGCCTGCCCGACTCGTTTCGCCACGATCAAAAGCTGGTTCCAATTCTCGCCGCCCTCACAGCCGGCTACCCCAAAGCATTGCAGGCGCTGGAAATTAGGTCTGACCAGCGACTCCTCGTGTGTCTTGCTGGTCAAAAATTCATTTACGACGACGGCATAACAAAAACATTCGAACAGCGACTGGATAATCCTGACATCAAGGACATGTTCTATCAGACCTATCCGCTGACGAATCCGACCGATCGGTTGCCGAAGGACTTTGATCCGGGCCGTTGCCGCGTCGAAGGGCTTTTTATGACGCTTTACGGTGACTCCGCATCGGCCGTCGCCAGGAATTGCGTCGTCGTAGAGTTCTGTGGCAACTCGGTAAAGTTTAACGCGCGCTACGGCGCAGCCGAAGCACTGCGTGCCGTGTCCACAGATCTGACCCCGCTGCTCGCGCAGAAGCCCGAGCTACGATCCTACGTCAACAAGCTCGCGGGCACTTTTAACTGGCGCAAGGTCGCTGGTACTGGCCGGCTGAGCAATCACTCCTTCGCCACGGCAATCGATCTCAATGTTGACAAGGCGGCCTATTGGCGCTGGGTGTCGCCGACGCAACTAGAAACCTTTTCGCGCAAGAATTGGCCGAGTGAAATAATCGAGGCGTTCGAGCGCCACGGTTTCATCTGGGGCGGCAAATGGTGGCACTTTGATACGATGCATTTCGAGTATCGTCCCGAAATTATCGCTTACGCAAAGTCCGCGCCGGCACGGATTCCGGAAACTCAAACTGCGCAACCTTAACGAAGGAGCCGGCGCAGCTCGTCTTTTAATTTTTCAGCCGGGTCATCGACATGAAGTAACACGGCGCGGCCTGAGCGCGCGATCTCAGTTACTTCGGTGGATTTCGCTGACTGAGGATTGCGTACGGCTGCGCTTACTTCGTCGGCAAATCTTCCGCTCCCTTCAAACACGAGGAGTGGCCATCCGTTGCGCACGCTTTGCAGGCCTAAGGGGACGGCGTACGACTTCACTCATTCTTCTTTACATTTCACTTCCAAAGTGATCCCCTGCGTGGCATAACCCTTACGCCTCAACTTCAACCCTTCACCGATATCTCCATGCCATGAGCTTCGAAGCCGCCACCACTCGCTTCAGCGCCGTCAACGCCGAAGCCCTTGCCGTTGCCTCCACCATTGCCTACGAAGCCGATAATACCAAGGCGCAACGCCGTGCTAAAGAAGAGCTCGGTCTCGACCAATTCTTCGAGCCCTTCGAGCACCACAACTTCGTAATCGACACGGAGGGCTTCGTCGCCGCGTCCAAGCAACATGTTGTTCTCGCCTTTCGCGGCACGGAACCAAGCAAGATCAAAGACTGGGCCACCGATGCCCTCGCTGCGCCCAGTGCGTTTCGCTGGTTTTTCGAGCGTGCGCCCGATGTCGGCAAAATCCAGCTTTGCTTGCCAACGGCCGATCGGTTCCGTCCAATCCTTTTCGTCGCGTCAGCTTCACCATTCCAGACTAACCCAACCCAAAAGCCGACGATGGGTGTTCTCAAACGCAACTCCCACGGCAACGACGTCGCGAAATGGCAGCGATTAACGAAAGCTAATTCGCGACCCCTGGGCATCCGCTTTAAACCCGGCTAGCAAATGATGGCCTAGGCAGCAGACGACTAAATATTGTCAGGAAACACCGATTGAAAAACAAACAAACGAGAATTATAAGAAGCACATGAGCAGAATCATTGGAAACATCAAAGGCAGCGATATTGTGGAAGAGGACGACGGAAGCGTGACCTTCACTGCAGGCGCACAACTCGACGGAGACGGTGCGAATGGTCAATTCGGCGAACCTCCCTGTTATGCACCTGCAACCTACACGGGCCAGACACTTGATGTCCTCGCGAATGCCGGTGGCCCGGGCAACTGGTATGGCGTCGTGACGGATACTGGGGAGGACAACGGGACGCCGATTGTGCAAGGACCGAATGATCCGTGTCCTGGGGCTTACGTTTCGGCGACCTCGCTCCATCTGCCAGGTAAAGATGGAAAGCCGTTGCCGAAGTCGTCCCCGTTCAAATATGTTGATTCCGCGACGGTGCCCTTCGTGGTAGTACCAAAGATGATCATCGACGGAGTCGCAGGGGTGGTGATGGGATGCCGTGCCGTAGTGACGAACACGCAAAACAACAAGAGCGTCGAAGCGGTGGTTGCCGATGGCGGACCCTCCAATAAGCTCGGCGAGATCAGCCTGGCTTGCGCCAAGGCGATCGGCGTCCCCGCGGGTGAGGGTGCGAAGCATCCTGCCAACAGCGGTGGGATTGACGCCAGCTCGCACGTTATTCACTATCGGCTCTTTCCCGGTGTCGCAGCCATAGTGAATGGTGTGACCTATCCGCTGCAGCCCAGTTAGGCTGTGAGCATTTTGAGCTCACTGGCGGCACTTGTTGCTCGGCCCTCGACGCGGGCGATCCTCTGCCTCGCTGTGTGCGGATTTGCAAGTCTGCCGGTCATAGCAGAGAACGAGATGACGCCCGGCCTTGTGGGCGTGATCCGCTATCATTTCCGGGAGCGCCTGGAAGGGGTAAAGCCGGGCGGGAAAGAGTATTCCGCTCCGGCTTATGAAACTGAGCAATTGCCGCCATCCATTGCTGCCTCGAACGGAGAGCAGGGGCGGGTCATCAAAGGCAAGGTCGCGCACCTGCCGTATAGCTTCGTAATCAACCTGGGCGCGAAGGGCGCTGGGACACTTGAGGTCAAGATCCTGACGGCCGAGGGAAAGCCGCTGCCCGGCTATCCTAAGACGGTCGCCAATGCGTTCGCGCACGGCGCCGAAGCGACGAGCCAGGACTTCGAAGTCCCCGTCACACCCAAGTTGGCAGCCAACATCGAGAAAAATCTTCTCGAGAAGAATCAACACCTCACCCAGGTTCAACTCGTTGTGCAAACGTCGCAGTAATTTTGTTTGCGACTTGCGACCCTGATTTGCTGAATCACCTTGTCACTAGAGCACTGGAATGAGGGACCTCTAGGCGACTAGGTATCTTGCTGTCCAGGAGAATGAGCGGGTTCTTGCGGCGGGATAGGACCAGCTTGTGGTGGTGGTGGTGTGACTTCGCTTTTCGGCTGCGACTTATCGCCACCTGACTCTTCGCTCTTCTCTTCTTCAGCTTTTAGCTGTGCGAGCGCGTTTTCCATCCGCTGGACCCAGCCGCTTAGCTCCGTCTCAAGGACTTTCTCGGTGACGTCCACGAGCTGGTCTATGTTCTTGGGGTTCCGTTTGGCGGCAGGGGAAAGTTTTGTCCACCAATCGCGCACGTTCGCAAGGTCGGCGGCGGACTGGTTATAACGCACGAGCGTTTCGTCGAGCTGGCGCGAGGCAATCGAGGTCGTCAGTGCAGTCGCCAGCGCGGTAGTCAAAGCAACCCAAAGCTCCGCGTGGACCGCAGCCAGCAACGTGCCCACACCGCCCGCGACGAGAATCGCGACTTGCATCTGCTTGATCTGCCTTTCGAGCTTCGGCGTTTTGTTCGAGTAATAATTGAGCTGATCTTCGAGGCGCAGTTCGATGTAGCGCTCGGGCGTGAGGAAGCTGAAGCCGTCATCGTTCTTTTGCGCGACTTCCTTCGGCGGTAGCGTCCCGTCATATGGCGTGAGCGCGCCGTGGTTGGCTTCCGTCTGCATCAAGCGCCGGCTGACTGGCTCCAGCCGGTCGTGAAACACATCGTCGCGCGAGTTGGTCGTGAGACGGTCTTTGCTATAGTCGCCCGTGCGGGAGCGGTAACGGTAAATCTCGCGCTTAATCGCCTCAGCGCTACCGCGCAAAAGGATCCACTTATTGGCAGGGCGGAATTTGTTGTAATAGGCGAGCAGTATCGCGGTAACGATCGGAATAACTATGATCGGATAGCGCAGCCAGCCCAGTGCGTTCTCGAGCCTTTGATAAGGCTTAACCCTTTCAGCAGCCTGAGGCTCCTCCGTGAGCGCCTTCACTTGCTGACGCTTAACAAGCTCCTGTCCTTGTTTCTCGAACACAGCAAGGAAAACGGCGATCAATCCCAACACAAGAATCCAGAACTGAATGTTCTTGAACGCCGTTTGCAGCCGGCCTCCGTTTGCATCGTAAGTCGCAAACCGCTGCCATGCACCGTGCAACAATTTGACATTCGGGGACTGCGAAAAGAGCATCCGCTCAAAATCCTCGAGGGCGCCGGTGATGGGAAAAATGCGCAAGTCGCCTTCCTCGACGATCTCGGCGAGCACTGGATCTTCAATCTGCGACGGCTCCTTTTTTAATGCAGCAACGTCATCAGCGAGCCGGCCGCTGCCTTCAATCACGATCACCGGCCAGCTCCGCCGGACACTTTGCAGCAGCTCGTCCTTGGCAATGGCACCGCCATTGACCAAAATCGCGAGCACCGGAACATTGAACGCAGCCGCAAGCTCAAAAAGCGTTTCCGTCTCGCTGCCCCATTCGTTGCCATCTACAAGCACGAAATGCGAATGATTCGGATCCAGCGGCGCACTGTCATTGCCGGCGACTGTGGGACCGCCCGGGTAAGTCACTTTCCCCGCCGGAGCGACGCCGAGCAGACTGCTCTTACGTCCACGATCTGCAATGCTCTGCCCCATGATCAGCATAATGCCTGCCTGCGTGCCGCCGTCGATGATGAGTGCTTCGGCATCCGCGGCCGCGCGAGCAATGCCGCGGCTGAACAATTGAGTCAGGCGCGAGATTAGCTTTTCATCTAGCTTATCCGCTCCTCCGATGAGTAAAATGAGGTTTTTCGGCGGCGAAATCCCCAGCGACTCAATAAGGCCGGCCATGGGCGTATCACGCAACGCCGAGACGAGTTTTGCAGCATTGTTATTTGGAAAAACAATTTCCTGCGGTTGTATTTTTTCGTCGGGCATGCGCGCGTGGAGTCGGTCTTGTGGAAGCCTCGGTAAGATTGAATCAGGTCATCGCGAGAATAGCAAAACAAATGTGTCGGGCAGAACCGGCAAAAAGCATTCACCCATTGGCTTCTGGCGGGAGGAATTGCCATATGCGAGCTGCACATTGCCCGCCAAGCCATCGCGGCTAAGAACATCTCACGAACCGCGGGTTGCGCCGATACCGCAGATACGGAACGCAATAAAATCCCGTGATTTGCGCCATCGGCCGTCAAACGCAGGATTGGTTAGACGCTCTGAGGAAACGATGAAATCGTTTTTCTCAGGGCCTAACGAATTGTTCCGACTTTCAGCCTGAATTTGAACATCAGGTTACCGGCTATAGTTTCAGCCCCATCATATGAACGCGAACCGTTGCCGCTCTCGCGCATTACGATCTCAAACGGCTTGGAAACACGAATCGTGGAAGGGCGCGTGGCACATCTGCCATATCAATTTTTGGTAAAGATCCGCCGCGGGAGCGATAGCGAAACCGGAACGCCCGAAGTCAATGTTCTGGATAACTTGGGCAAGCCTCTCGCCGGGTTTCCGCAGGTTATGCCGAATCCGCTTACCAAGACAGGAGACCCAAGTCGGAAGGAATTCGAGCTGCCAGTTGAAAAGGACCTCAATAAGAAGATCAGGGAGACGCTCCTCACACAGGAACAATTCCTCACTCATGTCGATCTAATTGTTGGCATGGACGATGATTTTCTATCGGCGGATTTTCCAAAATGATCTGAAGCATATCTAACCTGACTATCGCTCG
>QHQA01000054.1 GCA_003219695.1 Verrucomicrobiota bacterium
TCGGAATGCTGTCGATCGCGTTTCGTTTGGAGAAAACTGCATACCGCTACGCGAGCATTACTCTGGCAATCGTCGTCTTAATTCCACGGTCGAATCCGCCGTGGAGCGTGGCTCTGCACAGATTCATTGAAGTCTCAGTCGGAATCATCGTCGCTCTCGCGGTCGTGGCGCTGTGGCCGGAACATCGACGGCTTTCGCCCAATAGCGCCGCCGAATAAGACGACGGTCGCTGTCATTTCCGGCCTAACGAAAAAGATTCACTTTGGCTAAGCCGACGATTTCATCGCCGCGTCCGCTCAGAACTGCTTTGAGCATGAATATGCGAGTCAATGTGTTTGTCGTCTGAAGTCGTCCGATATCTCGTGCAAAATTGCGTGTTCCGATGAGTTCGGCTATTTTCTTGTCTGATGAAAGCGTCCACGAAAGCCAAGGGGAAAACCAAAGAGGTTTCTTTGGACCCGATATTCTTTGCCGCCAGCGTCCCGGCTCGTAAACCCACCGCCAAAGATCTCAAGGACGTCAAGGAACATGAGAATGATCCGATCGAGCCCAAGGATCACCACACGATGGACGACACGGTCGAAGACCTGTGATCTATCGGCGCACGGTTGGATTTAAGAGAGAATTTCGAAATCTTCCTCCCGAGATTAAACGCGCCGCCCGCGCGAAATTTGCGCTCTTCTCAGCAAACTGGCGGCACCCTTCTCTGCACTGTCACAAACTCACTGGTGTTTTCTGGCATGGTCACCAGGTTTTCGATCTGTATGTCGCCGAAAAGTACCGCGTTTTGTTCGTCATTGATCGCGACATTGTCGTTTCGTTTTCGATTGGCACGCACGGCATTGTCTCGAAATGAGATTTCCGTACGTCGCCGACCTCCGATCCGCCAAAGGACGGATTCGCCGTGGCGAACCACCGATCACCGATCACGAATCATCAATCACTGCGCTGGTCGCGCCTGACCTCCCTGGCTCGTCCGCCTGCTCGCGAAGACGTTCGGAGTAGTCTGGTGCGGCGGCGGACAAACTCTCAACTATTCACCTCCGCGAATCGGCTTCTCATCGGAAAAAGCTCAGTTAGTTTCTCCTCCAGTGGCGAAATTCAGCAATCCAGTTTCATTTTCTAGGCAATTTGGGATCGATCCGCTGATTCTCGAGAGAGCTGGAGCGTTGAATCCGCTGCTAAACGTCGACACTAAGTTGTTTATCGATCCGCTGCTGTTAGGTGAGAGCCGTCATCACGAAATCAAAACCAACGCGAGAGGGCGTCTGAAAGCGCATTTCGAAACGGTTCTTAAGCTGTTGAAACTGTCTACTCAGCGTGATGACGCTGCCTGGCGGCAAGCTGCGCGGCTGATGGACTTCCCCGAATTTTCCGCGACATGCCTCGGCTACGGTGCTGCTTCGGTACACGGCAGTGGCTTTGGTTACACGAAACGGTCGAAAGTGTTGAGCACGGCCAAGGAGATAATCGACTTAGGTGTCGAGGATCCAGACGTATTCCTTCTCATTCCGTTGTTAGAGGAATCCATTGGCCCAGATCTAATCAGCGACATGACAACCAGGATTATCGTTCCTGATCTGGCTGCTTTCACGGAGCGCGTTCTTCACGACACCTCGATATCAACCCAGCGATTCAAATTCGAAGAACACAGCTTCGACCTACCGATAAATCCATTTTCAAAAGCGGCGATGCCCATTGTTCTAGTGCCAAAGGATGTGCTGTCATGCTTGCCAACCGCTAGTGATTGGAGCGAGGTCGCGCACGCTGCTGCGGAAAACGCGGCGTTGAGGCACAGAGTAAATCAGTACATCGGCGATATTTGGCAAAGGAAGACGCGAAAAGATAAGGCTTTGCTTCGCGCCAACGTCTTGCGCAGCCGCCGTGGCGTTGAAGCTTTATTAGAAGCGATCCATGGCGGGAGCAGAACTGGTTACGATTTCGATGCAGATCCGCTCGGACTCGGCGCTTGGAGGAGCGTTCTGGAAAAGATCGCGAGCGACGAGCCTCTCCAACTAATGAAGCCGCAAAAATGGACGCTCGACGCCGTTTTCCAGGTCGTCCGGAAGATCGTCGGACAGTTCGGGTTTCTGATTGAAAAGAAAGGCCTTTGCAAACTCTTGTGGCATCAAGGAAAGCCGCACCACGAAAACGTTGCCCAACGGATATTCTTTGCTGTTGCTCATGCGTATTGCAACGCCAACAACATAGATATAACACCGGAAGCCGACACCGGCAGCGGAGTAGTCGATTTTAAATTCTCCGAAGGGCGTTCGGCTAGGGTACTAGTCGAAACGAAGCTGTCGAATAATCGCAAGTTGCTGCGCGGCTTTGAACATCAATTAGAAGCGTATAAGACATCAGAGCAAACGATCCGCGCCGTGTACCTAGTGATAGATATTGGTGGCATGGCCAAAAAGGACAAAGCATTGATCGAACTCCGGAATGAGCAAACGCGAAGGGGCAAAGCGGCCTCAGACTTGGTGTTTGTTAATGGATTTGTCCCGCCTTCAGCGAGTAACCGCTAGAGACTAGCCGAACCTTCAGTCCGGAAGGACTTCAGATTTGCCTACGAACACATCAACATTCAGCCCGCTATTCGAGTCTCCGAAAAACTCGTCGATCTCATTCACCTTTTCGTACGATAAGTAGCGCACTTTTTCGTGAATGCCCAGATGACGAAAGCTGGGCCGAGTTAGCTGTTCACGAACTCTATTTCGACGTTCGCCGGGCGCGACGATGAACATCGGATAAATCGTGTTTGGCGCGACCATCGTCAGATCGGCAAAGCGAAGTAGTCCCGAGTAAATCGACGTGCTGTTCTCAATTTCGAATGCAGCGTCGATTCGGAATTCTTCTTTCCAGACGACGTCAATATTTTCGACATACTTGACTTGCGTGTCCAAACCTGCCGCGAACGCTTCTTCAAAATCACCGAATTTATATTCGGAGGTAATTCGTTGTTGATCGTTCTTTGGCGCCCAAACTTTCTCGCCCGCTTGTCGACCCATTTTTAAAAGAAGCCATTGCATCCGTAAGTGATCGGATAATTCGCGCTCCGGTTTTAAAGCCAGTTCTTCATCGCGAACTGGTGGCGCTTTGTATGCAGCACGATCAGGAAGTTCTTCAACCCGCTCACCTTTTTTAAGGCGGAGAAGGATTGAATACAGATCGTCATACTGTGCATAGAAAGCTTCGAGTCGCTTCCGGGCAACGCTTGTGAATCCATGAAGGCGTAAATCGGGATTCCATCCAACCAACGGGCAAAATTCCGAGAATGGAAGATCGATCTCCCGCGGGTTCGCGATGAAGTAAATGAGGTTCCACCCTTCTGTGGAATCTCCGCGTAGATTCTTCCACAGCTCCGCCGAAAGCGCGGGGCTCACGAGTTTTCCAGCCGCACGGCCAAGCAACTTTATGGTGTTACCTTCGACAATCAGGATTTCGTCCCCGTCCGACATTCTATCGAACTTGGCTCGGTTAGCGGCGGAGTCGCGTGATCCCCACACCGCAATCGGATGGTTGGCGAAAACCTGCTGTAGCTTACGGCCTAACGCGGGCGAAATATGCGGCGCGACTCGCTCGAATGAGACTTTGTTTCGAATCGTGTCTTGGTAGTGAACCATTGCCTCGACATTTCCTGGCGGCATGAAGAGAAGGAAGATGTTCCGCATTGGTCGCCAGTCGGTTTACACGATTATGGCGCCAATTGCACGTATTTCACAATTGTACCCGATGCCGCTCTCATGGCGACGCCGCGGTGGAGATTTCAGAATCTCCCCCGCGAGTTGTGTTCCAGTTCCATTCCGCCGCTCTTCGACCTCTGACTTTCGGCCTTAAACGTCTGCCGCCAGTGTGGCGCGGATTGCAATTTTGAGCGCAGCCAGCGATCACGAAGAGAGCGGCGCGATTGAGTGAATATCGGTACCTGCTTATAATTCGGCCCCCCGAAGTAACTCGATGAAACAAATCCGACTGAAAATCTCTGATCTTTTCGAAATCGATCCGCAAAGCGCCGATGACGGGAGGGATTTAGCGGCAATTACAGCGTATGTGCTGAGACATTACGCATTCTTGCCGAAACCAATCGCTGTCGCGCTCGAAGATGGTGACGTCGTAATCTCGTTTCCCGAAGAGCCTGATGCCAAAAAAGAGGAGGCAACACGACTCGCTGACAGAGCAGTAAAACGAGCCAGCGAGGGCAACTATAAAAAAGCGATTGGCATATACAAGCGGGTACTCGATCTGCAGCCTTCATTTCATTCCGCGCGTCGTGACCTAGCGATGGCGTACGTGGAAGTGGGAGATGTCGAAAGTGCGACAAACCATCTGATCGAAGTTCTGCGTCTTGATCCGAAGGATGCGTGGAGTTGGGTTGTCTTGGCGAATTTATACATTCGCGAGAAAGCTGACCCAGATACCGGCGAAAAGTTCCTTCTAAAGGCGTTACAGATTCAGCCGAATGATGCGTGGGCGCTAAATAGCTTGGCTGCAGTGTATCAAAAGAAGGGGCAAACGGATGAAGCGATTAAGCGGTTCGAGCGAGCTATTGAAGCCAACCCCGATTTTGCAAACCCTTACTACGGTAAAGCGGTTGTATTCGCGGATGCAAACCAACCGGAAAAGGCGATTGATTCGCTGACACAATTGTTCATCCGCGCCAAGATGCAGGATGCTCGCTCGCAGACAGTCTACGACGGCGCGCGGCAACTCTTCGCCAAGCTGCAAGTAGACTTAGCGCAGCTTAATCACTCCGAAGCATTCAAATGTATACAGGACTACAACTCGGAGATGGAAAGACTATCTGGTTTTCCAATCAGATTCGAAGAAACCGATTTCGAGGATCAGCTGGGAGCAACGATCCAAATGGCTTGGAAACACGGGCGCGATTACCATGTCATCAAAACAAGGAGAGGATACGACCGGGAACTTCTAGCGCATCTCGAAGCTCACGAGCTGACCCATCTGAAGCTCGAATCCGAAGCACGTAAGAGCGGAAAAAACCTGTTCTTCTCAACTACTGCGAAGAGCCGTGAAACCGCGATTCGATCGATCGGGGGAGATATTCGGAAATTAGAAAAAGGAGGTTTTTCTGAGGACTCGATCACAAAGGTTACGCTGTCGATGGTGGCTGGCCTGACGGGATTCCTGTTTAATTGCCCGTTGGATATGTTGATCGAGCGTTACATCCGAAAGAGCTTCGGACCGATTCGCCCAGCACAGTTTGTGTCCGTGCGGAGAATGGCGCTGGAGGCTTGGCAAACAAATAGTAATCCAGATATTCGCAAGGTGACGCCGCGAAAAATTATGCAAGCCAGCCTCGCATTAAATGGCGCGTGGAGTCTCTTCCTCGACGATCTTTTCGAGGGAGCTTCTGCGTTCGCGGTTTTCTATCGCGGGTTTGACACCTTCGGACTCTCGCAACGCCTATTTGAACATTGGGTGGAGCATTCCCAGAATCTTGCGCCAGGAGAAGAATATAAATTGGTAGACGAGTTCGCCGAGATGACCGGACT
>QHQA01000055.1 GCA_003219695.1 Verrucomicrobiota bacterium
CTTCGATGCTCCCGCCGCCGCGCGTGACCACGATCAGATCGACCGGCGCAAACGCCTCGTTAGGCGTCGCGAGCTCGCGAATGGCGACGGCGATCTCCTGCGCTGCGCCCGTTCCCTGCACGCGCACCGGGTTGATGAGAATTTGCAACCATGGCGCGCGGCGGCGCAGCACGTTCAGCATATCGCGAATGGCTGCGCCGCTGGGCGATGTCACGATGCCGATGCGCTGCGGGAATTTCGGCAACGGCCGTTTGCGTTCCGGTGCGAATAATCCTTCTGCCTCGAGCTTGCGCTTGAGCGCTTCGAACTTGGCCTGGAGCAGGCCGACTCCGCGCGGCTGAAGGATCTGTACGTTGAGCTGGTATTGTCCGCGCGTTTCATAAACCGTGACGGTGCCGTAAACCTGCACCTGCGCTCCATCGGCTAGAGGCCGTCGCAACGGCGCCATGGTGTCGCGCCAAATCGCGCACTGAATCTGGGCGCGCTGGTCTTTGAGCGTGAAATACTGGTGCCCGCTCGGATGCAGTCTGTAATTTGAAATTTCGCCCTGCACCCAGACAGCGGCGAACTTAGTTTCGAGCGTGCCGCGAATACTTCGCGTCAGCTCGGAAACGGTGAGAACTTTCGACGTCTGCTGAAAGAAACCAAGCGTTTGTTCCATTGTTCGAGTCTAATTATAACCACAGGCACACGGAGGACACAGAGCTCGTTTTAACTAGCCGGGAATCTTTTTCTCGCCGTGGCCTTCGTGTTCTCTGTGGTGAAGAATTACAAGAGCTCCGCTTGCGCGCCAGTGGGCGGTTTGAGCCCCAGCTTGCGATAAGCGTTCGCAGTGGCGACGCGGCCTTGCGGCGTGCGTTTGATGTAGCCTTCCATGATCAGGTACGGCTCGTTGACTTCCTCAATCGTGCCGGCTTCTTCACCAATGGCGACTGCGAGCGAATTTAGACCTACAGGTCCGCCACCGAACTTGTGGATCAGCGTTTCAATGATGCGCTTGTCCCATTGATCGAACCCGTCGCGATCGATCTCCAGCATGGCGAGCGCCCGATCGGCGAGTTCAGCGGTGATTTTACCTTCCGCTTTCACCTGCACGTAATCACGCACCCAACGCAAAAGATTATTCGCTGTACGCGGCGTCCCGCGTGAGCGCGCGGCGATCTCGGCCGCTCCGGCCGGGTCAATCTCGACTCCAAGCAAGTGGGCGCTTCGCAAAATGATTTTCTGCATCTCTTCGGCGTTGTAGTAATCGAGGCGCGCCGTCATGCCAAAACGCGACCGCAGCGGCGCGCTCACCATTCCGGCCCGTGTCGTCGCGCCGATCAACGTGAACTTTGGCAAGTTCAGACGCAGACTGCGCGCCTGCGGTCCCTGGTCGATGATGATGTCGAGCCGGTAATCTTCCATCGCCGGGTAGAGATATTCTTCGATGGCCGGTTGCAGCCGATGGATCTCGTCGATGAAAAGCGCGTCGCATTTTTCGAGACTGGTGAGAAGCCCTGCTAGCTCGCCTGCTTTCTCAATGACGGGGCCACTGGTGTTTTTGATGTTTACGCTCATCGCGTTCGCGATGATGTAGGCGAGCGTGGTTTTCCCGAGGCCCGACGGGCCACTCAACAGAATATGTTCGAGCACGTCGCCACGTTTTTTTGCAGCTTCCACCATCAGCTCCAGCCGTTCGCGCACTTTGACCTGGCCGTTGAACTCGCTGAAGGCCGGCGGCCGCAGCGAGATTTCAAAAGCGGCATCTGGCTCCGGCGGTTTCATGATCGTTAAAAGGTTAAAGCGTTGAAGCGTTGAAGCGGATAATGTAAAGGCAAATCTGTCAACCGCCGAGGTCAAAAGGAAAGAGAGACGTTGCTCGGTCCAGAGATGCTTGTGTTAACACTTTAACCGTTCAACGCTTCAACACTTCAACGTTGTCCAAATTTTTTGTGAGCACCAGCTCGGTCCCGCGGCGTTTGTGTATGTAATCGACTTCGTCAAAGGCATTGCGGATGAGAAATAAGCCGAGCCCGCCGGGTCTGATCATATCGTGCGACCGGCCCTTCATTTCGTGGAGCAAAACTTTTTCGCCGTAATCGCGCAACCGCATGCGGACGCATTTGCGCAGTCCTTCCATCCGCAATGAAATGGGTTGGTCATCGCGCAAGCGGTATGCGTAACGGATCACATTCGTGCACGCTTCATCCACGCCGAGCACGATCAACAGGCGTTCCTTTTCGGAGAATGGGTAGCCGTTAAGAAAATCCCGCACGCAGTTGCGCAGCAAGGCAAGGTTCGCAGTGTCACTGCTGAACTCCACTTTCCTTTTCTTCATCGGCACCGCAAAAAGGTGAGCAGATTTCGGGCGCTCGTTCAAGTACGGGTGTTTTTTGGAGCGCGGCGATCCGGCAGCTGGCGGACCGCTTTCAGAAGCTCGCCACGGCGAGTCCGTCCTGTGGCGGACGCGGACATGCCCGCGCACTCCAAAAAGCCGATGGACATACGGTAAAACCATTGTTCAATTTTGCAGCATGTGGCGAGTGTGTGTTGCGCTTTTGGTTCTGGCTACGCCCGTTTGGGCGCAGAGCAACGCCACTGCGTACGAAGCGTTGCGCGTGGTGGGCAGAGACTTCGGCCACGGCGCGCTCAGTCGAATGATCTCGATTACCGGGAGGAAGGGCGATCCGCAGCCGGAGAAATGGAAGATTGTTTTGGAAGACCCGGGCGGCCGGGGCGTGCGGGAACTGCAGATTGCTGATGGAAAAATTGATTCCGATGAGAGGCCGGATCGGGACGTAGCGGGTTCCGCGGAGGGAGCGACGATCGACGTCTCGCGCTTGAATCTGGATTCCAGCGGCGCGTACGCTGTGGCGAGTCATACGGCAGAGGCGTCGCACACGAGTTTTGCGACGGCCGATTACGCGTTGCGCACAGACGAGCGAGGCGAACCGATCTGGATCGTTACGCTGCGAAATCGATCGTCGCGCCCGGTGGGCACGATTTATATCGGCGCGACTGGGGGCACGGTGAAGAGAACTGAAGGGATGTTTGCTGGTGCGACGATGGAAGATGTAGAGAACGATTATGACACCGACGAGGAAAGCGGCCCTTTCAGCGGCGTCAAAAGGCAGATCAAGCACGCGTTTCATAGGACACAGGAGGAAGCGCGAGGCATGTTCCAGCGAGTGAGGCGCTCGTTTTCCGATTTCATCAACCGGGAGTAGCAAAACCAAGTGAACGACGCGTCCAATCCGTGGCCGCCTCTGCCGTTTGCAGAGTGGCAAGACACCGCCATCACCCTGCACATGTGGACGCAGATTGTGGGCAAAATCCGCCTGACGCTGGCACCGTGGACGAACCACTCATGGCACGTCACGCTTTACGTGACTTCCCGCGGCCTGACGACTTCCCCGATTCCTCATGGCACATCGACATTCGAAATTCGTTTCGATTTCATCGATCACGAATTACGCATCCTTAAAAGCGATGGTGCTGCACGAGTGTTGAAACTGCGCCCGCAGTCGGTGGCGAAATTTTATCGTGAAGTGATGAATGCGCTAGCCGAGATGGAATTGCCTGTGACCGTCAATATGACGCCTAACGAGATTGAGAATCCAATTCCATTTGATCAAGACGAAGAACATCATTCTTATGATCGCGAATACGCCAATCGGTTCTGGCGCGTCCTTGTGCAGAGCGATCGCGTGTTTAAGGAATTTCGCTCGCGTTTTTGTGGCAAATGCAGCCCAGTGCATTTCTTTTGGGGCAGCTTCGACCTGGCGGTGACGCGTTTCTCCGGCCGTCCTGCGCCGCCGCATCCTGGCGGAATCCCGCATCTGCCGGACGCGATTACGCGCGAGGCGTACTCGCAGGAGGTGAGCAGCCTCGGTTTTTGGCCCGGCAACGCCGCAACGCCGACGCCGATTTTTTATTCGTATGCGTATCCGGAACCGCCCGGATTTTCGGAGTCGAAAATTCAGCCCGATGTAGCCTTCTATCATTCCAAGTTGCGCGAGTTCGTCCTGCCATACGATGCCATGCGCACCGCCGAAAAGCCCGATGACGTTCTGCTCGATTTTGCGCAGAGTGTTTACGACGCCGCTTCAAAGCTCGGGAAGTGGGACCGCGAGGCACTGCAGGAAATCAAACCTTCCTTGCATTTCACGCACCTGCGCCCGTAATTACCCGTGATGAACCCCGGTTGCTCAGCGGAGCAGCAAGCCTGGCGCGAACTGAAAGACGGATGGCGCCCACTGTACGGCGACGTGGACAAGATCGGCGTCGCCATCGAGTGGCACGACTTTCGCACCGAAGAGGCGTTTAACTGGGGCCGCACTTTCCACCTGAACAGCCTGGAGTTTTGTTTGAATCTCGACGGGCACGGCGCAGTCGGCAGCGCTGGTGGCGCGTGCAGCGATTATTCGCCAGGCAATTGCGGCTACTATGCCATTGCCGACGAACCGCTGCCAGCGTCGCGCCGCGCACGCGATCATCATCAATTCGTGACGCTGGAATTTTCGCGGGAGCATTTGCGAAAACAATTTGTGCGGACCGAAGCGGACCTCGAGCCGGAGATTCGCCGCAGTGTTTTTGGGGACAAAGAGGAGAACGTAGTCGCACCCGCGCGTCCGATGACGATGCAGCAACGCGCCGTGATAGCGAGTCTGGCGGAGCCTCCCGTTGCCAAAGCAGCGCAGATCCTTTGGTATCAAAGCAAGGCGCTGGAGCTCATGGCGCATTTTTTCTTCGCACCCAAGGACCCGGAATTTTTCTGTATGCGGCAGAAACGCCTGGCCCGCGAGCGGGTGGAACGGGTGAAGGAGATTCTGACACGCGACCCGGCCAACCCGCCGACACTCGAAATGCTGGGACAAGAGGTCGGGTGCAGTCCGTTTTACCTGAGCCGGATTTTTTCCCGCGAAGTCGGCCTGACCATTCCGCAATATCTGCGCAACCTGCGGATGGAGCGGGCGGCGGAACTATTGCGCACGGGGCGCTACAATGTCACTGAGGCAGCGACAGAAGTTGGATATTCGAGCCTGAGTCATTTCAGCAAAGCGTTTTGCGAGACCATCGGTTGCTGCCCGGTGCTTTATCCGGCAGCCAAGAACATTGTTCTTGATCGTTGAAGTGTTAAATCGTTGAAGCGTTGAAGCGCCAACGCTCTGTTTGTCATGTTGAGCGAAGCGAAACATCTCTGAATGCCATTTCAGCGCCGGGAGAAAGAATTGATTCAGAGATTCTTCGCTTCGCTCAGAATGACAATGATGCTTTGATGGATTTTTTGCTTTGCCGCTTTGCCGCTTCAACTCTTCAACGCTGTAATGTGTGATGAAAATCTCCCGCGCGCTCATCTCCGTTTCAGACAAAACCGGCGTCGCCGCGTTTGCCCGCGCGCTGGAGCGGCAGGGTGTGGACATCATTTCCACTGGCGGAACTGCGACCTTACTGAGGAAGGAAAAAATTCCCGTGCGCGAGATTTCGAGTTTCACCGCATTTCCGGAAGTACTCGATGGACGCGTGAAGACTTTGCATCCGCGCGTGCACGGCGGTCTTCTCTACAGGCGCGGTAACGCAAAACACGAGGCGGAAGCGCGCGAATGCGGCTTTGAGCCTATCGATCTGGTGGTGGTCAACCTGTATCCATTCGAAGCGACAATTGCCAAACCGGACGTGACGCTTGCGGAAGCAATTGAGAATATCGACATCGGTGGTCCCTCGATGATTCGCAGCGCGGCAAAAAATTACGAATCGGTGACGGTGGTGATTGACCCCGCAGATTACGACGTGGTGCTGGAAAACATGCGCGATAACAAGGGTGAGACGACGCTGAAATTGCGTGAGCGGTTCGCAATCAAAGCTTTTGCGAGAACCGCTGAATATGATCGCGCGATCAACAGCTTCCTGAATAAGGAACAGGCAACCGACGCGTCGTTTTCACTTTCGCTTCCGCTGACAATGCGATTGCGCTACGGCGAAAACCCGCACCAGCACGCTGCGCTCTACGGCGATTTCGACAAATATTTTGAGAAACTTCAGGGCAAGGAACTTTCGTTCAATAACATTCTCGATATTAGCGCTGCGACCAATTTGATCGCGGAATTTGAAGCGCCGACCGTCGCGATCCTGAAACATACAAATCCCTGCGGCGTCGGGTCCGATGCGGATCTTCGCAAAGCGTGGGACAAGGCGTTTGCCACGGACAAACAGGCGCCCTTCGGCGGAATTATCATTTGCAATCGTCCGTTGACCGAGCCGCTGGCGAAAGTGATCAGCGAAATTTTCAGCGAAGTGATCATTGCGCCGGATTTTGAGATCGAGGCACGCGCCATTTTGCAAAAGAAAAAAAATCTCCGCTTGATTCGATTGTTGACGCCGGCAACGGAAGCACGACCGGCGACTGACCTGCGCTCGGTCTGCGGCGGTGTATTAGTTCAAGATGCAGACATTGCTGGTGAAGTGAAGTCCGGCAGCGGCCGGGTGGTTACGAAGAGGCGGCCGACGAAGACGGAACTGAACGCGATGTGGTTCGGGTGGCGCGTGGTCAAGCACGTGAAATCCAACGCCATCGTTTACGCGAAGTCGGACCGGACACTGGGCATTGGCGCCGGGCAGATGTCGCGTATCGACTCATCGCGCATTGCAATCTGGAAGGCGAAAGAGGCCGGACTTTCGCTGAAAGGCAGCGCCGTCGCGAGCGACGCGTTTTTCCCGTTCCCCGATGGCTTGATGGCGGCGGTCGAGGCGGGGGCAACGTGCGCCATTCAGCCCGGCGGTTCAGTTCGCGACGAAGAAGTCATCGCTGCAGCTAACGAGCGCAACATGGCGATGATATTCACTGGCGTTCGGCATTTTCGGCACTGAGGTGCATTCCTCTTGTCATTCTGAGCGGAGCGAAGAATCTCAGATCATTTCTTTTAATCTGCTCGCCAAAACAATATTCAGAGATGTTTCGCTTCGCTCAACATGACAAAGCTAGATCGGTCCAGTCGCCGCGCGTTTTGAACATCGAAGATTTGCGGCGCGCGGCGAAGCGACGGCTTCCTCGCGTGGTGTTCGACTACATCGACGGTGGCGCTGAAGATGAATGGACGTTGCGCGCAAACCGCCGCGCGTTCGAGGCGGTCACACTGCGGCCGCGTTGTGCGGTCGCAACACCGGTGTGCGATCTGCGCACCACAGTGCTCGGCATTTCGCTTTCGATGCCGCTAATTCTTGCGCCTGTTGGGAGCTGCCGGCTCATGTATCCACGCGGCGAAGAAGCAGCGGCGCGCGCCGCTGGCGCGGCGGGTATTACTTATACACTCTCCACACTCTCGGGTTGTCGCCTCGAGGATGTTGCAGCCGCATCCGAAGGGCCGGTGTGGTATCAGCTCTACCTGGTCGGCGGTCGTGACTGTGCCCTGGCAGCGATTGAACGCGCGCGCAAGGCAGGCTTTTCGGCTCTGGTTGTCACAATCGACACGGCAGTAGCCGGCATGCGAGAACGAGACATTCGCAACGGCGCCAGAGAACTCCTCAGCGGTAAACTCGCAGCGATGCTACCGTTTGTGAATCAGCTTCTCGCAAAGCCCCGCTGGTTGGCGGCTTTTCTCGCGGACGGCGGATTGATGAAGTTCGAGAACGTCATTATCCCAGGGAAAGGACCGATGTTTTACGCCGATGTGACCGCTGCGCTGGAGCAATCTGTTGTAACTTGGGACGATCTCACTTGGATTCGCCAGGCATGGAACAGCCCGGTCGTGATAAAAGGCATCCACACAAGAGAGGACGCGCGCCGCGCAGTGGACATGGGAGTGAACGCGCTGGTCGTTTCCAATCACGGTGGCCGGCAGGTCGACAGCGTCGCGCCGACTCTCCAAATATTGCCCGAAGTCATGGCAGCCGTGGGTGATCGTGTCGAGGTCTTGATGGATGGTGGTATTCGGCGCGGCAGCGATATTGCCAAAGCACTTTGCTTGGGAGCCCGAGCGGTCCTTGTCGGGCGCGCGTATGCCTATGGGCTTGGCGCCGCCGGCGGCGCGGGAGTTGCACGCGCGATTGAAATCTTGCGCTGCGATCTCGTGCGCACTCTCAAGTTGCTTGGCTGCGCGTCAGTGCCGGAGTTGGATCGGTCCTACGTCGATGTGCCAGGCGATTGGCTTGGAAAATGACAAATGACGAATGACGGATGACGAAGGAATGACGAAAATCGAATGACGAATGAAAGCGAGCTCTCGCAGCGCGCTCGCCAATTCGAAATCATGTCAGGTCCCTTGATCTGACGACAGTCGCCAAAGCCAGACACAGAGAATGGCGGCGATGATCAGCGCGATCCAGCTTACGCCCCTCGGAATGACGTGAGTCCCGACGATGACTTGGAGGTGATTGATGAGTCGCAGCAGATGGCCAATGGCAAAAATCGCGAAAATGATGCTCGCGACGCGTAATCCGGTTGTTGGTGAGTTCATGCGCGCGTTGTTGTGATTGCTCGTCAATTTGTCAGCAAAAAATGCGCAGTCTCTATATCTGGCTTCTCCGGAAGGAGGCCGCCTGCACGAGGATGCCAATGATTACCAGCCCGATGAACACAATTGTCGAGCCGGTCGGGGGCAGCACGATCGCGCTTTGAATCAAGTGCGCGCCGATCAGAGAAGAGACCACGATGAGCGCCCAATCAAACAAGGCGAGCAGGAGAATTGCCCCGATGATCCCGCCCACGACAAAAATGATCGCGGAGTACTGAGCATAGTGAACAAGGAATGCAGCGGCGATCGCGCCGGCAAGGTAACCGCCCGCCAGAAAACCAAGAACTGCAATCGCGACTTTCTGAAGAAACAGCGCGAGCAGGGCTCCAAGCAGGCCAAGAACCAGCGCAATGATTAACGCCGAAAGGGAAGACGGCTCGTGGACCAGGTGCGGCGCGATCTCCACGCCCACTGCGAATCCCACTGCGGCGACGCAAAGCCAGAATAACTTTCGCCCGAAGAACAAAACCACCAGACCTATTAGCACCCCGATGATCGCAGCAGAGGAATGCATCGGCGGAAGTGCGTTTTGTATGGCCATCGTTGTAGAGGCGTTTGTGCCAAACGCCTTTCTATTCGATGTCGTTGCTTGACACAAGCACGGCTACACGTGCCGCGTCGTTGTGCTTGCAAAATCGCGGTTTAATCGGGCTGGTGGGATTTGAACCCACGGCCTGTCGCCGTGGCGACCGCTCTACTATTTCTTTTCAAGCTCATCTCTACCTCGTCCGGTCTTGTAATATCGCTCGCGCTTTGCTGCTTCGGAACGCGTGGCAAAGATTTCACTGTGGACCAGAACCCACGGCACTCCATGTTTCGTCGCCTTGGATTCGCCCGCGCTATGACGGCGAATACGCTCAGTTAGATTCTCGCAAGAGCCCACGTAGTGCCGCCCGGTTTTCTGACTGCGTAGCACGTAACACTTAAACATTTTTCGAGCATTAGTAATTCACATCAGCTCAATGAGATTTGAATCCACAGCCTGTCGCCGTGGCGACCGCTCTACGATATCTTATTCACGATTATTAATTGGAATCGGGCTGGTGGGATTTGAACCCACGGCCTCCTGGTCCCGAACCAGGCGCTCTACCAAGCTGAGCCACAGCCCGAAATGAATTGGTTGACCAGGCCGGCGCGCCTCCTACTTCGCGTATTTTGCAGCAGATAGCAAGGAGTTCTAGCCCGGTAGAACCCGCCGCGTTTCCTGGATCAGATCCAATCGCGACCGAAAATAATTTTGTCTTTTAGCGCAGTAGAGAAATCCACCAGTCGCATTCTGCTCGAAAGTAATTTGTAGTGTTCCGGACAAAATCCGTTGAGCTTGAATTCCGAAAGCTTTCGCTAGCAGGCGCTTTCGGGGTTGACAACGAGGAGCTTCACTTGGAAAGTCAACACTCATTTTTACCATGCCCGCCCCGCAACTTCTCCCGTCCGCCCTTACCAGCAGCGTGTCGGTCATTCTTCAATTCCCGATCCCGCAGCCGCGGGACCCCGTTCGTTCCTTGCGCCATATGACGACTCAACTTCTGCAGGAAGCAGCTCAGGTGATCCCGAATCAGCAACTTCTGATTAACGTTGTCTCCAAGCGCGTGCGTCAGCTTGGCTTGGGACATCGGCCGTTGGTGGAAACGACGCCGCGGATGTCGCTGACCGATATTGCGCTCAAGGAAATTATTGAGGGCAAATTGACATACGAGTCGCTCGAAGGTTCCTCCGACGGCGCGTAGCACGGAGGCGCTTTCAATTGCTTCGCCGCGCGCTGCCAGGTGTTTTCGCTCGCTGAATTTCGCCTGTACTGCGCCCTGTCCTCAGCGCATTGGGTTGCGCGCTGGATTTTCCGCTAAGGACAGCGGACGCTACAGCGAGAAGCGATGAGCAGAAGCGAGGTCCATTGGCAACATGGCGGCTGAATCAATCATCAACCGCAAAGCACTCCGCGATTATCGCATTTTTGAGCGTTACGAGGCCGGCATCGAGCTGAAAGGGAGCGAGGTCAAATCGATCCGGGGAGGCAAGGCGAATATCAGCGATGCGTTCGCGCGAATCGAGAATGGCGAAGCTTTCCTTTACAACGCCGACATCCAACCCTACGAACGCGCCAGCCACGAGATTCCGGTCGCAAAACGTGTCCGCAAGTTGTTGTTGCACCGGCACGAGCTCGACAAGCTTTATGGGGAAACTCAGGTCAAAGGCCGCGCGCTTGTCGTTCTCAAGTTCTATTGGAAAAATGGGAAAGTAAAAGCCGAGCTCGGGATTGGGGTAGGCAAGCTTGCGCACGACAAGCGGGCCGATTTAAAGAAGCGCGCCGTCGATCGGGAAACGGCGCGCGAAGTCGCGCGGTTCCACCGCAAACACGGTTGATAGTTCCTTGTTCACGGCCGCTTGCTGCGAGGCTTCCGTATCTGATTGTAGATTATCGAAATGAATATTCGCGTTGTTCTCCCCGCAGCCGTTGTTCTAGTCGGCGCGTGCATAACGGCTCGCGCGATCCGCACCGTGCGCTATTCGTTGCGCGACAAAGTTGCCGTCATCACCGGTGGATCGCGCGGACTCGGGCTCGTGCTGGCGCGACACATTTGCGCGGGTGGCGGCAACGTTGCTCTCATTGCGCGAGACCCTGAAGAACTGGCACGTGCCAAGGCCGATCTCGCGCCGCACGGCAGTGTCGTGTTGACGATTGAGTGCGATTTGCTCGATGCCGAACAAATTCGGCTGGCTGTTCGGAGAATTATCGATCGCTTTGGCAAGATCGACATCCTGATCAACAACGCCGGCATTATCGAAGTCGGTCCGTTGGAGCATATGACTCCGGAGGATTTCGAGCGCGCCATGCGATTGCATTTTTGGGCGCCGTTCGAATTGATTTTGCAGATTGTTCCCGAAATGCGCATCTGGGGCGGAGGGCGCATCGTCAATATTTCTTCCATTGGCGGCAAGGTTGCGGTGCCGCATCTGGCGCCATATAGCGCAAGCAAATTCGCATTGACCGGTTTCTCCGATGCAATTCGTGCCGAACTCGCGCGTGACAATATCTATGTCACAACTGTCGCGCCGGGAATGATGCGTACCGGCTCGCACGTAAATGCAAAATTCAAAGGCAAACACGATCGAGAATTTGCCTGGTTCGCCGCTTCCGCCGGAGCGCCGGTGATTTCGATGAGCGCTGATCGCGCAGCGCGAAAAATTCTCGCTGCTTGCCGGCGTAGTCAGCCATCGCTTACGCTGACGTTTGCCGCGCGGGTTCAAGTTGTGGCTAACGCACTTTTCCCAAATCTCACCGGTTACGCGATGAAGATAGTGAATCGCTTTCTGCCCGGGGCAGGGAACGAAAGTGGGAATCAATCGCGCGCCGGCTCGCAACTTCGCCGATTAACGCCGGAATGGATGACGCGTCTGGCCGATCGCGCGACAAAGCAAAACAACGAGGAAAAGACCCAGACGCCGTAACCGCGGACGTTTCTCGCGGTGTTGCTGTTGATGACCAAACGTCTCTTCGTCGCTATCGATCTGCCGGAATCAACGCGCAAATTGCTTGCCGGTCTTGACCCGCACATTCGCGGCGTGCGCTGGACCGACCCGCAGCAGATTCATCTGACGCTCGGTTTTTTCGGTGATGTTCCGGACGATGCCGATATTGCGCTGCGCGAAAAACTCAGCGCCATTGAGTTTGGCGCGTTCTTTCTCCCCATCACAGGCGTCGGAACCTTTTCCGCGAAAGGCGCGCCGAAAATTATCTGGATCGGCGTGGGCAAAGCTCATCCCCATCTGTTCCAAGTCCACCAGCGCGTGCAGGAAGCCGCGCTCGCAGCTTGCCTCGAGCCGGATCTTCGCCCCTGGCATCCGCACATTACGATCGCTCGTTGCCGCGACGTCGCGCCGCAATCGCTGCGGAATTTTCTAAGGACGAATGCTGAATTCGATGCGGGAATGATCCGCGTCGATGCGTTTTATCTTTATTCAAGCAAGCTAACGCCTGCGGGTCCGATTCACACACGCGAACTGACCGTCAACTGTAGCCGCGGGCGCTGACCGCGGCCAGCCGCAGCCAACGGCAGCGGCTTACAATCCTTTGCTCGAGAGCGGCGCGGCCACATGTTCGAGCGAGCGCCGTTCAGCGGGCACGCCAATCCATGCTTCCATCACCGCTCCGAAGATCATTAGCACCGCAGCCAGCAAATATCCCAAAAACAAGGTCGTGCTCGATCCGGTGCCAATAATCCATCCGAACAGGATCGGCGCGCCCACGCCGCCGACCAGCGTTCCGATTGCAAAGAAAATTGCGATCGCCATCGCGCGAATTTCGAGCGGAAAAATTTCGCTGACCGTTAGGTACGCCGAGCTCGCCGCCGCCGATGCGATAAAGAAAATAATCGTCCACGCCAGTGTTTGCGTTTGGGCGGTGAGCAATCCGGCCTCAAAAAGCCAGCCGGTCAGCGCCAGCAAAATTCCTGCCAGCCCATAGGTGGCAGCGATCATTTGTTTGCGGCCAATGGTGTCGAAGAGATGGCCGAGCACCAGCGGACCGAGCGCGTTCCCGAGCGCAAACGGCAGCAGATAAGCACCCACGTTTCCTTCGGGCACGCCATAAAACCGCACCAAGACCAGCGCGTAAGTAAAAAAGATCGCGTTATAGAAGAACGCCTGCGTTGCCATGAGCGTCAGGCCAAGAAATGAGCGCTGCCGATGTTCGTGCACAATAGCGTCCCAAATCTCGCGCCGCGGCGTGTGCGTGCGCGTGTGAATCATGATTGGAATGTTGGAATGATGGAGTGGTGATGCGCCGATCTTTCGCTCGACGTCGGTAACAATTTGTTCCGCCTGGCGATTCCGTCCATGAATCATCAACCAGCGCGGGCTTTCCGGAATCCAGCGGCGAAAGAAAATGATGATGAGCCCCAGCGTCGCGCCGATTCCAAACGCGCATCGCCACCCCAGCCAGACAGGTATCCGGCGAGGATCGAGCAGCACCAGCGTTGCAGCTGCGCCAATAGCCGCACCGATCCAGTATGAGCCATTGATGATTAGATCGACTCGGCCACGCACACGCGCTGGAATCAATTCGTCAATCGCGGAATTGATTGCAGCGTATTCGCCGCCTATGCCCGCACCTGTGATTGCGCGAAAAAATGCGTAGCTCCAGAAGTTCCAGGAAAAAGCGGACAGCGCTGTTCCGATGAGATAAACCGCAACTGTAATGAAGAAGAATTTCTTGCGACCAAACCGATCGGTTCCATAACCGAAAAGCAGCGCGCCGAGCACTGCGCCCGCGAGGTAGCAGGTGGCGGTCGCGCCCACCCGAGCAGGCGTTAATCCGAGCGTTTCGGGGCGGGTTAAAATTCCGCCAAGCGCCCCGGCCAGCGTAACTTCCAAACCATCGAGAATCCAGGTGGCGCCCAGCGAGACAACAATCAGCCAATGCCACCGGCTCCACGGCAGCCCATCTAACCGCGCCGGCACGTACGATTCAATCGTTTCGCCGTTTGTCATTGTGCCGGTCTTTCGCGCAAAAAAACGCGGAGCGCAAAGACGCGATCTGGTTTAGAGGCAGCCTGCGTAAATCAACGGCGTGCGGAGGACTGCCCGTCTTACCTTGGCGCGTGTGTTTGCCTTGGCCGGTAGGGCGCGTCACTCCGTGCGCGCCGCCGCGTCAATTACACATGCTGGTCCTATATGATCGACGATCTTGTGCGATGGCGAACCCTCACGTAGCGCTGATCTTTCCTCGCGATGGGATCGCGACGAGGCGGAGCGCTGAGAGGAATGAGGTGAGGGTCGGCACCTATCTTTGCCACCAGCCACTCGACTATCGCGCGCTAGTCTAGCAGCTCTATCGAGTCACCTTTGTGCAGCATGCCTTCCACCATGACCGCACCGTAAACGCCGGCCATACCATCGTGAGCTTGCGCTACTTTTTTCAATATCGCCGGCGTTTTTTCTCCGGTATCGGGATCGAGTGTAATTATCATGCAGCGCGGATCGCGTTCCAGAATCGTGACGACTACTTTGGGCCCAATCCGCACCGATCGGCCTACAAAATCGTTCTCGGCGAAGCCTTGCCCGGATGCTAAGTCCACATACACGTTTGCTCGGAAACGCCGCTTATCCATCGGAGCGCCCGTCTCTTCAGCCAATTGTCGCGCCGATTGCAAACTAAACATCGAAAACGGACGACAATCGGTCATCGCGCGCTCGGATCGCATCAACGTGAGCTGATGCTTTTCATCGATGTCGGCTCGCATCATCGTCATCAGAGCGGGATCATCAATCGCGAGCGTTCGTCCGTCCGGAGTTTTAACATCGATCATTAACTCCGAAGGATCGGCCGAGACAGGATTCGCGCCCATGCTCTCCGCTTCACTTAGGTTGACGGGCCGCTCCGCTTTGTCGGGATAACGAAAGCACGGACGATACTGCAAAAGTTTTGTTTGCTCGCGCGCTGTGAAATAGGGGAATCCCTTGGGACTCGCCGAACTTCTGAAGGCAAAGAGTCGATCGCCATAAATTCCGGAGAAACCTGCAAAAGCTTCGTCCATCTCTTCGCCTCGCATGCTTTTGACCGGATAACGCCAGAGGCTGTCGACTTTTCCAATGACGCTCATTTGTTGGGAAAGAATAGCACTCAGTCCGTGTTAGGATTTGCCAACTACGATGTCGCCGTAGGTGCTGTTGACGATTGCCTTCAGTTCCTCCTGTTCCGCAGCGGGTACACTGAACTTGTCGAGTGATTGTTGAAAATCATCCATGAACGCCTCCCATTCTTTAGGCATAATGTTCAGGTGTTCGTGAGACTCGCGCATCGGGCGTCCAGTATATTTCTGCGGGCCGCCGCTCGCCCAGCCGACCATTTCGGTAACGAAATATTTGAAGCCGGGTGGCGGGACTTTATGGTGGGCTTCGTTCACGGCTGGGTTAGCGTTCAGCCGCGGGTGATTCATGACGCGGTCAATGAGATCGTCGACGACGCAGGCAATGCTGTAAATTCCGCCGAGACGTTCGTAGAGGGACGGCTGCGTTGGTTGTGCTGACATACGCCGCTCCTAATATGTTTAACAGTTCGTCGCCGGTTAAACAACTACTGATTTCGATCAGCACGGCGCATCAGCGCGTTCGCTGGTAATATCGGATCGAGAACCTTGCGCGCGCTTTCAACGCCCACTACCGGCAGCTTGGCGGGGTCAAGCAATCCGATCTGAACCAGCACCGACGCCTGGTCCCAGTAAATGTGCTCGTGAGCCAGCTTGCCGTCTCTGAACCGGACGATTGCGACAAGCGGAACCTCCACACGTTTTCCCGTCGGAGGAATTCCTGGCAACATCCAGTCCATCGGAATGCTGTGAGTGAACTTGAATACCATTTCGTCCACTATTTGGTCTTCGCCGATTGTTCGCGAAACCGGCGTCATCTCAGTGTCCGGTGGCATCTGCGGAATGAAACGTTTCGAGTAAAACTCTCGCAATTCGTCCCGGCCGACCCCGCCGGTTAGCACTGGAATGTGATTCACGTAAGCGTCTTCGACCATCGTGGCGAGCGTGTCCTCAGTGTTGCGCGTCGAAAACTCATACTGCACATGCTCGTCCCAGAGGTCGCTTAACCGTTGCTGAGCAGGGGTCAGACTTATGTTCCGATCTGTGCCTTCGAGCTTGGCCATAAACTCCTCGCTTTACGAAAGGTATTTTCTAAACGCGATCTACTATTTTTCCTCGAGAAAAGTCACAGATCCGGTGTCGAGGCTGTAATAGCCGCCGATCACGCGCACTTCTCCAGAATCAACTTTCGGCTTGAGAATGGGCGTGGATGAGCGCAGCGCTTGCACGACATTTTTCACGTTTGCTTCCACAGTTGCCTCGAGGTCGCCTTTGACTGTGGCCTCGACTGCCGGTCGGATCGCGTTGACCAACGATTGAATATGTGCGGGCGCTTCAGTTTTGGCAGCGATGGTGTCCTTCGCTGCTTTGACGGCGCCGCAACGCTGATGTCCAAGCACAACGATTAGCCGAACCGCCAGGTGATCCACCGCATACTCGACGCTTCCCAGGTTTTCGTCGTTCATCACGTTGCCTGCGACGCGCACCACGAATAAATCGCCGAGGCCCTCATCGAAAACAATTTCGGGCGGGACACGTGAATCGGAGCAACTGACGATGGCCGCAAACGGATGCTGACTCTTCGTCAGTTCTCCGCGCCGTTTCGCTGCCTGCTCAGCGGTCATTCCCAGGAAAATCATGCCGGCGTTTGCATAGCTGTTCGTCGCCATGTGCTTTCTTTCGTCGGCAGATTCATGCGGATGCTGCGCGTTACCCGCAGTGAAACGGCCATTGCCTTCCTTCAACCGCGAAATTGCCTCAGCCGGAGAAACGATCGGTTGATCCGGATGCGCGGGATCAGCGGCTCGGGCAAAGCGGTGTCCGCCAAGCAAACTGACCACGATGAAGCAACAGACGATTTGCGACTTTCTCATGCTGCGATTTATGAAGGGATTGGGTTGTTTGTTCAATTCGAAAGTCAGATGAGCCGATTCAACCAAGGAATGACAGCTTCGCAGCCATCGTAGCTCGCTGCGCGATTCACTTTTCCTTGTGAATTACGAGCCGATTCCTGTAGAAATCGGCCACGCTAAAAGAATCCGCGGAGGAACGCCGCCGCTTCATCCGAGATGCCGGCAATCTTGTTCGTTGCCTGACGATAGAATTTGAAATTGAGCTCGGTCTCGGGTCGACCGTCGTTCCAGTTGGAAAAAAGTTTGAGCTCGCTTCGTCCCAGGCGCCGTTTCGCGAGCGCGGTGCGTCTGATGGTGATGCTCACGCGCGGCGTTTGCTGGGCGATCCCACGTTTCTTTGCGATCGCTTTGGCCGAGGTGACGACGCCGCTCGCGATGAGACCTGGCCCGCCTTCGTTCTCGCTCGCAAAGATAAAGATCGTGTCGCCTTTGGCGATGTGCTTGCCACCATACATCGTCTTCTGCGCACTGAACGCGAACGTCTCCGCCCACGGATCGCTAACCTCTGCTTTGATCGGGAACACCATACTCGTCATTTCGCACCACTGATTTCCCTGGCCTTCCATGCGCCAGGCCTAACGAACAAGCTCAGCGGCGCGCAAAGCATTCGGCTGGGCGCGGTTGTTCGGTTCCTCTCTACGAGCCATCGTTGAATCGAAAACCACGCTCGTACAGCGCCTTCAAGGCGGTATCATGAAGATCATCAAGTCGGCGAGTCCCGAGGTTCCAAGGAAGTGGTAGCTGCTCGCCCTGCAAAGGACGTCCAGCGGCGAACTCCGCGGGGGAACTCGATACAGGCAACCAACTGGTCAGGGTGCACAATCACTTCGGGAAGAGTCCGCACTTCTACACCGCCAAAACGAATACGCGTGCTACAATCGAGGGCCAGAAGTGATCGCCTTTCGGGCTCGACCTGCCTTTCTGCCAAACGGACTGCAAGAACAACAGGGAAGTTCGCAACGCGGTGCGCATGCTTTTCGATCAAGTGAGTGATTTCTGGCAGATGTTTCTCCAAGAAGCCTGCTTCCAAGCGTTCCACGGGCTCGCGGAGAGTTTCCCCATAGGTAAGTGGTGATCGCTCCATTGCGTGGCGAAGCGCGCGCTCATGAAGGGCACGCTCTTCCAAATCGGACGCCATGGCTTTCAGCTTGGATAGTACTATTCGGAGAGCGGTTACGGTTTCACCATCGGGGTTTCCTGCATAGTTGCGAGCGTTCCAGTAGCAGATGGAGAAGCTCAGCGGTTTGGCCGCGACGTAGGCATCAGTCACGCCTGCCGAGAATGCTCGAAGTACGCTGTATCCTCCTTCTGTATCGGAGAATTCCAGGCGTAGCTGCTCGCACCACTTGAGAACCTTCAGAACATCGTTCCATGCATACGGGAGGTCCCCGGTCCCCCAACCGTTGGTTTCGATGCCCTGCGCATTGATGGCACCGGTGCCGTGATAAACCAAGCAAGATTGCTCAAAAACCTCCCTTGGAAGCGGGAAAAAAATATCGGAGGGATCCGAAATTATGACACGATCCATGTTGCTCCGGTTTCCCCTTTCCTACAATGCGGCTGTGAGGGACTATGCATCGCGTGGAGAATCGTCTAACGAGAACAAGATCAGCCAGCGCTGGCGAGAACGAGGGTGGCTCGGAATAAGTGTAGTTTAGTCATGGGAAAGTGAGGCTGCACAACGGCCAGCGGTGTTTGCAGCGGGGGATCGGTACAAACAGGGGCATATCAATAGAAGTCGTAGCGCCGGCAGTTTCCTCTGGCAAGCCCAATTGCTCGAGCAGGCGCGCATGATTTTCCAAGTTTCGCAGGCGAGAAGAATTAAACGAATCGCTACATGAACGAAAAATCGAATGACCTAAATGTGGGCAAGGAAAATCGGATTTCTTCCGAAAATGGCTACAAAAAGGCGGGTTTCCTAAGTTAAAATCGCTCTGACCGGTATGTGTAAGTATAACGTATCAGCCAGAAGGAGGGCACTGCGCCGGATGCCGGCCAAGGAGCGTAAAACAGGCTGCGGCCATCAGGCCTTCCCTGGCTGATGAAAACTAAGAAACGCGTATGAAAAGAAAAATTCGTTGGTTAAAAACTGTTAGACTTCCGCTCCCGTCTCCCGCCGAGTGGCGCCCGGTGCGTGAGATTCCAAAAGCAACTCAGATGGGTCGCTACACCACATTCAAAAAAGGAACTGAGACAATTGTCAGCATACGCGGTTCAAGTCCGCCAATAGTTTCGGTTCCAAGAATTGGCGCTTTGACGCATTTAGCAGAAGGCGAGCACTTCGAATTTATCGAGGAGCCATTGAAGGAACAAGCGGATCACGAGGACAAGCTCTTGAAACCACCGATGAAATGTTCGTGACCTTTTGCGAAGATTCGTCCAACGATAGTTAGGCGTCTCGTTGGACCTGTCATACGATGGCTAATTCCAAGACTTGCGGAAAGAAATACAGCAGGTGGACTACACCTGTCAGAGAGGGGAGAGGTGTGCTTCCTCTCACCCCAAAGCAAACCCAACTCAAAAGAGAAAGAAGCAGAAAGTGAAAGTAAGGAACGCAGTGACACTGAATGAAGAACTCTTTTCTCGACTGAAACAGAAATTTCCCAACCTTGATGGATGGAAGACCATCGAGACGGCCCTTGAAGCCGGGGAGAATACCCCAGAGAACCTTGCCAAAGCTTTCGAGAAAGCTGGGTTGCCTGCCACGGTAGCGGCTAGTGTAGGCCAGACCGTTCACGATAATTTCAAACTGGATGAGTGGAAAAGAGTTTTGAACGCAACTGGCTTCTTTGAAACGGATGAGAATACTCCGGAGAACTTTGCCAAAGCCTTTGAAAAGGCCGGGCTACCTGTTGACGAAGCAAAAACTGCAGGCAGAATCGTCCACGAAAATTTTAAACTGGACGATTTTACGAGGATCGTTGCTCCGACCAGACAAGCGACGGTGACACGGACGACTCCAATCCCTTCCACTGCAGGCAATCGTAATTACTACCGTGCGCTGCTGTATGGAAGTTGGCTGCTGATTGGCATCGCGCTCATATTTACCGGATTCGAAGTCGGCGCGGGCAGCCGCCACGGAGGAACAGCATTTTGGCTTGTTTTGATTGGTGTACTGCTTGCCTGGTACTGCATCCGGCTAATCAAGAAACATCTACCGCCGGGTGACGATCGGGAAGACATGTAAACCCAACTCGAATTCAACAACTCGCCATGCATTTACCGGACCTACAGAGTGTAACATGCGGTAATTGTGGCCATGTGTTTACCCATATGGGCGCGATGGAACGTTGCCCGTCCTGCGGCTATTGCTCGTACAATGTGGCAGAGTTTGACAAGCAGCTACGACCAGTGATCGAGAGCGCCGCGTACCGCTCGCAGCTCGTCGATGCTCGTTACCCGGAGTATGTCTCCAATTTCATTTGTGCAGGAATGCTCGCCGAAGCGGCCGGGCGGCAGGCAGACGCCGGCTGGACTTATCTCTTCGCGGCTTGGGTTCTGGATGGCGATGGAAAAGGCGAGCTTGCCCGAGCATGGCACGGCAAAGCAGCAGATACGTTCGTTGCTCTGCTGGGCGAGGGACAGTTATTTGGAGAGCAGCCGGGGCCATTCGCAGGGCACCCGGGCGAATTCGAGATCGTCGTGTCCGACTGCTTGCGGCAGGCTGGTCGCTGGGCGGAAGCACTGCAAGTTATAGAGCGAGGTTTGAGCCGAAGTTATGAGGACGACATTCACAAGAGACTAGCCCGGCAGCGAGCACTTATCCAACGTCGCGACACGGGCCCGGTCCCGGTGAAGTTGACACCGACTAACGAATATCAGGAACGACCAGTTAGCATTGAGGAAATCGATGAGCTGATTGGCCCCGCTGAACATGGGTGGCTCGCTATCGAGGCTCGTAGTTTTCGCGAAAAGTTCAAACCGGGCGACACGGTGATCGAGTTTTGCAACCCGCGGTCGTCATGGCAGGCTCTCGCTGGGAGAGCGGGCTATCAGATTGTTCGCGACGGCAAGGTCATCGCGACTTTGATAACCGCAATGAATTAGCCGCGAGCGAATGACTCACTACTTATGTCTCTTCGAGACTTAGTAACGTTTGCGCAGAACGAAATTTCTCGCGGTAACCGCAGACGCAATGGCATACGTGAGTCACGTATAGCAGCCGAGCCGCCCGCCTGTTGGTCGGAGGTGCCTAGCCTCGCCGCTGGCGTGGCGCGGCAGCGCTGATCGGCTGGCGCCGCCACAGCCCGCGCGTCGAACAAGTTCGTAAACGATGACAGCGGCATTACGCCCGCGCGACGCTTGCAACAGCCTAACGAGAGTTAGACGAACGTTCGTAATTAAATGCGAATATTTCTTCGTCCAATTGGGTTGCAAGCAAAGCCGCTGACGTCGTCGCGCCCGGCCGTCGCGCCCTACCATCACACGTCGTAATACATCGCGAATTCGTACGGGTCCGCTTTCGCCAAGGCTACGGCGCGACAAGTGCGGGCAGCATCGCGGCCGTCAAACATCATAGTACATCGCAAATTCGTAAGGGTGCGGTCTTAAACGCAGCGCGTCGTATTCTTTTTGTTTCATATCAATCCAGTTGGCGATGAAGTCTTCGTTGAAGACGTCGCCGCGCAACAGGAACGAAGGGTCGGCTTGGAGCGCTTCGATCGCGCCACGCAGCGAATCGGGGACGCTGGCGACCTGCGCGAGTTCTTCCGGCGGGAGTTCGTAAAGATTTTTGTCGAGCGGATCGCCGGGGTCGATGCGGTTTTGGACGCCGTCGAGGCCGGCGAGCAGCATTGCGGAGAACGCGATGTACGGATTAGCGGCGGGATCAGGCGTGCGGAATTCGAGCCGCTTCGCTTTGGGACTGGCAGAATACGTGGGAATACGAATCGCAGCGGAACGATTTCGCGCCGAATAGGCGAGGTTCACGGGCGCCTCGAATCCCGGCACGAGACGCTTGAAGCTGTTGGTCGTTGGATTGCAAAAGCAGGTGAGCGCCGGTGCGTGTTTTAAGATTCCGCCGATAAAGAACAGCGCCATTTCACTCAACCCGGCATAGCCATTTCCTGCGAACAATGGTTTGCCATCTTTCCAAAGCGAAATGTGCGTGTGCATACCGGAACCGTTATCGGCGAAGAGCGGTTTTGGCATGAACGTCACGGTCTTGTTATGCCTGCGCGCGACGTTGCGAATGATGTATTTGTAGTATTGCATCGAGTCACTCATCTGTTTTAGCGGCGCGAAGCGGATATCGATCTCGGCCTGGCCAGCCGTGGCGACTTCGTGATGTTGTTTGTCCACGGGAATCCCGGCCTTCTCGATCTCCAGCGCCATTTCGTTGCGGATGTCCTGGAGCGTGTCCATTGGCGGCACGGGGAAGTAACCTTCCTTCGCCCGAATTTTGTAGCTGAGGTTCGGAAATTCTTCGCGTGCGCTGTTCCAATGTCCCTCCGCGCTGTCGATGTGGTGAAATGAAGAATTGCCGTCGTAACTGAAGCGCACATCATCGAAAATAAAGAACTCAGCCTCCGGCCCGAAGAATGCGGTATCGGCGATGCCGGTGCTCTTCAAATAAGCTTCGGCTTTCTCGGCGACGCCGCGCGGGTCGCGATCGTACGGTTCGCGCGTGATCGGATCGACAATGGTGCAAATCAAACTTAGGGTCGGTTCAGCGTTGAAAATGTCGATCCACGCCGTGGCCGGATCGGGGATGACCAGCATGTCGGAAGCGTTGATCACTTTCCAGCCGCGAATACTCGAACCGTCGAACCCGAGTCCATCGGTGAAAATATCGTCGCTGTAATCACTCAGCGTGGTAGTGAAATGCTGCCACGTGCCGGGCAGATCGGTGAATTTGAAATCCACGAGTTTCACCTCGCGGTCTTTGATCATTTTGCTGACGTCAGATGGAGTTTTGTCTTTGGCCATAATTTTGGTTGAAGCGTTGAATGGTTGAAGCGTTAAAAAGGTAAACTGTTAAAATGTTGAATGGGGAATCGTCAAATTCATAAACCGTTTCAACGTTTTAACGCTTCAACGGTTTAACGACGAGCGCGTGCGGAGCACGCTACACCGCTTTTTCGCCGATCTCTTCCGTGCGGATGCGCACCGCGTGTTCCACTGGGAGCACGAATACTTTTCCATCTCCGATCTTACCCGTCTTCGCAGCGGCCACCACGACATTGACCGCCCGTTCCACCATGTCGTCCGCCATCACCACTTCCACTTTCACTTTCGGCAGAAAGTCCACCGTGTATTCGCTCCCTCGATAAATCTCGGTGTGCCCTTTTTGCCGGCCAAAGCCTTTGACTTCCGTGACGGTCATTCCTTCGATGCCCAGCTCTGCGAGCGCTTCTTTGACCTCCTCGAGCTTGAACGGTTTGATGATGGCTTCCAGTTTTTTCATGTCGAAGTAAACTCGGTAGCGCGTGGTGTTTTGCAATCGAAAGCTACCCGCAGCACGCGCTCTCATAGCAATTGAGCGGTGCGAATGCAATCACGAAATTTTGCATAATAAACAACGCGGTCATTCCGAGCCGGGCAGACGGCGATGGGCCTCGCCTCGCATTGGCTAGTGGAACCACGCAAGCTATCTTCGATGATACATTAATTTTGCGGGTTTCCTTACCTGTTCGACATCGCACGGGTGCGGCAGAGCATGCAAACGTGCTCGATCTTTACCTTCGACGATTCGACTTTATTCTAGTCAGGTAAATTCTAAGCAGCGGGGTAGAAATGGCCGCCGAAGCCCAAAAAGAGATCCAGCTTGAAATCGCGCATGTTTTGTTCATTGACACGGTCGGCTACTCGAAGCTCTCCATTAACGAACAACACGCGGTAGTCGATGAGCTGACCCAGGTTGTTCGGGCAACAAAGGAATTTCAAAAAGCCGAGGCGTCGGAGCATCTGATCAAGATCAGTACCGGCGATGGCATGGCGTTGGTTTTTTACACCAGCCCGGAAGCACCGGTACGTTGCGCGATGGAACTGAGTTGCGCGCTCAAGGATCATCCGCGCTTGCGGCTGCGCATGGGCATCCATAGCGGACCGATCAGCGGTGTGATCGATGTTACCGGCCGCACCAATCTTGCTGGCGCTGGTCTAAACACGGCGCAGCGCGTAATGAATTGCGGCGACGCCGGCCACATTCTTGTGTCCAGACATGTAGCTGAGGATTTGGAAGAGTACGACGAATGGCGGCCTCTTTTACATGAACTAGGCGAGTGCGAAGTGAAACATGGCGCCCGCATTTCCGTCGCGAATCTGTACACTGAGGAACTTGGAAATCCGGCAATGCCAGAGAAGCTCAAAGCCGCGCGCGCTGCTGCGGCTGCTGCAGCCGCGGCAAAAAGAAGACGGACCACTTATCGGCGGATTTCCGTGGGCGCGCTCGCCTTGCTCGTCGCCGTCGCCACGATCGGGTTTCTCTTCTTCCGGTATGCGCCGCAGTTCGCCGCAAGAGCACTAGCCGTTCGCGAGAAAAGCATCGCAGTCCTACCGTTCAACAATCTCAGCAAGGACGAAGCGAACGCCTTTTTCGCCGAGGGCGTGCAGGATGAAATTCTAAGCGATCTGGCCAAAGTGGCCGATTTGAAAGTGATCAGTCGCACCTCCGTGATGCTCTACAAAGCCGGAAACCCACGCAATCTGCGCGAGATTGGCCAGCAGCTTGGAGTTGCTCACGTGTTGGAAGGAAACGTTCAGCGTGCCGGCGGCAAAGTGCGCGTCAATGCGCAGTTGGTCGATACTCGTACCGACAAACACCTTTGGGCACAGACTTATGATCGCGATCTGGCAGACGTGTTCGCAATCCAAAGCGAGATCGCACAAAAAATCGCAGACCAGCTTGAAGCGAAAATTTCACCTCGTGAAAAGGCGGCCATTGCGGATCAACCCACCAAAGACATTGCTGCCTACGATCTTTATGTTCGCGCGACAGATCTCATCGATAAGGCTGCGTACGAGGGAGGAGATGCGCGACGCAAGTATGAGTTGCAAGCGGTGGACTTGCTCAATCAGGCGGTAGCCCGTGATCCAAGTTTTCTTCTCGCATATTGCGGGTTGGCCCTGGCGCACGATGAGGTTTACTTGGACCGCGTCGATCACACGCCCAACCGGCTCGCCTTGGCAAAGGCGGCAATCGATGCCGCTTTTCGTCTAAAACCAGACTCGGGCGAGGCGCATCTTGCTTTGGCCGCGCACTTTTACCACGGCTACTTCGATTACGACCGGGCCCGTGACGAGCTGGCCATTGCTCTCCGCACCTTGCCCAACAATGCACGAGTTTTTTTATGGAGTGGTCTCATCGATCGCCGCCAGAACCGTTGGCACGATGCCGTGCGCAACCTCGAGCGTGCACTGGAGCTGGACCCGCGCAACACCATGATCATCGCAGAGGCCAGCCTGACTTACATGTTAATGCGGAACTACGGACAGGCCAGAGCGATGACTGATCGCCTCATTGCCTTGGAACCAAACAATGTTCTCTACAGGCTTGATCGCGCTGAGATCGAGGTATGGGAGCGAGCCGATCTTCAACCCGTGCAGGGTGTTCTGGGAGAAAATTTCACCGATAACCCTGCATTGTTGAGAACCGAGGCATCGTTGTGCTTTTTAATCGCTTTATATGGGCGCAATCCCGTTGCGGCTGATAACGCATTGGCAGCGATTACCAACAATCCTTTTGAAGTACGAAGTGTTGGGTTTACCCGCGCTTACGCAGAGGGCTTGGTTGCTCGGATGAAAGGAGACGACGACGGTGCCCGCGCCGCTTTCAGCGCTGCGCGCACGGAACAGGAGAAAGTTGTTCGCGCACAGCCCGATGAATGGATGGAGGGCGGTCTTTGCTCCCTGGGCCTGATCGATGCCGCGCTCGGCCGAAAACAAGAAGCTCTCAGCGAGGGTCGCCACGCGGTGGAACTTCTACCGGTAACAAAAAACGCGCTCGACGGCGCTGGGATCCTTTATTTTTATGCTGCGATCTGCGCGCAGGTTGGCGAGCGCGACCTGGCTATTGAGCAACTTAAACCACTCGCCCAAATCCCGGCTGGCACGTCTTACGGTGACCTCCGCCTCGATCCCTATTGGGACCCGCTGCGTGGCGATCCACGCTTCGAAAAAATCGTGGAAGAATCCAAGAAGCCGATTGCGCTCAAATAGCGCTGTGGCCGCAGGTGTGTCGCCTGCATCAAACATCAAAGCAGCCGACAGGGCTGCCTCTACAGTGGGCGCGCCCCGCAGTCGCGCACTATCAGTCTGTTGGCATGCCTCGTAAATTTGCCAAATTTTACGGGCGCTTATACTGGAAACTAATGCGCGGCGACTCTTTCGTTCATCTCCATCTGCATACCGAATATTCGCTGCTGGATGGCTCGATCCGAATGAAAGAGCTGATGAAAAAAGCGGCCGAATTCAACATGCCGGCGGTCGCCATCACTGATCATGGCAATTTGTTTGGGGCGATTGAATTTTACCAGGAAGCGCAGCGTGCTGGAGTTAAACCGATCATCGGCTGCGAAGTTTACGTCGCACCCGGTTCGCATAAGGATCGGCCTGCCTCGCGGCGGGATGCGGCGTATCACTTCACGCTCCTGGCGGAAAACGAGACCGGCTACCGAAACTTGGTCAAGCTCGTGACGGCAGCGCATCTGGATGGTTTTCATTACGCGCCGAGGATCGATAAGAAGCTGCTGGCGGCTCGATCAGCCGGTTTGATCGGGCTCAGCGGTTGCCTCGCAAGCGAAATCAACAGCGCGATTCAGGCGAACAATATCGAGAAGGCAAAACAGAGCGCCGCGGAATATCGCGAGATCCTTGGCGCGGAAAATTTCTTCCTCGAATTGCACGATCACGGATGGAGGCGCAAAAGAAATGCAACGCTGCCCTGGTGCAGATCGCGCGGGACCTCGGCGTCGGTTTGGTTGCGGCAAACGACGTGCACTTTCTGCGCCGCAGCGATCACGAGGCGCACGATGTGATGCTTTGCATTGGCACGGGCAAAATGGTGCAGGACGAAACCCGCATGCGGTACCTGCCGGAACTGTATTTCAAATCACCGGCGGAAATGCGCGAGGTGTTCCGCGATTTTCCCCAGGCGATTACGAACACGCTCGAGATCGGCGAACGCTGTTACCTCGATCTTGAATTCGGCCGCTCCAAATATCCGGAGTATCCGGTTCCGGCCGGGAAAACGCGCGAAGGTTATTTGCGCGAGCTATGTTATGAAGGTTTGCGCGCGCGCTATGGTGAACGCACGACGACGGATCCGGAACTGGCCCATCGACTCGAATACGAGCTGGGCGTTCTGGAAAAAACTGGGTTCCTCAGTTATCTGCTCATCGTCTGGGACTTCATTCATTTCGCCAAGGAGCGAGGCATTCCGGTCGGCCCCGGGCGCGGCTCGGCGGCAGGCTCGATCGTGGCTTACGTTCTTGGAATCACCGACATCGACCCGTTGCAATACGGATTGATTTTCGAGCGGTTTTTAAATCCGGACCGCGTTTCGCCGCCGGACATCGACGTTGATTTTTGCGAAGCGCGCCGCGGCGAAGTCCTCGAATACGTCCGGCAAAAATATGGTGAACGCCGCGTGGCGCAGATCATCACCTTTGGCAAACTCAAAGCGAAAAGCGTGGTGCGCGACGTGGGTCGGGTGCTGGGATGGAGCTATCGCGACGCCGATCGCATCGCGAAGATGATCCCGAACGAACTGAACATCACGCTCGATACAGCCGTGGAGAAAAATCCGGAATTGAAACGAGCAGTTGCCACTGAGCCGGTGACCCGGCAGCTCTTCGAGCATGCGAAAGTTCTCGAAGGTTTGTCGCGTAACGCAGGTGTGCACGCAGCAGGCGTTGTCATCGCGGATCGGGATTTGTCGGATTACATCCCGCTTTGTCGTGACGTGAAAGGCAACGACGTCATCAGCCAATACCCGATGGGACCGCTCAACGATCTTGGTCTCCTGAAAATGGATTTTCTTGGACTAAAAACGCTGACGGTGATTGAAGATACGCTCACGCTAATTCGCAAACGCGAGCCAGGCTTTTCGCTGAAAAATATTCCGCTCGATGATGGCACCGCGTTCGCTCTCTATAACCGCGGTGAAACGATTGGTCTTTTCCAAATGGAATCGGGCGGGATGACCAGTTTGTCGAAGCAGTTCGACGTAAAAAAGCTCGACGACATCATCGCGTTAATCGCGCTGTATCGGCCAGGCCCGATGGAGCTCATCCCGGAGTACGTGCGAGCGAAGAAGGGGCTTACCCCAATCAAATATCTGCATCCGCTTCTCGAAGACATCTGCGCCGACACCTACGGCGTGATGATTTACCAAGAGCAGGTGATGGCTGCTGCGAGCAAGCTTGCCGGCTACTCACTGGCACAGGCCGATCTTCTGCGACGCGCAATGGGCAAGAAGGACAAGGAGAAAATGGCGAAAGAACGCAAAAACTTCATCGAGGGCTGCGCGCGCACGAACAAAATCCCGGAGAGAAAAGCGAACGCCATTTTCGATTTGCTGGAAAAATTTGCAGGGTATGGATTCAACAAAAGCCACAGCGCGGCGTATGGCGTCATCAGCTATCAAACGGCATATCTCAAAGCGCATTACCCGATGGAATTCATGGCCGGGCTGCTCAGCAACGAAATCAATAACACGGATAAAATTTCGGTATTCGTCGGCGAATGCAAACGCATGGGCATTTCCATTCTGCCGCCGGACATCAACAAGAGCGGCCTGAAATTTACGCCCGAAACTGTAGCCAGCATCGATGACGCCGGCGCCGGGATCGCCGATCCCGGCTACAGCGCGATCCGCTATGGTCTTGCTGCGATCAAGAACGTTGGCGAAGCGGCGATGGCAATGGCCATTCGCGAGCGCGAGCAGAACGGCGAGTTCAGTTCACTGGAAGACTTTTGCGGCCGGCTCGATTCGCGCCTCGCCAATCGTAAAATGTTGGAGAGCCTTATCAAAGCCGGCGCCTTCGATTTTACCAGGCGGGACCGCGCAGAGCTTTTCGTCTCCATCGATGACGCGCTCGCTTCGTCGGCAGCGATGCACCGCGATCGGGTTGCCGGACAGGTCTCACTTTTCGATGAGCAAACGCACGCCGCCACGGCGAGCCGGCGAAAAGTGATCAGGTCATGGAGCGAGCACGAAAAACTTTCCTACGAGAAAGAGCTTCTCGGTTTTTACGTCAGCGGCCATCCGCTCGATGCCTATGCCGATGTATTTGCAACGAAAAATTACCGCTCGATCGCTTCGTTAGCTGAGTTCGATGACCGCGCGGCCTTCAAGATCGGGGGCGCGATTGTGCAGGTAGAAAAAAAATTTACAAGGCGAGAGGGAAAACCATTCGCAGTAATTTGGGTCGAAGACCTGACAGACATGCTCGAAGTAGTCGTGTGGAACGAGGTTTACCTGAAAGTCTCTGATGCGCTCGCGGCGGGACGCGTTGTTGAGATAAAAGGAACACTGGACAAACGCGACGATGCGCTTCGCGCCACGGCATTGGAAATCAGATCGTTTACCACCGGCAAAGACAATGCCGCGAATGACAGGCTGGCAGATACGTCGGAGGATTCCGCTGTTCTTCTGCAATTTTCTTCCGCGACGACAGGCGGTGAACTGCGCCGGGTGCGCGAGCTTCTCGTGAGTTCTCCGGGTCGGCGCCCGGTTCAATTGCTGTTTGAGCGGGGAAACGGCAATCCGTTGTGCCTGGATGCCGGCGCGGAGCTTCGCGTGAATCTCACACCGGACCTGAAGGAAAAGCTTTCGCCCTGGCTGGTCACATCAAAACCCGCGACAGCGCGATGGGACATCATCTCACAAGCCCCTCCTGGAAACTCGACTGCTTAAAGCAGTCGGGTTTTAGCCCGCCATCGCGATCCTGGGTGTTGAAGCTTCAAGCTATTATCGCCGCTTCTCTTGTTTTTTCGGAGGCGTTTGTCGAGTGAGCTGAGGCCGGGGGACGGCGCCCAGTAATAAGGCTCGTTCCTCCGGGCTAGCACCAAGGCAGAGCGGAAATTCGCGAGTGCCACGATTCAGGTTTGAAATACCAAAGGGCTGCGCGTTTGAAGCTTCTTGCAAGCTGATCGTCCAACCGGATTGAAAAATGCCACCATGAAATTCCAACCCCGCCACGGCTGGCGCGAGCGTCAACCCCGCTGGCGCAACTTCAATTTTGTTCACGCAATCGATGTGGTACGGCGTCAGATCGAAGACCGGCTCGGCTCCGTTTGATCGGATCGTCACATCGTTCGTATCTTGAAAATCGATTTCTCCACCAAGCGAAAGATCGACGTCTTTGGTCGCGACATTGAGAAACTCTATTGCTGCGCGATTTCCTTCAAACACGATGCGGCTGCTCGCTTCGGTGAGGTTGAAAGCAGTTCCGCCGTTGCCGGACAGCTTTCCGTTGACGAGCTGCACGTTGCCAACGATGCGCGGATGTTGCAGCGTTTCGGAAAGAGAAATGCTTCCACTCAGAATGCCGTTTTGGAAAATTTCAGGATGAAAAAATTGGGGCGTGTTTGCCAGAAGGACGAATGGGAAATCAAGCGTAAGATTGAGCGGAGACATCCGGAATCCGTCCCAATTGGTGCCGACGGGCAAGGAAAAATTCGCTGTGAAGCTAATCGGGCTCGAGTTTGGCACATCGACTACGGCGCGCGCATTCCATTTGCTGGAAGTGATCGTTGCCTGAATATCCACCGGAATCGAGCCTGCGCTCTTTCCGGTTGATGCACGAAAGCCGAAAAGATACGGGCGCAGATCATCGGCGCGGGCATCGAGCGTCCCTGAATAGTTGTGCTCGCGCGACATGTCGATCCTGCCAGTCCCAGTTAGCGAATCGTTTTTGCGTTTCATTTCCAACTGTTCAATCTCCAACTCGGGTGCTTTCAAATTCAGCTTCGCGCTCAAACTGTCGATCGCGGTTTTAAAGAACGTGAGCGAAGCGCCCTCGAGCACGAGATGTCCGCCAAATTTGCGATCGCGGGTGTCCATTGCTCCCTCGACGGTGATTTTCCCCGCAAAATCCTCAGGGCTAGCGCCAAACAAAACGGCGAAATCGCCAAGCTCATTGATTGACGCGGAAATTGTGCCGCGAAAATCCGGGCTGAGCCAGCCGGACGAGTTGGTGGGTAATGCGGCTTCGCCACTTAAAGTGAACTGGTTAGTTTTTTGTCTAATATAAAGTTGCTGGAGCTGAATCTTCCGATTGTAAAGCGCCGCGCCGAGCATGATAGCTTCGGCTGTGCGATCGCGCCAGGTGAGGCCGGTCACTTCAGTCCAGAGCGATGCAGTTACGCGGTCCGGCTCGGCCAACGTTCCAAGAAAAGTGAAGTTGCTGGCGTGAAGCAAACCGTCAACGCGACCGGCGAACCCGAATGCGTCCGAGGTTTGCGCCAGGGAAATGTCGCTGGCTCCCCCTGCAATCTTCCACCGAGAATGCTCAGAACGCCATTCGTTGGCGATGTTTCCGCGGATTTTTCCCCCGAAAGCGTCGAGCTCGAACTGCAACCCCACGTGTTGATTGCCCAAGCGCGAGAGGTCTGCTGTGGCCGATTGCAGATCGAGACCGCGGCTCAAAGTGAGTCCGGCGAGGGTCAGGCGATTGGCTTCCCAGTGAGTTGCGCCGCGCAATTGCGAAAAAGTCTGGTGCAGCCACGGCGACGCGATCATGACCTCGGCCGCGTTGAACCGGCCAGCCTCGGTTTCGCTCGCAAACAGGAAGCCGCCTCGCAAAAGAATCAAGGTTGGGCCGTTCTCAGTCCGGACTTCCAAGTTCGCAATGCTCAGATTTTCCGGGAGCAATCGCTGTAGAGTCGCCCAGCTCCTTTGGCTTATCGCTCGCAAGTTTGGATTGCTGCGGCGCACTTCCACGCGCAATTCGCGGACCGCAAGATTGCGAATTACCCGGCCGCGCGCGTGCAGAAGGACATGCTTAAGATTCAAACCAATCCGGGCGTCGGTGGCAGTCAGATCGACACGAAGCGCATCGTCGCGCGCACTTTTCAGGTGAAGCTGGCGAATCACAACCGGACCCAAAAACGGGGCGTCGATATTTTCAATATTAGCAATGAAGCCTTCCCGCCGGGCCATCCACCAAATCCACGAGCGAACGCCATTGGAAATAGCAAATGGCGAGAACGCAATCGCCAATAACGCCGCGAGCAAGACAAGCAGACTAACGAGAACAAATCGATTCTTTAAGCGCATGTGAATGGCTATGGGAATGACGAAGCACGAATGCTGAATGACGAAGGAAGTCCAAATGACGAAGTTCAAAGAAAGGCAGCGACTGTCCCTCTACCCGTCATTGGAGCTTCGGCATTCATTCGTCATTCGTCATTGGGCATTCGTCATTTCACTTCGCTTCATTTGCAGTGGCATCTTTGAAAATCAAATACAGAGGCTCCGGCGTGTGCAGTCGGTCATCGAGTTGTCGCTGCAATGTGCGCTCGGCTTCGGCAGGCAATCTGGTTTCTGCTGCCTTTTTCCAGGCCAGCTGAGGCAGGATCGACAATTCGCTTTGGACGTCCTGCCCGGAAATCCGGTTCCACAATCCGTTTTCGAATGCGAGAACATCCACCTGTTGCTGCTCAAGGCCCAGAATCTTAGCATGCGGCAACTGAACGATGATTTCATTGGGCCGAACGTTGATTGAAAGGCCCTGTTGCAAATCGAACCCGGCTGTAGCGATGAACGTGCCATGCAGTTTCACGCGCTTGGAGCTGCCCACCCAGGTATGGAGGAATTCGTGTTCAACCTCGATGCGCCTCGAGAGCACAACCAACTCGCTCACTGGCGTCGTTTGTTCCATATAGACGCGGTTGTTGATGGTGATGCGCGGCTGTAAGTGCGCGATATCAATGAACGCAGCGCGCAAATCTTTGCCGAGCCTCTCGAGTTGAGCGGTGCTTTGCCGCGCCATTCGCGCCGGCCAGGTCTCGATACGCAAAAAGATGATCAGGATAACCATTGCGACAATGAACGCGATCAGCGTCAACGCGACCGGCCAGAAAATTCGGCCTGAGATTGCTGATTTCGACATTGAACGTTGGACGTTGAGCGTTGGGCATTTGCTCAGGTTGTAATCGAGCAAGAGCACGAGCATGAGCAAGAGCAAGAAGAAAGAGGCAGGCTTTCGTCTGCAAAAAATTACCGCCCCCCACGCCAGATGGGCGTGAAGGGCGGCTGTTCCCCCCAGAACAATCGTGGAAAACCTTGACGCTACTAAACGAACTTCCGGCTGGTGGCAACAAAAATTTTATTTGAAAATTTTCGCCTGCTTTCACCGCCACCGGGACAAGAGCGATGAATTCAGGAAAATCAATAGCACCGCCCGGCCGACGAAGAGCCGTCGGCTGTGCAATCCCACGCGAGCCCGGTTGCACGAGCGTGCATCGCAGTTTCTAGTTTTGCATGCGTCATTTTGGTGACGAGCCGCTCCCGCGCAGTTTCGCCGGTTCGTTGCTGGTTGCCCACCCTAATATGCTGGACCCGAATTTCCGGCGCACCGTGCTTTTTATTTCCGAGCATGACCCAAACGAGGGTGCCTTGGGCGTGATCATCAACCGCCCGCTCGACAGGCAAGTGGCGGATCTGGTGAGCGACACACCGCCGGCGGGCCTCGCCGAGGTGCCTGTGTTCCTGGGCGGGCCGGTCGGGAAAAATCAACTGATGTTTGCTGCGTTTGAATGGCAGAAAGGCAAAGGACTTGAACTCAATCACAACGTCGCTTTTGAGGCGGTGAAGGACGGCGCTGGAGAGAAAAATCTGGCTACAATTTGCGCGTTTGTAGGTTACGCCGGCTGGGGAGCGGGTCAGCTTGAACGCGAGCTGAAGCAGAAAGCATGGCTTCTTCAAAAAGCCAATCCTTCGGTGCTCCAGCTTGATTGCCTGGCAAATCTCTGGTTCGACATCATGCGCAGCCTGGGACCGTGGTACAAAATGCTCGCAGCGGCACCGGACGATCCCTCCTTGAACTGACGATGAGTTGTAGGAAGTGAGATGCGAGAACTGAGATGTAATTTAGCTTGATTCCACCTCGCACTTCTCACTAATCACTTCTCACCGCTCCGTATGATCATCGGCGTCCCGAAAGAAATTAAAGAACAGGAGCAACGCGTTGCCCTGCTGCCGTCGGCTGCGAATCAACTCAGCCGGCGCGGTCATTTGATGCTGGTAGAGAAGAATGCCGGCGTCGGCTCCGGTTATCCGGACGAAGAATACGTCAAAGGCGGTGCGGAGATCGTCGCGCAAGCAAAAGAAGTTTTCGCGCGTGCCGATATGATTGTGAAAGTGAAGGAGCCTCGCGAGGCGGAGTTTCCGTTGCTGCGCAAGGGCCAGATTCTTTTCACATATTTGCATCTGGCTGCGAGTAAATCTCTCACCGAAGCGTTGCTGAAATCGGGTGTAACCGCAGTAGCCTATGAGACGATCCAGATTGACCACCGTCTGCCGCTGTTGGAACCGATGAGCGAGATCGCCGGTCGCATGTCGGTGGTGATGGGCGCGAATTTTCTGGCCAAATACAACGGCGGCAGCGGCGTGTTGCTGGGCGGCGTGCCCGGAGTTTTGCCCGGGCGCGTAGTGATCGTCGGCGGCGGAACCTCCGGCGTGAACGCGTTGCGCATGGCGAAAGGTCTCGGCGCGGATGTCACAATCCTCGATATCGATGTTGAGCGCTTGCGATTTCTCGACGTGGCGATGGACAACTTGCATACCCTGTATTCAAACGAAGCGAATTTGAACGAATTAATGCCCGATTGCGATTTGCTCATCGGCGCCGTGCTTTTGCCGGGGGCGAAAGCGCCGAAGCTCATTACGCGCGCAATGCTGCAAAAAATGAAGCGGGGCAGTGTACTGGTGGATATTTCGATCGATCAGGGCGGTTGTGCCGAAACCTCGCGACCAACCACGCATCTTGACCCCATCTACGTCGAGGAAGGGGTGACCCACTATTGCGTGGCGAACATGCCCGCAGCATACGCGCGCACCGCGACGCAAGCGCTCACCAACGTGACCTACCGTTACGTGGAGTTACTGGCCGATTTCGGTCTCGATGGCGCGTGCAAAAAGCAACCGGCGCTCATTGGTGGAATCAACACCCGTGATGGGCGGCTTACCTGCCGAGCGGTAGCAGACGCCCACGGCCTCAAATACGAGCCTCCGCTTTAATGGGCACTCATCGAGGATTTTCCGCTGAAAAGAAAATTGAAAATTACCGGTCAAAAACTGCCTTGCTCCAACGATTCAATTACACCAATATGCTCTTTCGAACTAGCACTATGAAAAAATACATCTGCATCCTGGCCGGTGCCGCGCTCCTCGCGGCGTGTGAGCAAAAGACCGAAACCGCCGCTCCGGCGACAACTCCAGCCCCTACCACTCCGCCCGCAGCTACAACTGAAACAAGTCCTGCCGCGGCAGCGGAATCTCCCGCTACAGCTGAGTCTCCTGCAGAATCGCCTGCTCAGTCCCCGCCGGGTTCGTAAATTCCTGGGGCGTTCGTTTTTTAGGGTCTTCTCCCGAGCGACTTCTCGGGAGAAGACTTCCTGATGTACAGTCGGGCGAGATGCAAATAACAGGTTCGTTCTCGTTTCCAAAAGCTCGTCGCCTGACGGACGCGTCAGAATATGAGCGTGTGAGACGAGACGGCTTCACGCGACATGGCAAACTGCTGACGCTCTGTGTGGCACCAGCGGAGAATTCACGCCCATCGCGCGCAGGGTTTATCACTTCGCGTCGCCTTGGAAAGGCGGTGGCGCGCAATCGCGTCCGGCGCCGTTTGCGGGAAATTGTGCGCCGGCACCAGCATGAATTGCGAACAGGCTTTTGGTTTGTGCTCATTGCACGAACCGAAGCCGCAACCGCGAACTACCGCGCGCTGGAACATGAATGGTTGCGCCTCGCCAGACGCGCTTCTATTCTCATTTGATGCTTCGACTGATTCGTTTTTTCATTCGCGTTTATCAATGGACGCTATCGCCGTTGCTTCGCCTGCTTTGCGGTCCAGATTCCGGGTGCCGATTTGCCCCGACCTGTTCGGCATATTTTTTGGAAGCGGTTGAGACCCACGGCGTCTGTCGCGGAAGCTGGCTCGGACTCAAGCGCCTCGCTCGCTGTCAGCCTTGGGGCGGATGCGGATATGATCCCGTGCCCCCGTGCTGGGCCGAGGGATGTCAGGCTATTAGTTCGCCGCAGGACGGACTGGCTGAGATCCGGCGCTGCCTCTAATCGTGCGAAACCGGATTTATTATGGATCGAACTGCGTGGATTGTCGTTGCGCTTTGCGTGATCGGGCTGGTCCTGTGGGAAATCTATCTGTCGAAACAGATGACCCCGAGGCCCGCTCGGGTGACCGCCGCGCCGGGGCAGGCTTCGCCCACGGCAACTCCGCAAATCGTCGCAGTTTCTCCGTCACCCACACCAGAAGCCGCGACGAAACCCGCTGAAGCGGTTCCGAGCTTCGCCGAAAAGATTGAGACCCTGCGCAATTCGGATGTCGAGCTGCGTCTAACAAATCGCGGCGGTGGAATTAGCGAGGCGGTGATGCTCAGTCACATCGCCGAAGACAACAAGCGCGTCATTTTGAATTCACCGAAGCAGACGCCGATCGGAGCAATCCTCGATCAACCGGCAACACCTGCACTACCGGAATTTACCTTGTCACGCGACTCGGATGGCAGCGTGCGCTGCGAGCGCGCTACGCCGGAAGGAGTGACAACGCGAAAGAAATTTTTCTTTCCACAGGCGAAGGAGAAAAAGGACAATTTTCTTGTCGAGCTTGATCTTGATGTGGCGAACACCGGCGCGCAGCCGTACGCGAGCGGCGACTATTTCCTCGCGCTCGGTTCGGCGGCGCCGATTCATCCGCGGGATTATCCGTATTACACCCGGCTCGTTTGGTGTATCAGCGGAAAATCCAGGGACAGAAATGTGAGCGCGTTCCAAGGCGGGGGCGGCTTTCTCGGCATGGGTGCGCACGCGCCGCAACCGTTTTTCCAACAGGATTTCGCGGGGGCGGAATGGGCCGCGGTGACGGACCAGTTTTTCGCGACGATCATAGTGCCGCTGAGCGCGAAGGCCAACGGGATCTGGGGGCATTCGTTCGAGGTTTCAACGGGGCCGCAGATGGTCGGGATCGAAGGCGCGATGCGCATGCCGGGTTTTCAATTGCAGCCGGGACAGACTTACACGGCGCGGTTCCAGATTTATGCGGGCCCGAAAATTTATCACCGGCTGGCTCAACTCGAGCACAATGAAGCAGAGATCATGAATTTCGGCATATTCAAAATCGTCAGCCAATTTCTGCTCAATTTTCTCAACACCATTCACAGCGTGGTGAAAGATTACGGTGTCGCCATTCTCGTGTTGACCATGATTATTCGCCTGGTGCTCTGGCCGCTGCAAAGCAAGGCCAATCAGTCCATGCGCAAGACGGCGGTGCTGGCGCCGAAGATGCAGGAGCTGCGCGAGAAGTACAAAGATGATCCGACGCGAATGAATCAGGAGGTGATGAAGCTTTACAAGCAGTACGGCATCAACCCGGTAGGCGGTTGTTTGCCGATGGCCATTCAGATTCCGATTTTCTTCGGCCTCTACCAGATGCTTGCGCAGGCAGTGGAATTACGAAACGCGAAATTTCTCTGGGTAAAAGATCTTTCCCAGCCAGACACTGTGGCGCATCTGCCGTTGCTCGGTCTGCCCATCAACATCATCCCGCTGTGCATGGCCGCCACGCAGATCTGGCTCATGGCGATGACGCCGAAGACGGGTGATCCCACGCAGCGCCGCGTGATGATGTTCATGCCGCTGATCTTTCTGTTTATCTGCTACAATTTTGCGGCAGCACTGGCATTGTATTACACTGCGCAGAATCTTTTCAGTATCCTGCAATTTTATCAGAACAAACGACAACCCATGCCGACGCTGGAAAAAGTTGCGCCCGCCGGAAAACGAAAACGATGATGACGCCAAAGGATCTGCTCGACACCATGCTCGGCTATCTCGGTTTCGTGGTGCAAATCGACGAGACCACCAACGAAGGCGGCAACCCGACGCTCCAGATTTATACCGAGGAAAGCCGACGCCTCATTGGGCGCAATGGCGAAACTCTCGAGGCGATCCAGTTTTTGCTTAACCGGCTGCTTCAAGCCAAAGACAAAGACGCTCCGAAAGTCATCGTCGATTGCGAACATTACCGTTCCATGCGCGAAGATCGCATTGTGCAACGGGTGCGGGAATTAGCCGATCGTGTGCGCATCACGGGCCGTTCGCTTCAGCTTGAGCCGATGAACTCCTACGAGCGGCGCCTGGTTCACAATGCTTTCAAAGACGATCCCGAGGTTGCGACGTGGAGTCCGTCCGATTCCGCGCGCATCAAGCAAATCACTCTAATTAAGCGCCAGCCAAAGAGAGAGACAGCCCAAAAGGGTAGGGCGTGACCGCCGGGCGCGCCGGGCACGTGCCGCCGCTACAGGTTTTCCTTCGCGCGCGCGACGTCTGTCCCGCTGCCCGCGCGCACTTCCGGTCGCCACCGGAATTTTTGCAGTAACGGATTTTGCCGTTCTTCCACTGCATCTGCGATGATTTCGCCAAGCACCGGCGCGAACTTGAATCCATGTCCGCTGTCCCCCGCAGCAATTATTAATCCTTCGCGGTCCGGGTCGCGCGCGATCCAGAAGTGTCCATCGTGCGTGTCGCAATACATGCACACGCGCGAGTAAACAATCGGCGCGTCCGCTAATACCGGAAAAGTCGATGACAAGAACTCACGCAGATTCTGTTCTTCCTGTCGAGTGACGAGTCGCTCTGGCGAATCGGGCGACATTTCCCGACCAGGACCATGATTGGCGATCTTCACCACCCCATCACGATTCAGTGGGAATCCATAGTAACCGGTCGTCGTAATGTCTGCGCCGAAAACCGGAAAACGCTCCGCTGCAAAGAGCTCAGGCTGCTGGGGTTTCAGGTGAAATACCGGTTGACCGGTGGCGCGAAAGAAATTTTTCGTGAAGGGCAGCAGATAGGGCGTCCACGCACCGGCCGCGATTACGACAAGATGACCAGCGATCTGTTGCCCATTATCTAACACGATTCCCTTCACACGATCGTCGCTCTCATCCAACTGCGAAAAGCGTGTGCCCTCATGCAGTTCCACACCCAGCGATTTCGCGCGCTCGATCAATTTTGCGACGGCGCGCTCGCTTTCCGCATAGCCGGCTTCCCATTCGAGAACGCCATCGCGATAGAGCTCCGGATTCCATGCCGGAAACCGTTTCCATACCTGCGCCGAGTTCATGCGCTCGATCTTGTGTCCGCGGTTCTCCAGCATCTTGAAGCTTTCGTATTCAAAATCGCCCGGCTTCATTTCCCGCTGGCAAACGAACATCACTCCGACTTCGCGATAGAACTGGAGGCCAAATTCTTTGTTCCACTTGCGCCAGAGCTTGATCGCGCGCTCAGCTAATTCGGTGTATTCCTCATCTGCGCCGTAAGCCGCGCGCACTGCTTTGCTGACGTCGGTGGATGCCGCCAGTGGATGCGGCAGCGGACCGGGGTCGACGAGCGCGACTTTGTGCCGACGTTTTTTCAATTCGATCGCGGCAGTAGCACCGTTAACTCCCGCGCCGACAACGATCACAGTTGCCATCTTTCGAAATCAGCTCGCGAAGAGCTTTCGATAGTAGCGATACCAATCGCTCTGAAAGCGCTCGTTGGGGTCGTATGTTCTTTTCAAAGCGAGAAATTGTTTGAACTGCGGATAGCAGGTCAGCACCTGCTCGGGTTTCGCGAATTTATGGTAAGCCAGATAGTAACTTCCTCTGTCAGGCGTGGCCAGATCGATCAAGCCACGAAAGGAACGGGCCGACGCTTCAACGCCGGCAGGTGTGTGAAATGTGAGCAGATTGAAGATGATGCACGCGTAAGATTCTTTCGCCCAGGCCAGGAAACTCTCATCGTCTTTTTCAATGAGCCGCACTGTGCCGTAAATGACGGTCGTGCGATTCGAGCGCAACAGTTCCGCTGCCTGCGCCAGGAAATCAGGAAGCTTCGTGCGCGGGACGTAAATTTCGGTGATGATGAGGCTCGATTCTTCGCCTCCGATTTGCTCTCGGATCTTCTGCGCGTAATTGGGCAGATACGCGCTGAGTTGATTTGTGTCGGACCAGTAAGTCTGCCCGTTCGTGGACAAATAATAAGCGCTGTAACGCTTGAAAGCCTTTTCCCGGTCCGTGTAAGCAAGGCGCAGCAGCTGTAACCAGTCATCATCGCGTAACTCTTTTTTGGCAACAATCGGCTCGCCCACGTCGATCGCCTCGTAGCAGGAAAACACGCCCCGCTGGAGAAAGTCCGGCGATTTTTCATAAACGGAAAATTGAAAATCGCCGTAAAGATATTTTTGCGCTATTCGTGGTTCAAAACGTTTTGGTAGCTCGTCTGCGTGAATGATCTCCACCACACGTCGCAGTTTTTGCCGGG
>QHQA01000056.1 GCA_003219695.1 Verrucomicrobiota bacterium
AATCGGCAATCAAGGCGCGCCGCACGATGCCAACATCATCCGCTTAGGCGACCCGGCTACGCAGAGGAAAACCTTCATCGCCGGAATCAGCAGGACGGCGGTGGCAGGTGGAGTTGCGGTTATGATCACCAACCAAGGCCAGCTTGGGGTAGCGACTTCGGCGGCCCGTTACAAAGAGAACATCCAGCCAATGGCTAAATCGAGTGAAGCGATCCTGTCACTTAAGCCAGTGACATTCCGTTACAAGAAGGAGTTAGATCCGGAAGCCATCCCGCAATTCGGGTTGGTGGCCGAAGACGTGGCAAAGGTTGATCCTGATCTGGTAGCGCGGGATGACCAGGGCAAGCCCTACACCGTCCGCTACGACGCGGTGAACGCGATGTTGCTCAATGAACTTCTCAAAGAGCATGGCATTGTGCAGGAACAAGGCCACAGGATTCACGAACTGGAAGCGACCATTGCTGAGTTAAAGTCAGCTATGATGCAACAGCAGAAGGGAATGAAAGCACTTGCTTCTGGCCTACAAAAAGTGAGTGCACAGCTTGAATTAAGCAACCCCACGCCGCAGATCGCCGCGGATAACCAGTAAAACTGCATCGGTGTAGAGGCGCGTGGCGTCACCCGCAATCTCTGAAGTTTTGCGGCTGCGACAGCGCGCCTCTACACCTTTCTCACGACCGCGCTAAGCTCTACTGCTTTTTGATCGGCACCGTCTTGACCCCTCCGGCGACTCCAGACTATCCTCCGCTCTCGTCGCCCGGCGTTCATCAAGCAAATATGCGCAAGGAACTCACTATCCGCGGCCTTATCATAGGCGTCGTCATCACGCTGGTGTTCACCGCGGCCAACGTGTACTTCGGTCTGAAGGCCGGACTCACTTTTTCCACGTCGATTCCGGCGGCGGTAATTTCCATGGCGATCCTGCGCGGGTTCCGCGATGCGACCGTTCAGGAAAACAACATCGTGCAAACAGTCGCGTCAGCGGCGGGCACGCTGTCGTCGATCATTTTCGTGCTGCCGGGCCTGATCATGATTGGATGGTGGACTGGTTTTCCATTCTGGATCTCGTTCGCGATTTGCGGGTTGGGCGGGATTCTGGGTGTGATGTACTCGATCCCTCTACGCCGCGCGCTGGTGACGGGGTCCGACCTGCCGTATCCCGAAGGCGTGGCCTGCGCCGAGGTATTGAAGGTCGGCAGTGTCCGTGACGGCGCGCATGCATCGGATATCGAACACGGCCGGGCGGGTCTGCTTGCCGTCATTTGGGGATCGATTGTGTCCGCTGGATTCGCGGTGATCGTAGCGACGCAAATATTCGCTTCCGATGTGGCGCACACATTCCGGATCGGCAGGCGCGGCGCGGTGACCGGTTATGATTTCTCACTTTCCTTTGCGCTATTGGCCATTGGCCACTTGGTCGGCCTATCCGTGGGCATTGCCATGCTCATCGGCGCCGTGATCGGTTGGGGCTGGGGCGTGCCGCATTACTCAGCCCTGGCGGGCGACTTCACTACCGCCGCAGGCACGCTCGCGTTCAATACCTGGAGTCACAAAGTGCGTTTCGTTGGCGCCGGCGCGATTGGTGTTTCGGCAATCTGGACATTGCTAAAACTCGTTAGGCCTGTTAGCAGCGGTCTCGCTGGAGCCATGGCCGCTTCGCGCGCGCGCAAAGCCGGCAAGGCCGACACGCTGCCAATCACCGAGCGCGATATTCCCATCGGCATTGTCGGATTGGTCACGCTATTGTGTATGCTGCCAATTGCGTGGTTGCTCGGATATTTCGGCAATACGAGCGGTCTCGGTGCGCATGTAGCTACGCTCACCATCGGCGGCGTGGCCTACGTCGTGTTGATGAGCTTCTTTGTTTCCGCAGTCACAGGTTACATGGCCGGCTTGATCGGTTCCTCGAACAGTCCGCTTTCGGGAATTGGAATTTTGGTCGTGATTGGCGCGGCATTGCTCCTCGTGATTGGTGTAAAACCGTACGCCTCACCCGACGCGGGCAAGGCATTAATGGCGTTCGCACTTTTTACCACCGCGGTGATTTTCAACGTTGCCGCGATCGCGAACAATAATCTCCAGGACCTTAAAACCGGTCAGTTGGTCGATGCCACGCCGTGGAAACAGCAGGTCGCCCTCGTGATTGGCGTAGTCGCAGGCGCGTTTGTTATTCCGCCAGTGCTCGATCTGGTGAATCATGCTTACGGTTTCGTAGGCGCGCCGGGTGCCGAATCGCGTCCGAATCCGCTGCCTGCACCTCAGGCGGGGTTGATCTCGTCGCTGGCGCAAGGCGTCATCGCGGCTAATATCGATTGGAGTCTCATCCGGATCGGCGGATTGATCGGCGTCTGCATCATCCTGCTGGACGAGATCCTCGCGCGCACGACCCGGCACAGGCGTGTTCCTCCGCTCGCAGTAGGTCTTGGAATTTACCTGCCTACTCAAAGCACACTGATGATCGTGGTCGGAGCTGTCGCAGGCTGGTTCTTCGAGAGGCGCGCCGATCACACGGCCAGACCGCCAGCAGCGAAACAGCTTGGCGTTCTTCTCGCGTCGGGCTTAATCGTCGGCGAAAGCATTATCGGTGTGATTCTCTCCGCAATCGTCGTTTTTTCTGGCAAAGCGGCACCGCTCGCGCTCGTCGGTCGGGGATTTGAAACCGCAGGGATCATTATCGGTGGCAGCGTATTCGCAGTCACAGTGATCGTCCTCTATCGCTGGATTTTGCGCATGGCAACAGCAAGATCGACATGAAACGAAAGTGGAATTGGCTGATCTTGATCGGGCTTCTGTTTGTCGTAGCTGGGTTCTCAATTGGCGGAGTTTTGCTCGTCGCAGGTCTCTTCCGAGCGTTTGGCAGACCCAGGCTTTATCACGGGAAAATTTTGGGTTCGATCTTCGTAGTTCTCAGCGCGCTCATGATTGCATTCTTTTGCTACGCTTTTTTCTACGGATTGCGCCAGGTGCCCGCTTCGACTGCAGCGCCGCATGTCGGAGAAAAAGCTCCGGAGTTCACGTTGCCCGATCAAAATGAAAAGCCAGTCACGTTGGCGGCTTTGCTCTCCGGCTCCAAAGCCGTCGTCCTGATTTTCTATCGCGGATTTTGGTGAGCGCTCTGCAACTCCGAGTTGCGGAGTTTTCAGCAACGGCTTTCGGATTTTAACGCGCGTGGGATCCGCGTCATGGGCATCAGCGTTGATCCGCCTGAGATTAACCGGCGCCAATCGCAAAAGCTCGGGTACGCTTTCCCGCTGCTCTCCGATCGCAAAGCGGAAGTCATTCGCCGTTATGATGTATTGCACCCCGGCGCGGGACCGAAAGGAGCGGACATCGCGCGGCCGGCAGAGTTTCTGATTGATTCCAGCGGCGTGAATCGAGCCTGCCGGGCGATGATTGACGGCGCTCCCCCGAATCAATACGTTGAGCGCGCGTGCATCCGGAACTGGAACAACTGCTCGTTCTCCAAGATCGGCAACAAAAGATCAAACAGATTCAGACCGAGATCCAAACGCTGCCGTTGCAACGCAACCACCTCGAATCGCAGTTGGCCGGAAGCGTAGCGGGCGTCGAGGCCCTAAAACAAAAGGCGCGCCAGCTTGAGGTGGAGCGCAAGAAATTGGAGCTGGATGTAGGCACGCGCACCGAGACGATTTCGCGGCTCAAAACGCAGCAGTATCAGACCCGGAAAAACGATGAGTTTCAGGCGATCGGTCACGAGATTGATCGGTACGAAAATGAAATCCGCAAACTGGAAGATCAGGAGCTCGAACTCATGATCGAGGCTGACAAGTTCAAAGGTGAAATCGGCGCGGCGGAGGAAAAAGCGCGGGCAACAAAGGAATCGGTTTCGCGGCAGTTGAACGATCTCGAAGCGAAATCAAAAGCGCTGGAGAGTCAGCAGCAGGAGCTGGCAAAGGAGCGCGAAGCGCTCGCCAGCCAGATTGACGACGATTTGCTTAACCGGTTCGAACGTCTTTTCAACAGCAAAGGCGACGCGGCGGTCGTCGCAATCGAGCATGGCGTTTGCACCGGCTGCCACATGAAAGTGACAACTGCCACTGCGTCACGAGTCAGGGCGGGAAAAGAGATCGTGAGCTGCGAAAACTGCGGGCGGATTCTGTATGAAGGGTAGGGACAGACCGCCGGGCCGTCCGGCTCGGCGAGCGCGCCCTACCAATTACACGTTGAAGCGAAAGAAGATAACGTCGCCGTCCTGCACTTCGTACTCTTTGCCCTCCAGTCGCAGTTTGCCAGCTTCACGAGCTCTCGCGAAAGAACCGAGCGCGGCGAGGTCGTCGTAATGAATTGTTTCCGCCGCAATAAAACCGCGCTCGAAATCAGAATGGACCGCTCCGGCAGCGGCGGGCGCCTTGTCGCCCGCGTGAATGGTCCAGGCGCGCGTCTCCTTCTCACCGGTGGTAAAAAACGTGCGCAGACCGAGCAGATGATATGCAGCGCGAATGAGCGCGTGCACTCCGCTATCTTCCACGCCGAGACCACGCAGATATTCCAGGGCTTCCTGCTCGCTCAGATCGACAAGCTCACTCTCGATCTGCGCACTGATCACGATGGCTTCCGTGGCGAAATGATGGCGCGCGTAGTCCTGAACAGTGCGAACCCATCGAGCGGGGTTGTAGCCGGGGGCGTTGACCCCGGCGCCTGCGAGATTGCCTGGCTCAATGCCGCCGCGTTCAGCGCCCGCGGCTACGGTCGCCAAATCTGTCTCCGCCACGTTGCAGGCAAAGATTGTTGGTTTTGATGTGAGCAGAAAAAATCCGTGCGCGATTGCTTTTTCTTCCGGCGTTAATTCGGCGGTGATCGCTGGCTTTCCGGCGTCGAGATGCGCGCTGAGTTTTTCGACGATCGCGTTTTCGATCTTTGCCGCTTTTTCGCCAGCGTGCAGTTGCTTTTGTAATCGGTCGCGTCGCCTCTGCAATGAGGCCAGATCAGCGAGGAGCAGCTCAGTATTGATTACTTCAATGTCGCGGATAGGATCAATGGTCGCGCTGACATGGTGCACATTGCTGTCTTCGAAACAGCGCACCACCTGCACGATCGCGTCCACTTCGCGAATGTGATGCAGAAACTGGTTGCCCAGCCCTTCGCCCGCGCTCGCGCCTTTGACCAGCCCGGCGATATCCACAAACTCAATCGCGGTCGGCGTGATTTTTTTCGAATGCGAAATTTTGGCAATTTTTTCCAGGCGCGGGTCAGGGACGGTTACCACACCCACGTTTGGATCGATCGTGCAGAACGGATAATTTTCTGCCGGCGCCTTGTGCGTGCGCGTGACCGCATTGAAAAGCGTCGATTTTCCAACATTCGGCAGCCCGACAATTCCAGCGCTGAGCATGGCGCAATGTAGCGCGAGCATCCCGTTCGCCACAGGACGAATCCGCGGTGGCGGACTTGCGCCGGAGAAATCGCAAGCGAGGAGCTAGAATGTCTTGATTACTAAAAAATCGGGCCGGCGGGATTTGAACCCGCGACCTCTTGAACCCCATTCAAGCGCACTACCAAGCTGTGCTACGGCCCGGCTTGTTGCAAACTATCTACTCATTGCAACGAAATCGCCAGAGCTGAAAGTGTATCGGTCGCGCTTGACGGAAATTGAACACACAATCCGAATCAAACGGCTTGGTTCAGACATCGCGATCTGTCGCCGCGGCGACCGTACTACCGAGCTGTGCTACGGCCCGCCAAAGCGAATACTCTTTGCCACTTCCGGGTTTGAGGGCAAACATTTCCGTCGGTGTGACGAATACGATCAGTCTAAAACACGCGTGTGTCCGTTTCACCTGCTTCGTAATCGTTCTCTGTGTGACCGATGCTTTCGCGCAGTCGCATGAGACCATCAGGTTGAACGAAAATGCGTTCGCCTTTGCCGAGCAACTCGTCGGAGAAGGACACTGCATCGCGGACGGCAAAGGCGCGTGGAGCGTGCATCGGCCTTCCGCAGACGAAGAGAATGAGTTTATTCGCCTCCACGGCTTCGGCGAATATGCGAAATGGCATCTCGGTATCGACTCTCGCTTTCCTGAGAATACAAAGCGCAGATACAAATTTCCGTACGGCGATTTCAAAGATGTTCACCGGTGCGGGTTACTCGCAGTAAAAGCCAGAGCTCGCCAATATGGGTACAACCAAATCGAAAACGCAGCGGCAGAACTGGAACGGAGGCTGAAACCTAAGCCACAGATTAACACGCGCCTCCGCGAGAAAGCTACTGCGACGCAGGCAGATTTTCACAGATTCAGAATTCATCTTTCGTCATGTATGTAAATCTGGAGCGCTGAGTCTGACCCGTGTCGGAGCGGTGCGAAAGCGGCGGAACACCGCCGCACTCCAAGACGCAAGCTTCTGTTGGACGCGGAAGTTGCGGCCACGTTTTGGAGTGCGGCAGTGCTCTGCCGCTTTTTTGATTTTAGGTGTTTTACAAGTTCGATGAGGCGCAAACGAACTATCTGCTCGCGCTAGCTCTGCCAGGCCGTTAAAAATGCATCGACCAACTCTGGCAACTCCTCGCTGTAACCGCCTTCGAGAATCGCCGCGACTGGAATGTCGATCTTGCTTAACCACTGACCGAATTCCGCAAAATCATCGCGCTCGAGAGTCAATTGCAGCAGCGGATCGCGCGCATAGGCGTCGAACCCTGCCGACACGAGAAGCAGATCGGGTTCGAACGCGATCAGTTTTTCCAGTGCTTGGTTCGCAACCTGCATATGGTCCCTGCGCGGCGTGAAAGGAACAATCTGGTAATTGTCAATGTTTGCGAAGGATTTCGCCCCCGTTCCGGGATAGGCAGGAAATTGATGAACCGACGCGAATCGAATTCTGTCATTATGCGCGACGATCGCCTCCGTTCCGTTGCCGTGATGCCCATCAAAATCCCAAATCGCGACGCGTTCCGCTGTAGCCGGGGTCGATGCCCCCGGCAGGCCGGCATCACCGATGCCGGCTACAGCCAGCACATCAAGTGCAGCGATGGCAACGTTGCTAAAATAGCAGAAGCCCATCGCGCGTTCTCGCGTGGCATGATGTCCGGGCGGTCGCATCAGGCTGAAGGCCGGTTCGCCGCGTAACGCCGCGCGCGCCACTTCAAGCGCCGCGCTCGCCGATTGCCGCGCATGCATCTTAATGTTGGGATAAGATGGCGTGTCGAGATCAAAATCCTCATGTGCATTGACGATGCGTTTGATGTGCTGGCGCGAATGTGCGCGCAGCAATTCTTCATCCGTTGCAGCGGCGGGCTTGCGCCATTCCCAATCGGGATGCCGATCTTTTAAAAGGGGCGCGGTGCGAGCGATGCGCTCCGGTCGCTCCGGATGGCCGGGGCTTGAATATTCGAGACAGCTTGGGTCGTAAAAAATCGTCATCAAGGTTGCAAGGCAGCGATCCAACGCATATTCGACTACGACGATGCTAAACGGCCAGAAAATTGTGGTGGTAATGCCGGCGTATAACGCCGCGCGTACGTTGCGCCAGACGTACGATGAAGTCATGGCGCATGGAATTGTCGATCTGGTCATCGTGGTGGACGACGCTAGTCACGATGAGACGGTGGCAATCGCGCGCACTTTGCCAAATGTGCAAGTGGAAGTGCACCCGGAGAACCGCGGCTACGGGGCGAATCAAAAGACTTGCTACCGCCTGGCGCTCGCAGCAGGCGCCGACATCATCATGATGATTCATCCGGATTACCAATACACGCCGCAGCTAATTCCGGCCATGGCGGCCCTGGTGGCGAGCGGTCTTTATCCCTGCGTGCTTGCTTCACGGATTCTTGGCGGCGGCGCGTTGCGCGGCGGCATGCCGTGGTGGAAATACGTTTCGAACCGATTCCTGACCTTCGTGGAGAACTTTCTTATCGGCGCGAAGCTCTCGGAATACCACACCGGCTATCGCGCATTCTCTCGACAGTTGCTGGAGCGGCTTCCTTTGGAAGCGAACTCGAATGATTTTGTTTTCGACAATCAGATCCTCGCGCAAATCGTTGCTCTTGGCTGCGCGATTGGTGAGGTGACCTGCCCGGCTCGCTACATGCCCGAAGCGTCCTCAATCAATTTTCGCAGGAGCGTGCGCTATGGGCTGGGCTGCCTGGCAACAGCGTTACGTTTTCGGCTGGCGCGATGGGGCCTGGCGCAGCCGCTCGTTTAGATGATCGATTGCCGAAACACTATCCGCTCAGTAGCCGCGCACGGCATAATGACCTGGGACCCAAACTCTGACGCCGTGTCGCCATCTCCAATGGCCCGGCCGCCAGACGTAATACACGCGCCCCGACCAGTACCCGGGACCACGATAGTAAGGCCGATCGCCAACCGCAACGGTTACTGACCCAGGATAACCAGCATAGTATGGCCCCGGACCGTAGTAAGGCCCGTAACCCGGATATGCGGCGTAATAATCGGTGCATCCACCGACCCCAAGCGTGGCGCAAATTAAAGCCAACAGCAAAACGGAGCCTTTCATTTTCATATACTGATATTCGAATTCGAGGGAGGATTCACGTGCCCGTGTTCAGTGGTACTGGGGATTTCTTCCAAGGCCGCAGCTAAACAACACCTTGATCGAGCATTGCGTCGGCAACTTTGACGAATCCGGCGATGTTCGCACCTACGACGAGATTACCCGGTTGCCCGTAATCGGCAGCGGTTTCCCAGGCGTTCTGGAAGATCGTAGACATGATGTGGCGCAAACGCGAATCGACTTCTTCACGCGGCCATGGCAGGCGCATCGAGTTTTGGCTCATCTCAAGGCCGGACGTGGCTACGCCGCCGGCATTCGCCGCTTTGCCGGGGCCGAAAAGAATTTTCTTCTCGAGGAAAAGATCGACGGCCGCCGGCACGCTCGGCATGTTGGCGGCTTCAGAGATCAGGTAGCATCCGTTGTCGATCAATTTTCTTGCGTCTTCGCCAGTAATCTCATTCTGCGTCGCACACGGAAAAGCGCAATCGCACTTGATGCCCCAAGGCCGTTGCCCACCGACATATTTAGAACCACGGAATTTTTTGGCGTACTCGCTGATCCGCCCGCGCCGCACGTTCTTGACACTCTTCACCCAGGCGAGCTTTTCTTCATCGATACCGTTCTTGTCGTAAATGAAACCGCCGGAGTCGGACATGGTCACAGGCTTTGCATCACACTGGATCAATTTCTCCACGGTAAATTGCGCTGCATTACCGGAACCTGAAACCGTGCAAATCTTGCCTTCAATTGTTTCATTGCGCGTTTTGAGCATTTCCTGCGCGAAATAAACAGCGCCGTAGCCGGTGGCCTCCGGACGTATCAGCGAGCCGCCCCAAGTGAGCCCTTTTCCGGTTAACACACCCGTGAATTCGTTCGCCAGCCGTTTGTATTGGCCGAAGAGATAGCCGATCTCGCGCCCGCCCACGCCGATGTCGCCCGCAGGCACATCGGTGTGCGGGCCGACGTGCCGGAACAATTCGGTCATGAAGGACTGACAAAACCGCATCACCTCGGTGTCGCTTTTTCCTTTTGGATCGAAGTCTGAGCCGCCCTTGCCGCCGCCCATCGGCAGACCCGTGAGCGAGTTCTTAAAAACTTGTTCGAAGGCGAGGAACTTGATGATGCTGGCACAGACAGTGGGATGAAAGCGCAAGCCGCCTTTGTAAGGGCCTAGCGCACTATTCATCTGAACACGAAAACCCCGGTTCACCTGGACCTGGCCCTTATCATCGATCCAGGGAACGCGAAACTGAATCATTCGCTCCGGTTCGACCAAGCGCTCCAGAATTTTGCCGTCTCGACATTTCTTGCTACGCTCGATGACCGGTCGGATCGATTCCAGCACCTCAGTTACAGCCTGAAGGAACTCAGGCTCGTTCGGGTTACGCTTTTTAACAATTTCGAGAACGTCTTGAATCAAAGTCATAGAATTTAGGGGCTTAGTTGTATCGCGCAGTGGTAAACCTCGTGCGCGATGCTGCCCCGCCCGCATCGCTACGCGAAGCGTTGCGGGCGGGGGTTCGCGGTTCATCTTCTAATCGCCGCTTCAAATACGCTCGACCAAAGCCGGTCTTAAGTTGTTTCTCGCGCAGTCGGGCTTTTAGTTCAGAGCGACAGGCCTCATAGTATCCCAATCTTACTGGCAACCGATACGCAGTTGCGCGTACTCTACCTGCGCGGTGCTGCGCGAGTCGTTTGCGTAGATCAAGCGCTGAACCAACATACAGGTCGCCATCACGACATCTAATCACGTAGGTGTAAAACATGGGCTGAATTAAACAGACATGCGCGATGCTGGGTTCGAACCAGCGACTTCTTGCGTGTGAAGCAAGCGCTCTACCACTGAGCTAATCGCGCGCGTTTTCAGAAGCCGACAAAATAAAGAGCGCGCCGGGTAGCGCAAGCCTGGCGCTTGCCCGATGCCCCGCTTCATTCTATTTACAACCATGTCCGAACATAAAACCACTCTCACTTGGAAACGCGGCGATAAGCCGTTCGAGTATCAGAAATATTCACGCGATCACACATGGAAATTTGACGGCGGGCACGAAATGCAGGCATCGGCCGCTCCCGCGTATCTGGGCAATCCACAGTTGGTCGATCCGGAAGAGGCATTCGTGGCTTCGCTTTCCAGTTGTCACATGCTGACGTTCCTGGCCGTCGCCGCGAAGAAGAAGTTCGTGCTCGATGAATACGTCGATGACGCGGTCGGCGTTATGGAAAAAAACGCTGACGGCAGACTTGCCATTACTCGTGTGACATTGAGGCAGCAGCTCAAATTCTCGGGCGAGAAGCAACCCACGCCGCAAGAAATCGAGGAGATGAATCATGCCGCACACGAGCAGTGTTTCATCGCCAATTCGGTTAAGACCGAGATCAAAGTCGAAACGCAAACCTGACAGTGTGCTTGTAGCGGCGGCTCTGTCAGCCGCCAAAGCAAGGAAGGGCGTTTGGCACAAACGCCTCTACAACATTTCCTGACTCGTGTAACCTGCGAGCGAGACATGAGTACATCGTCCGACGCCCAACGAATGGAAAAAATCGTCAGCCTGTGTAAGCGGCGCGGTTTTATTTTCCAATCCAGCGAAATCTACGGTGGGCTCAATGGCGCCTGGGATTACGGACCCCTGGGCGTCGAATTAAAGCGCAACCTGAAGAATTACTGGTGGCACGCCATGGTGCACGACCGCGACGACGTGGTCGGTATGGACGGCGCGATTCTGACGCATCCAACAGTTCTGAAGGCGTCCGGGCACGTCGAGGGCTTCTCCGATCCGATGGTCGATTGTCGCACTTGCAAGGCGCACCTGCGGATTGATCAGCTCATCGAGAAAAAGGGAACAAAGCAGTGTCCGAACTGCGGCGGCAAAGATTTGACCGAAGCGCGTCAGTTTAATCTGATGTTCGAAACGCATGTCGGCGCCGCCGCGGACGAGAGTTCCATAGCATACCTGCGCCCCGAGACCGCCCAGTCGATCTTCGTTCAGTTCAAAAACATTCTCGAAGTGTCGCGCAAGAAGTTGCCGTTCGGTATTGCGCAGATCGGTAAAGCATTCCGAAACGAAATTAATCCGCGCAATTTCACGTTTCGCTCGCGCGAGTTCGAACAAATGGAGCTGGAATATTTTTGCCGGGCAGACCAGGGAATGGAATTGCTTGAATATTGGAAGGAAGAACGCCTGAAGTTTTATGAAAACATCGGCATTCCACGCAGCAAACTTCATGCGTTGACAGTGCCCGACGAAGAGCGCGCGTTCTATTCGAAGGGGACCTACGACATCGAATACGATTTTCCGTTCGGACGACAGGAACTCGAAGGCGTCGCTTATCGGACCGATTACGATTTGTCGAGGCATCAGAAGGAGAGCGGAAAATCGCTGGAGTATTTTGATGAAGAAACCAAACAACGATTTATCCCGCACGTAGTCGAGCCGAGCGCGGGCGTTGATCGGACCGTCCTGGCGGTGATTTGCGAGGCGTATTCAGAAGACGAAGCGCCGGATGAAAAGGGCAAAATGGAAACACGTATCGTTCTCCGATTCCATCCGCGCGTGGCACCCATCAAATGTGCGATCTTCCCGCTGCTTAAGAACAAAGAGCCGCTTGTCGCGAAGGCAAAAGAGATCGTTGGGCTCCTGCGACCGCACATGACGGTTTTCTATGATGAGAGCGGGGCCATCGGCCGCCGCTATCGGCGTCAGGATGAAATCGGCACGCCCTTTGGAGTGACTGTTGATTTTGAAACGCTCGGGGAAAAGGATGCTGCGCTGCGCGATACAGTCACGTTGCGCGATCGGGATTCGATGAAGCAGGAGCGAGTCCCAATCGGCGATTTGGTGAGAATTTTGACCTCGCGTATTCGTTGATTTTAAGCTTATGCACATGTACCCGTGGGACGTCGCCTGAATTATGAAGGTCGAAATCTTTACGTTGTGCGATGCAGCTACAGTAGATGCTGCGGGAAAGTTGAACATTCTTGGATCATTTGATCGTCTGAATGCTCGCGAAGCCCCGGTCATTCATCCGCAATGCGCGTTGGCAATTAAATTACGTTTTGAACGCGTCGAAGAAGGCCAGAAGCGACTTCGGATCGCGCTTGTTGACCAGGACGGTACCGCAATTATGCAAAATCTAGACGCCACTACCGAGGTGCGATTTCATGGCGACGACCCTTCTACAACTGTTTCTCTGGCTCTAAATATTCAGCAGCTCAGATTACCGAGATTTGACGAGTATTCGATTGATCTGGCGGTAGACGGTAGGCAGGAGGCATCCATTCCGCTTTTCGTTAAGCCTGCACAATAGGGGATAGGGATGTGGTGGATTAGACTCGCGCACGAGATCATAGCTGTATTTTGTTTTTGAAAATTGTCCTAATGGATCTCGCGCAGTTCCGCGAATACTGTCTGAGCAAATCGCGTGCGATTGAGACCAGGCCATTCGGGCCCGATGTTCTCGTATTTAAAGTCGGCGGTAAAATGTTCGCACTGGCAGCTCTCGACGAAGTGCCGACCAGCGTGAACTTAAAATGCGATCCCGATTTGGCGCTCGACCTGCGTGATCGCTACGAGCAAGTCAGACCGGGTTATCACATGAACAAGAAACACTGGAACACGGTGGAGATCGACAGCGGAATACCAGATACAGAACTGCGCAAGATGATCGACCACTCCTACGAGCTAGTGGTCGAGAGTTTACCCAGAGCGAAGCGCAAATTGTTGTAGAGGCGGCTGTGTCAGCCGCTTGATGATGACTAGGCGCTCGCGGCGACGAGCGCTTTTACAATTTCGCCGGATGCAAAACCTCGCGCAGTTGCACTTTGCCGATTTCCAATTGCAGCGCGCGACGCGCCACGCCGAGGAAAGTGTCGGGCGCATCAGTGAGCGCGACTTGCAGGGTGCCTTCGCTGTCGCGCGGCGCATGAAGCGATTGCCGATCCAGAAGCTTCTTCACGGCCATAGCACAATTGCGGGCGGAATCGACCAGGCTCACCGTTTTTGGAAGCGCACGAGAAATAGCATGCACCAGTAATGGATAATGGGTGCAGCCAAGCACCAGAGTATCGATCCCCTGGTGGACGAGCGGGCCGAGGTATCGCGCGATAACGCGATCTGTTAATTCATCTTCCAGCCAGCCTTCCTCGATCAAAGGAACTAGCAACGGGCAGGCGCACGCCGAGACGCGAACGTGCGGATTCAGCGCGCGCAATTCGCGCTCGTACGCGCCGCTTTTAATCGTTGCGCGCGTCCCGATCACACCGACGTGCTGGTTACGCGTGGCCGCGAGCGCAGCCTGCGCACCGGGCTTGATCACGCCGATCACTGGAACAGAAAGCGTTTCTTCCAGCTTCGGCAACGCCACTGCCGACGCCGAGTTGCAGGCGATCACGACGGCTTTCACGTCTTCCACGACAAGCAGATCAGTCATTTCGATGCTGTAACGCTCGACTGTGCTCGCACTCTTTCCGCCATAGGGAACGCGCGCCGTATCGCCGAGATAGAAAATGTTTTCGTTCGGCAGCAGCTCGCGCAACGCCTTCACTACGGTGAGGCCACCGATGCCGGAATCGAAAACGCCGATTGGTCGCGAGTCGCTCATGCAGCCGGGAAAAGTGCCGGCGCAATTAGAGTAGCGCAAGCCTCTGGCTTGCGTTTGTTACGGTTCGCAAGCCAGAGGCATGCGCTACTCTTATTGAAAATGGCCGAACTTCCCAAGAGATACGATCCAAACTCAGTCGAACCGAAATGGTATCGGCGATGGATCGATCATGGCTATTTCGTTGCGAATCCGGAATCGCCGAAGCCGGCGTTCGCCATCGTGATGCCGCCGCCCAATATCACGGGCGTCTTGACGCTCGGCCACGTTTTGAACAACACCATTCAAGACATTCTGTGCCGGCGCGCACGGATGCAGGGCTTTGAAGTGCTTTGGCTGCCGGGGATGGATCACGCCGGGATCGGAACGCAAACCGCAGTGGAGAAGTATTTGCGGCGGACTGAAAACAAAACGCGGCGCGATCTCGGTCGCGAAGAATTTTTGCGGCGTGTTCTGCAATGGCAGGACAAACACGGCGGCATCATTATCGAACAGCTCAAGCGTTTGGGTTGTTCGTGCGATTGGTCACGGCAACGCTACACCCTTGACGATGCTTACGCCGCTGCTGTCCAAAAAGTTTTTGTCGATCTCTACAACAAAGGGCTGATCTATCGCGGCCGCCGGATGATCAACTGGGACCCGGCTGCGCAAACCGCACTCTCGGATGAAGAGGTCGTTTCCAAGCCGCAGAAAGGAAGTCTTTACTTCGTTCGCTACGAAATCGTCGAAGAACCGGGTCGCTTTCTCGAAGTCGCAACCACGCGGCCGGAAACCATCATGGCCGACACGGCGATGGCGTTTCATCCAGGCGACAAACGATACCTCGATCTTTTAGGCAAACATGCGTGGCGCCCGCTGGCGCGCGAGAAGATTCCCATCATCGCCGACGAAGCAATCGATCCGGAGTTCGGCACGGGCGTTTTGAAAGTCACGCCTGCCCATGATGCACTCGATTTTGAAATCGGCCAGCGCCACAACCTGCATGTGGTCGATGTTCTGCATCCGGACGGACGCATCAATTGCCCGGCAGTCCCAGAGTTGGATGGGCTGGATCGATTCAAGGCGCGAGAAAAAGCCGCAGAATTATTGCGGGCGAGGGGAGCGTTGGCCAAGACGGAGGCATATGAAAACAATGTTGGATTCAGCGATCGCAGCGATGTGCCGATCGAGCCGCGTGTCAGCGAGCAATGGTTCCTGCACTATCCAAAAACAAAAGAAGCGCTGGCCGTGGTGCGCGATCATCTCATCCGTTTCTTTCCCGTGCATTGGGAGAAGGTTTACGCTCAGTGGCTGGAGAACATTCGCGACTGGTGCATCAGCCGCCAGGTGTGGTGGGGACATCGGATACCGGCGTGGTACCGGAAATCCGAGGCTTCAAACTCCAAATCCCAAATGGATGGGGAGGTTTACGTCAGCGTCGAGCCGCCGCCTGATGCCGAGAATTGGATTCAGGACGAGGACACGCTAGACACATGGTTTTCATCGTGGCTTTGGGCGTACGAAACGATGGACGAGAAAACGCGCGCGAAATTTTATCCAACCAGCGTGCTGGTAACTGCGCCGGACATCATTTTCTTCTGGGTGGCGCGGATGATCATCGCTGGCCTCGAGTTTAAGCCGGGCAAGTCCGACGGCGACGAGGATAACGTCCCGTTTCGCCATGTTTATTTCACAGGTCTGATTCGCGACAAGCTAGGGCGAAAGATGTCGAAGTCGCTGGGCAATTCGCCCGATCCGCTTGAGTTGATCGACAAATATGGCGCCGACGGCCTGCGATTTGGGCTGATGCGCATTGCGCCCAGTGGCCAGGACATTCGGTACGACGAAAAACAAATCGAGGAAGGCCGTAACTTCGCAACAAAACTGTGGAACGTGGCGCGCTTTCGTCAGATGCACGGGGCGAGCGAGGCTGCCCCGACGATCGACAAGCAAACGCTGTCGGTTTACGCCGTGGAATTGCTCGCTCGCTTAAACGAGACGATTGATGCGATCGAGTCGGCGTATCGTGAATATCAATTCAACACAGTTGCCCAACGGCTCTATGATTTCGTTTGGAGCGATTATTGCGATTGGTTCGTTGAAGCGGCGAAGACCGACATCTTCAGTGACGACGAGGCGAAAAAGAAATCTGCGCTAGCAGTGATGGATTTCGTGCTGTCGGCGATTTTGCGACTGCTGCATCCCTTTATGCCGCACCTTACCGAAGAGCTATGGTCATTACTGGGGTTCGGAAAGGATTCGATGCAATTTGCCGCTCTACCGGAAAAGATGTTGCTGGATAGGGTCGCCGACGTTCCACGCAAGCGTCAGCGTGCTTTGGCTGTTTACCAGACTGTGCAGGCTGGGCGCAATCTTCGTGCAGAATCCAAGGTGCCATCAAATAGGAAGATAGGCTTCATTTTACGTGCGGATGAGAAATTGATTTCCGGTCAGGTTCCGACATTGACCCGGCTGTTGAATGCCGAAGAAGTAAGACTGGATAGGAAATATCGCGCCTCTGCTGGCAATCCTGTGGCAGTCACTCCACTCGGCGAGATTTTTCTGGCAATTGCAGCTACGGACAAGGCACGAGAACGGCAGCGGCTGGATAAAGAAATCGCAAAGGTTGAGGACGAACTGCGAATAGTAGAACACAAATTGGAGCACAAGGCCTTTGTAGATCGCGCTCCCGCGGCCGTGGTCGAAGAGCATCGCGCGCGACTGAAAAATCTCAGCGCGCAACTGGCGAAGTTGAAACAGGCGAGAGAAGCCCTGAGTTAAAAATCACCTTGTGCCGGTCAATTTTTGCGCCACGCTTTTCGAAGAATCTTTTTAGCTCAGGTGTGTAGAAGGTTCCGTCGGATTCCTGGTTCAATTCCAGCCAAACGCGACCCCGCGGGGCCAGATGTTTGGCCAGATCGTTGAGGAAACATTCCCATTCTGGCACGCCCCAAACATTGGGCTGTTTATGTCGGTTGAAGCAGACCAGGAATGCCGTGATCAGATCAAATTTTCCGAGGTCGGGCAGGGGATCGAAAGCTTTGATTTGCCAGATCACACGACGCACGCCGAGCAGATGCGTGAGGTCGCCAAACATGGGGAGCTGGTCCAGATCCAGCCCGAGCCCCTCGTGACCGAGCAGCTGCGCGATGTAAAGGAAATATCCCGCACCACAGCCAAGATCGAGAATGCGTTTCGGCCGGGCAAAGTCGAGCTCGACCTCGCGAATCCGGCGAATGTTGATGGTGATCCATCGTTCGAGGTCAAGAAATTTGGGCCAGTCCGCGCTGGGCCTTTCCACCGCGTAGCGCCGCCGAATCTGCTCGAACCCCTGGGGGTCGATCGTTTCAATCACTCGCCTTGTCTCGAGGCGAAAACGCTTCGGCCGAAGAAATCTGAGCGTATGCCTTCTTGCGCTGGCCAGGCTTCGGCCATCCACAAGTTTTTTGAGCTTATGAGGAAGTTTTTTTAGTTTATGGCGAGAGCGCACTGGAGGATAGACCACAGCTTGTGGCGCAGCGCAACAATTTCAACTAAACTGCAAATGAAATGCGCTGGTGGAAAAAATTGCTCTGGGTTGGCATCTCCGCGTTGGGTGTGTGGGCGTTGGCGGTTCTGGCGCTCTCCCGCGGCGAACAAATCAGCGCGCTCTGGATTATCCTGGCTGGATTGTGCGCGTTGTCCATCAGCTATCGTTTTTACAGCAAATGGCTGGCAACGAAGGTGCTCGTGCTCAATGAAGAGCGAGCTACTCCGGCGGTCCTGCAAAACGACAGCAAAGATTACGTCCCAACTAATCGCTGGATGGTTTTCGGGCATCACTTTGCGGCGATCGCTGGTCCGGGACCATTAGTCGGTCCGGTGCTGGCAGCGCAGTTTGGGTTCCTACCCGGGACACTCTGGATTCTGATCGGTGCGACGCTCGGCGGAGGCGTGCACGATATGGTTGTTCTGTTCGCCTCGATTCGGCGTGGCGGGAAAACGCTCGGCCAAATGGTGAAGGACGAAATCGGGCGCGGCGTAGGTTTGCTCGCTCTCATCAGCGTGCTGGCCATCATGATTATCTTGCTTGCTGTTCTCGCACTGGTGGTGGTGCAGGCCCTGGCGCAAAGTCCGTGGGGGGTTTTCACCATCGCGGTTACAATTCCGCTGGCGTTGATCATGGGAGTCGGATTGCGCACGGGAAAAGTGAGCGTTGCCGCGATTACGATTTTCGGGTTGCTGGGTCTGGCGTTTGGCGTGTGGGGTGGACAATTTCTCGGGCACTTTCCTGCGATTGAAGCGTGGTTCCGCCACGACCAGAAATGGATCGCCTGGGCAATTATGATTTACGGACTGGCTGCGTCTGTGTTGCCGGTGTGGATGCTGCTCACGCCGCGCGATTATCTCAGCACATTCCTGAAGCTTGGCACAGTCGCCATGCTCGCGCTGGCAGTCGTGCTGATCCATCCAACGTTGCAAATGCCGGCGATTACAAAATTCATCGACGGCACCGGTCTGGTTTTTGCGGGTCCGGTTTTCCCCTTTGTCTGCATCACAATCGCCTGCGGTGCGGTCTCAGGTTTTCATTCGCTCATTGCTTCGGGCACGACGCCGAAAATGATTCGACGCGAATCACGAATACGGAGCATCGGTTACGGGGCGATGGTGACCGAAATGATCGTCGCGTTGATGGCTATGATCGCAGCATGCGTGCTGAGCCCAGGCGAATACTTTGCCATCAACACAAAAGGCACACCCACGGAAGTCGTCGCAAAAGTTTCCGCCGCGGGTTTTCCAGTGACGGAAAAAGAGATGCAGACACTCGCGACCAATCTCGGCGAATCCACCATGTTTAACCGCGCAGGGGGCGCGCCGACGTTTGCAGTCGGCATGGCGCACATGTTTGCGCGAGTCTCCGCAAAGCCGACCGCGTTGGCGCTGTGGTATCACTTCGCCATCATGTTCGAGGCGTTATTCATTCTGACAACGATTGATGCGGGGACGCGTGTGGGACGATTTTTACTTCAGGACGTGCTGGGGCATCTTTGGCGACCGCTGGGAAACACCCGGTCCTGGACCGCGAATTTTTTCTCGAGCCTGTTGCTGGTCGCGGCGTGGGGCTGGTTTTTGTATGAAGGCGTGATTGATCCGCTTGGTGGCATCAATTCACTTTGGCCGCTGTTTGGACTCGCCAATCAATTGCTGTCAGTCGTCGCACTTTGCCTCGGCACAACGCTCTTGATCAAGATGCACAAAAGCAAATATGTGTTCGTGACGCTCGTGCCGCTTTGCTTCATGTGCGCCGTCACTTTTTCAGCCGGCTATCTCAAAGTTTTTTCGCCTGATCCGAGACTTGGTTTTTTAAGCGGCTCGCGCTCGCTGTTGCGTGAGGCATCTGCAATGAGCGATCCAGCCAAGGCCGCCGACTTGGCACGACAGGCCGGCGTGTGGCGATTCGATGCGCTGGTTGCCGTTTTCTTTCTCGTGCTCGTGCTCGCGATCGTGCTCGGTTCCGCACGACAATGGTGGCAGCTAATTCGCGGAACAAGGCGTGTGGTTCTGCATGAAAACGAATTCGTGCCGATCACCGCCGTGCAACTGGCAGAATTTTAGCGTGGATCTTCTAGCGGACTTGATTTTCGCGCGGCCTTTTGGTTGGATCGCCCCGTGCCCGCCGATGATCAAGTGACGTCTCTGACTGCAGTTGGTCCGGCAGCTGCCGGACAAAATGGCGGGATCGCCTTCACTACAACTCACTGGAGCGTGGTGCTGACGGCGCAAGGCGAATCACCGGCAGCACGAGAAGCTCTCGAAAAACTTTGCCGCACTTATTGGCGGCCTGTTTATAGCTTCATCAGGCGACAGGGTATCGGACCCGAGCAAGCGGAAGATCTTACACAGAGCTTTTTTGCGCTGCTGCTGGAGCGCCGCGATTTCGATGCTGTTCGCAGGGAAAAAGGACGCTTGCGTTCTTATCTGCTGACGTCACTGAAACATTTCTTGGCCAGCGAGCATCGTCGCGCGACGACGGCCAAACGAGGCAAAGGCCAACGGCTGGTGCGCTTGGAACAACTGACCGCGGCTGAGCGAAGCGAAATGGAACCGGCAGATTCTCTCACCGCTGACCGGCTTTATGAACGTCGCTGGGCTTTGACGCTTATGGAGCAAGTAATGCGGCGATTAAAGGACGAATACCGCGCCTCGGGGAATGAAGCGTTATTTGATTCGTTGAAACAATTGCTACCCGACGAACCGGGAGCACCGTCACGACCGGAGATCGCTTCGCAGTTGGGCATGACGGATAATGCGCTTCGGCAAGCATTCCATCGGTTTCGCCACCGTTACCAACTCCTGTTGCGGGAAGAAATCAGTCACACCGTCGCCGTTGCCAGCGATATTGAAGATGAGCTGCGTCACTTAATCGCTGTCTTGCGAGCGTAAAGACACGAATTACACGAATTGTCACCAACTTCATGAGGCATAGACACGAATTCCACGAATTATCACGAAATTTATGAGGCTTGAAACTCTTGGATCAATTGGTGTGAATTGGCGAGATTCATGTCTCCAATAGTGTGCATTGGTGAAATTCGTGTCTCGATTAGTTTGAATTAGTGAAATTCGTGCCTCGATGGATGTAATTTGTGTCTGAACTGCTTTACAAGGAAGAAATTTTCCAACTGGCGGGTATTTGCATGGAAATCCATCGCGAGTTGGGAAAGGGCCACGATGAAGTGATCTACAAGGACGCTCTCGTTGTTGAACTGACTCGTGCGGGAATTCCGTTTTCGCGCGAGAAAAATTACGAAATCACATACAAAGGAGTTATCCTGCCTCACTATTACTACGCGGACTTCGTTGTCTGGGATAAGATTCTCTTTGAAGCCAAAGCCGTCGAAAAACTGACCGATTCGCACCTCAAATAAGTGTTGAACTATCTCGCTGCCTCGAAACTTCGCGTCGGTCTATTAGTCAACTTTGGCGGCGATGTGTTGGAATGGAAACGGGTCATTTTATAGGGAGTAATTGATGTCTGAAGAGTCACCAGCTTCGTGTGAATTCGTGAAATTCGTGTCTCATAAATACAGACAAGCGTAACGTATGATAGAATTCCGCGCAGTACAAGATGAGGAGCGCGCGGGCGACTTTCACATCATGAGTAGCGCACCCAGGGTTTGTCGAAAGTGCGGATCGGAAATCTTTGCCGACGCACCCGAAGGCCTTTGTACCGCTTGCCTGTTTGAGACGGGGCTTGATCTGTTCACGGACAATCCTGTAGCCGAGGTCGACTTGTCCGCCGTAGCCTCGGCGAAGGCGGATGACCCCGGCCCGCTAGGCGAGCCACTTTCAGAGAGGAGAAAGAAATCGGATCGCGCAAAGGTGTTTGCCGACTTCGGTGACTATGAATTGTTAGAAGAGATCGGCCGTGGCGGTCAAGGTGTGGTCTATCGCGCCCGGCAGAAAAGTCTGAACCGCACTGTCGCTCTCAAAGTGATCGGGTTGGGCCATTGGGCTAGCGACGCACATTTGAAGCGCTTTCGCCGTGAAGCGGAGGCCGCCGCCAGGCTTGATCATTCCGGCATCGTTCCCGTCTACGAAGTCGGCGAACGCGATGGCTCCTGCTATTTCAGCATGAAGCTCGTCGAAGGCGGCCAGCTCGACGAGGTGGCTAAGCGCGAGCCAATGCCAACCCGCCGCGCCGTCGAACTAATCGCCAAGGTAGCGCGCATTGCTCATTACGCTCACGAGCACCGCATTCTTCATCGCGACATTAAACCGGGAAACATTCTGCTCGATGCGAAAGGCGAACCGCACCTTACCGACTTCGGCTTGGCGCGCCTGGTCGAAACGGAAAGCACGGTCACGCGCACTCTCGAACTGTTAGGGACCCCCAGTTACATGGCGCCTGAACAAGCCGTGGGAAATAACGACGCCGTAAGTAGCGCTACAGATGTTTATGGAATCGGCGCAGTGCTTTATCAACTGCTGACCGGCCATCCGCCTTTTGCCGGAGGAACAACGTACGAAACGATCAAGCTACTTCTTGACACTGAGGCGCGACAACCGCGCCTGTGGAATCCAAAGATCGATCGCGATGTGTCAACGATCTGCTTGAAGTGTCTCGAGAAAGATCCAAAGCGCCGCTATTCTTCGGCGCTCGCGCTTGCCGAAGACCTTGAACGCTGGCTAAAGCATGAACCAATTCTTGCCCGGCGTACCGGGCCATTGATGCGCGGAGTAAAATGGGTGCGCCGCAATCCTACAACTGGGCTTTTGGCCGCGTCTTTAATCGCCCTCGCGGCAGCCGCCGGCTGGATCATTTCGAAGAGTGATATGATTCAGAAGCCCGCAACGACAGGAATCGCGGTGCTGCCATTCGAAAATCTGAGCGATGAAAAAGAGAACGCATTTTTCGCCGACGGCGTGCAGGACGATATTTTGACCAAGCTCGCAAAAATCGCCGACCTGAAAGTGATCAGCCGCAGCAGCGTGATGCAATATCGCGGTAAACAAGATGTGCGCCAAATCGGCAATGCACTGCGTGTGTCACACGTGCTGGAAGGGACGGTGCGACGTTCTGGCGGCAAGCTGCACGTAAATGCACAGTTAGTGGATGCTCGTAGCGATGTTGGCATCTGGGCGGAGGAATACGATCGGGATTTGAATGATGTGTTCGCAATTGAAACGGAAGTCGCACAATCAATCGTCGATCGACTTAGAGCCAGGCTTTCAGCTCGTGAAAAGCTAGCCATACAGGAGCGACCGACAAACGATCTTGTGGCCTATGACCTTTACGTCCGCGCTATGCCGTTGATCGAGGAGGCAGGGATCACAAATAATGAGAAGACTCTTCTCCAAGCGGTCGACTTGCTTGATCAAGCGGTCAGTCGCGATCCCACTTTTCTTCTCGCATATTGCTGGTTGGCTCGGGCGCACGACACGTTTTACAACACGCAAGTTGATCATACGCCCAGCCGTTTGGCGTTGGCGAAGTTGGCAATAGATTCCGCCTTTCGCCTGAAACCGGACTCGGGCGAGGCGCACGTTGCTCTGGCTGTGCACCGCTATTGGGGCTACTTCGATTACGACGGCGCCCGCGCCGAACTTGGCATTGCCCGGCGCACTTCGCCTAACAACCCACAAGTTTTTGAAGTGACCGGATTGATTGACCGCCGGCAGGGTCGCTGGTCTGAGGCCGTGCACAACCTGGAGCGAGCGAGTGAACTGGACCCACGAAACGTTTTTTTGGTCGTGAATCTTGTAGGGACTTACTTCCGATCGCGTGCTTACGAACAAACTGGTAAGGCTTTGGATCGTGCGATCGCGCTCAAACCGAACGATGGCCGGCCGCATTACGGTCTGAGAATAGTCCGCTACGGCGACCTCGAAATGCATTCACGAGGCGATACCCGACCTTGGCGCGCGGTGCTTGAAAAGATTCTGGCCGATGATCCCGCCTCCGCAGAGGATCAAAGCGTGAAGCAGGAGCGCTTTCAACTTGCTCTGTTCGAGCGTGATTTTGTCGCCGCTGGTCGTTTCGCGACGGTACTTCCGCAAGACGATCCTCTTGACGATGGATTCAGCCGTGACTTTTGGCTAGGCGTAGTGGCTCGTATGAAAGGAGACCTGCCTACGGCCAGCGCCGCATTTAATGCCGCGCGTACAGAGAAGGAAGCAGCGGTCCGCGCACGGCCTGATGATGCGTCTCTGACTTCTAGTTTGGGCGTCATCGACGCCGCACTTGGGCGGAAAGAAGACGCGCTGCGTGAAGGGCGGCGGGCGGTCGAGCTCTTGCCCATCGCAAAAGACACTTTAGATGCTCCGCCGCTTGTATCCAACCTGGCGTGGATTTATGCCTGGACCGGCGAACGCGACCTGGCGATCGAGCAACTCGCGATAGTCGCGAAAATCCCGTGCGGTCCAACGTACGGCGAGCTGCGTCTGGATCCTAAGTGGGACTCTCTCCGCGGCGATCCGCGCTTCGAGAAAATCGTCGCCTCACTCGCGCCGAAAGGGTAGCGCACTGCTTGCCCGCCGTGAGCGGGCGTCTCGTCCGCCATAGGACGGATTCGCTGTGGCGAACGTGCTGTCGAAGGCATCCCCGCGTTCGCGAACTTTTCTGGTTCGCCCGCAAATTACGCGAATGGACGCGAATCAATTAAAACTGGAAAGCTTTTCCTTACATGCGGCGATGCTACGTTGCGCCGCTTCCACAGCGCGGAGGGAATCCTTTTTCCTGACATGAGCCCCGCCGCCGTAGTCGCTGATCTCGCGTAAATCCATAAGAAAATCATAGTCTCTACCCAACTCGGCAGGCCAATCGCCCGTCTTGATCAAGTGCTTGTGCAAAGCACCACGCAACGCCGAATATTTGTTGAAGCTTTGACCACGCAAGGCGAAGACCGCCGTTAAGGCATGGAACGCTGCATAATAGGCCCGCGAAGTGGCCGATTCAGGATCGCTCTCGATGAGCATGACCGCAGTCTTGATTGCGCACGTTGCCATTCGCTGCGAGCAAACTCCTTCACCCAGCGACGCCCTCGCGATGCACTTGCTGGTACAACGGGCAATTCAATGATTCGTACTGCTGCGCGTCCACCGGCTTGGCGCTGATGCGTCGTCCCACTTTCAAAGCAACGGGATAGAGCGCTTCCAAACAGCGCGAGATCTCATCCCCAATATCAGCGACCCGGTCCAGTAACACGAGCACGTCAATGTCGCTGTCGGTTCGCGATTCGCCGTGTGCTTCTGAGCCATACAATAATACGCCACGCAGCCGCCGGCCGTAAACGGCTTCCAATGCCGAGCGCATTGTCTTCAACAGCGAACCCCTTTCCATGCCTGATACTAACATGCAGGGTCGCTCTTTGCCAGCCTGTCTCAACGCGCGTCCCCAGGTGGAACGCCAATTATTCGCACCCGTCTGGCGCGCCCCCGCGACTGGCGAAGGCAGGTCATCCCTTAAACCCTTCAACGGTTTAACGCTTCAACGATTTTAACGCGGCGAAGCCAACTTTCCGCGTAACAGCCAGCGGAATCTCGCGCAGTACATCAGTGAACGGTCAGAACTGACCCCGAAAGCCTTCGGGGCCAAAGACGGCCGAAACAATCAACCAAAGGAAAAAATAAAAATGAAAAAATTAAGCATTACATTCGGAACAATCCTGCTGGTGCTTGGCTGCATTGCGCTTTCGCCGGCGGTGAAAGCAGACCCGCCAATCGCAGGTTTATGGCATGAGTTTTATACCAGTGATTTCGGTCCGCCGTTTGAAACCTACACGCAATGGCACAGTGACGGACTGGAAATCGAAACCCCAAATTTTCTAAATGGGGTGTGCATGGGGACTTGGAAACAGATAGCAATCAGGACTGCCCAGCTCTTCCACGTGGGATGGACCCCCGGTGGTATCCCACCCGCTCCTACGAGCGTACGGTTCGAGTTGAGGGAACTAAACACGGTCAGCGTCGACCGCAATAGTTTCGACGGCACTTATGATCAGAAGTTCTTCGACGCGGATGGAAATCTCGTCTTCGAGGACATGGGTACGATCCATGCAACCCGTCTCTCTGTAGATCAATTTGTCGATCAACCAAACGCCGCCGCAATTAGATGATCCATGTGAGAGCGTCTTCGGTTGTATGGAAACACGCCGGAGAGGCTCTCGGTATTCGATCAAGCGCATTGCCAAGCTCAGTGCGCTTGATTAGCCGTATAAATCCTCGCGGCGATGGCCTAACGACTGTACCCGCTTGCGAACCGAGTCTACAAGCTCTTGAGACAAGTCGGCGTGAATCAGTTCTTCGCGATCTGCAGAGGCGGCAGCAATCACAATCCCGCGCGGGTCGATGATGGCGGAGCTGCCGCAAAACCACAACTCATCGTCTTTCCCGACACGATTCGACCCAATCACATAAGCTTGGTTTTCGATTGCGCGTGCCTGCGTAAGGACACTCCAATGTTCGACCCGAGGGAATGGCCACGCGGAAGAAATCACGAACGCGGCGACGTTCTGCTCGGTCGCAAGTTTTCGGTACATTTCTGGGAAACGGAGATCGTAGCAGATGCTGAAGCCAAAGCGCAGGTCGCCGATTGCAAAGCTCGCGAACGCATCGCCTGGAGCAAAGCACGTTTGCTCTTCTACTGGTGCGACCGCATAGAGATGAGTCTTGCGATACTTCGCAACAATCTCGCCCGCGGCATCGACAAGAACTTGGGAATTGTAGATTGACGATCCGTCTCGCTCGGACACGCCGCTGACGATGGCAATGGAAAGTTTCGTCGCGATCTCTTGGATTCCAGGAACGAATCCGCTCGTCCACGATGCAGCATGCGTCCGAATTACCGGCATCGAGTAGCCGGTGTCAGTCATCTCCGGGAAAACGATCAGCTCGGCGCCCGTCTCTTTGGCTTGGCGAGAGAAGTCGCGAACCTTGGACAGATTCGCCTCAGGATCACCGAGCGAACACGAGATCTGAGCGACTGCAATTTTCATGTGCTTAGAAGTGGCGAGACCGCGACGGCTGCCCCGGCTGTTCTAGTAAGCAGCTTGTCATGTTGAGCGAAGCGAAACATCTCTGATTATTGTTGCAGCGCTGCCAGAGCCATATCAGAGATTCTTCGCTTCGCTCAGAATGACATCTATAAAACTACGCTGCAATTGGCCTGCGGTAGCCAAAAAATTCTCGCTTCTTAATTATCTGGACCACCTCTGGCGGAACCATTCGCTCCCAACTGTTGTCGCCAGACTGCAATTTGGCCAACACGTCGGGCGGATGAATTCGCAAGTACTCGGGATGATAATCCGTGATCTCCTGGACGTATTCATTGTCGGTCAAGTATCGAAACAACGAGCGAAGATTGGGCGCGACCTTCACTTGCGTTGCGCTGATGATTTTCCCGGTTGCTTCGTCGATCATCGGATAAACGTAGAGTTTAAGTCCTCCCTTAAACATCCGGCCAAGCGCTTCCAAAATTCCGCCTTCCAGATTCGCGTAATATTTTTCGTTGAAAATCTCGATCAAACTGGGCACGCCCATGACAAGGCCGATTGGTTTGTTTGTGTAACGAAAGAGATATCCGGCGAGCCGGTAGTATTCGCCGAACTTCGAGATCAAGACGGTTCGGCCGAGCGCGCCGAGGATGTCCACTCGGGCGAGAAAATCGGCGTGATCGAGCTGTCCTCCTGCGAATAAGTGTTCGAGCGTCATCTCCATCAGCACGACGAGATCGTCTTCGGAACAACCCGATTGCTTAAGAAACACACGGCGGGCGCCGTCCAACATATCGTTTGTGGCATAGGTAACCGGTCGAAAACTCCCGCGCTCAACCAGAATCGCCTTTTTGTAGAAGACTTCGGCTGGCTGGATCGTCTCGCCGTCTGCCTTGAACATCACCGCGTTCGTCAGACCCTGGCTGACCAATTGCAAGCTCATCAATCGGTTATCGACGCTTTGAAAGAGCGGTCCGGAAAATTTGATCATGTCCACTTCGATTCGCCCCGGAGCGAGATTTTCCTGAAGCGGTGAAATCACTTTTTCCGGCTGGCTGTGATACAAGGCTCCATGGAGAAGATTCACTCCAATTACGCCAAGGGCTTCCTGTTGCTCGACGTTTGCCTGGTCGAGCAATCGAACGTGGATGATAATCTGGCTTGGTTGCGCGCGCGGCTCGGGTTGAAATCGCACACCCAGCCAGCCATGCGATTCGCTACGCTGTTTAAAACTCCGCGCCGCGACTGTATCGGCGAAAACGAAAAATGTTTTCGCCGCTCCAAATTTTCTATCGAGCCGTTCGATGAGAAGACCATATTCGTGGTCGAGCATTGTCTGTAGGCGGGCACGGCTGACGTAGCGCTCCGCTGGCCCATAGATTGCATCGCTGAATGTCATGTCGTAAGCCGACATGGTTTTGGCGATCGTGCCTGCTGCGCCGCCTACTCGAAAGAACCGGCGTGCTACTTCCTGGCCGGCCCCGATTTCAGCGAAGGTCCCATACTTGGTTGGATCCAGATTGATCCGGAGAGCCTTCTCGTCAGTGCCGATTTCCATCTCTGGATTCATACAATTTCTCTAAGGGTGATTGCCGTGTGCCGCAAATCCCGAGCGAATTCCGCAGCCTCTGGGGAGCGCACGCGCCTCGCGTGTAGATTTCGGCGCCCCGCCGAAATCCCTCCCGGCGCGATGCGGCTCTGTGACGCCCGAGCATTCCCGGCGATTGGCGAGGCGCCAATCGCTGCACGCGAGGCGCGTGCGCTCCCCAGAAATCTAGAGTCGCACTTGCTCGGCACTTTTCGCTGGAATCCAGCCGCGCAGATTACTCGGTAGCGCTGCGTAGATCCAATCGCCGCGCGTGCTGAGAATTTTGACTTGGCTGCCTGGCGGCAATGCCAGAACGCTGTTTGCAGTGTCGGCCGTGGCGATTCGCGCTTGCACATTATCAGCCGTTACGATGGCCAGAGCGCGCCCTTTAACGCCACGATCTAGTTGCCAAATCGAGAAGATCGCCACGGCGAGGATCGAAAACATCGCCAACAGCAGGACTGCCGCCATGGCTGATCGCCGGCGTGCGAAAATCAATAGCACCAGACAGGAAACTCCGACCCAGAAAGCCACGGCTGCCGTGAAACTGTATTGATTGATGGTCGCAAATCGCAAGTAACGTTCCGGCCAGCTTGGTTGCAACTCCAGCGCGTGCGCTTCGTCACGCGCAATCTGCAAATTGGCTGTGGCTTCGGGGTGATGTGGTTCCAAGGCGAGCGCGCGCTCGTAGTTCAAGATGGCGCGTCCAAAATCACCCGTGCGGAAGTAAGCGTTACCCAGGTCGTAAAACAAATTTGCGTTCCATGGGCCGCCCCGAATTAGCGATTCGTAACTGGAGATCGATTCCTTGAAATCGCCCTGCGCGTACTCCTGGTTTGCCTTTGCGAATTGAGCGTCTGTCTGGGCCAGCGCCGATGGAGCTGCGACCACACAAATCATCGTGCAGCAGGCGACTACAATGTAGCGCGAGCGTCCTCGCTTGCGTGCGAGGGCGGTTTCGCAAGCGGGGACGCTCGCGCTACTATCTTGTCGCGTACTCACGCTCGCAAATTTTCAATCAACTCCAGCACCTCGCGACGGTTTTCCCGCGAGATTCTTCCCGGGCCGTTGTGCGCTCCGCTATATTGCCACTCATCGCTTTGCTCAAACAACCGGCGCAGCCGGTCGCGCGAGTCGCCGTTCAGTTTGAAAGCGTCCGCCGCCGTCTCCGCGTCCACCATGTTTGGATCGATCTCGCGGCCGCCCGACGCCAGCGCGGTTTTTACCCGAACAGCTCTGGAAGCTTCGGCATAATATTCTCGCGGCGAGGCGTCGTTACGGCGCAACTTGTGCATCAGCTCAGCTGCTTCATGCTGGAGCGCAGCAATGCGCCACGCCTCGCGATTGTCGATTTTCGCTCGTCGAATTTTCCAGCCAGCGAACCCAATCAGGGCGAGCAATGGAATCAACTGCGCTGCCCAGAAGACGCGCTGTGTGTAAACCGGCTCAAAGGATTCCACTGCACGAGGTCGCTCTGTCAGCTGATAAAGAATATCCTGCGGCTTGGTTGTAACCGGGGCGGGCGAGTTTGGTTTGGCCGCTGTAGCCGGGGGCGATGACCCCGGTTGACTTGTCGCCACATTCGCTGTAGCCGGCCCACCCTGCACAGTGATCGCAATCGGCTCGCTTCGCAGCGTCACGTATTGTTCTTTGACGGGATCGAAATAAGAAAATGCAAGTGTCGGCAGGCTTTGCTTTCTCTCGTTAGGCGCAAGCACCGTCTCGAAGGTCTTCGTCCCGCTGATCCCGACCTCGTCGTCCTGTTTGAACTTCGAAGACGGAGGATATTTGTGCCAGCCGCGCTCGTTCTCGGTCTCTGGGGCATTGACGCGATCGAAGTTGCCGCGCCCCGAAATCGTCGTCGTGACCGTAATGGGATCGCCCACTTGGACGCTCTTGGGCTTCGCATCCGTTGCCATTGTAAAATTCCCAATCGCGCCTGAGAAACTCGGCGGCGCATTTGGCGGCAACGGTTTTACTTCGAGCGCCACAGGTTCGCTCTTGACTTCTACTTCGCGTCGCTCGGCAAGTTGAGAAAACGGATTGCTAAAGAACGGGTCAGAGAATGGGTCATCCAAATCGAACAAGTCGAAGGGTGATCGCGCACGAGAGCGTGGCGCGCTTCGCGTCCGCGGCACGACCACCTGGGCCTTCGCTTTGGCCGGGCCGATTTCAAATTTTCCTGCACGGGCCGCAGCGATCGCGCTCTTAAAGGTCACCACGTCATAAGGTCTGCCGTTGATCGTTTCCAAATTTTCTCCCGACTGCTGCAACTTCTGCGCAGTAAACCCCTGGCCGGTGATTTCGGGCGGCTCCACAAGTCTTGGGTGAACACGCGCATCAAATCCCATCCGGATCTGAACGGGGACGATCTCGCCCACATAGGCGACCTTCTTTGGCACAATCAATTCGGCAAAAACCAGTTCGCTGGCGCTAGCCGGCTGGCTCTGCGCGCCGCGACTCGGCTGCCCGCCCGACGAACGCCCAGGCAAATCCGCGACGTTTAATGTCAGTTGCGGTGTTTGTAGCAACTTGCCGCCAGCACGAATTGTTTGCGGCGGGATCGTGAATCGGCCGGCCCTGAGCGGCAGGATCGTGTAATCATAGATCACGCTCGAGGTAAGCTTCAGATTTCTCATCTCGATGCGCTGGGAACTGCCCGTTCGATGAATTTCGAGCCCGTCGGCCAGGATCTCCTCGGTCGCCTCCGCATCAGGCGCTCCGGTGATTTGAATTTCCAACTGCACCGGCTGCCCCAATACGGTTTCGGAATTGTTTAACACCGCTGTGATGCTGGGTGAATCAGCGCGCGCAAATTGCGCCGCCGCAATCGTGATAAAAACCGCGATGGTTCGTAGCGCAGGTTTCCAAACCTGCCGTATCGCCGATTTCCAAATCGGCACTTGGTCTGCCTCCGCGCGGCACGCAGGTTTGGAAACCTGCGACACGGCAGACTTAGAAGTCTGCGCTACAGCGGATACGGTTTCGCCACAATGTGGATAGCGCATCGACATCTCCATCAACTATCAACCATCAACCCTTCGCCGTCACCAGTCCTTATAGACATGGCGGGTTACTCTGCGTTCATCAAGTTGAACTCGCGCCTCCTCGTCTTTCATCGATTCGAGGAGCGCCAGCGCCTGGCGTTCGCTCATCTGGCCCTCTTTTTCCGGTTCGGCCTCGGCAGCCTGCGCGTTTTTGTCCGGCGGATTTTGCGGTTTCTGTTCTCCCGCGCCCTTCACGTCGCCGGCAAACTTCTTTTGCGGCGATTCCGCAGGAGTAGGGGACGGGTTTTCTTCTTCGCCTTCTCCTGGCGATGGCGAGGGCATCTCATTTTCTCCTTCCCCGGGGCTTGGTGATTCTTCCGCTTGCCGTTCCCCAGGCGACGACGAAGGCTGGTTCGCCTGCTGCTTTTCCGCGCCTGGCGAGGGAGAAGGGCTCTCGCCGGGTTGTTGCTGCTGTTTCTTTTGCGGCTCGTTCTTCGCCTGCGCCTGCTCGTTTTGCTTTTGTTCTTTTTGCTCTTTGTCGTTGTCCGATTGGTTTTGCGATTGTTGATCCTGTGATTGCTGCTGCTGATCCTTTTTCTCTTGCTGGCCCTGACTCTGCTGTTGTTGGTTTTGCTCTTGCTGTTGATTCTGCTGCGGTTGTTTTTGCTGCTGCTGTTGCTGATTTTGTTTGTTCTGTTGGTTCTGCTTGTTCTGTTGTGGCGGGGATGGGGAAGGGGAGGGCTGTTGCGATTTCTTGTTCTTTAACTCCTCGATCTTCTTTTTGACGTAATCGTAGTTGTCTTTGGCTTCCTTGTTTTGTGGATCGAGTTTGAGCGTTTGCTCATAATGATCGAGTGCGTTTTCCCAATCGCTGAGCTTTTTCTTGTCGCTTTTCTCGGCTTCGCCGCGCTGATAAAGCGTGTTGCCAAGATTGTAATGGCCCTTGCTCTGCAAAGCCGTATCCCGCGTGAGCAGTGCCTGGCTGAACGATTCCAGCGCTTTGCTGTAATCTTTCAATTTGTAAGCGGCCGCTCCCGAATCGAACTGGAGCTTGTCCTCGGCGCGTGATTCTGGATGCGATTTTAGCGTCTCCTGAAACTCGCTGTAGGCGTCTTCGAATTTCCCGTCTCGATATGCATCCATGCCGGGAGCCGAGCCAAACGCAAATGAAGCGAGCAAGATCAGCAGACCTGCTGCCGCGCCAGCAGCTTTGGCGGGCGAGATTACGTAAGCTCGTTCGCGCACGCGTTCGCCACGGCGAATCCATCCGGTGGCGGATTTGCGCTCGGGAAGCAGGATCGATAACGCGAGAGCAATCAACGCTGCGCTCAAGGGCCACTCGTAACGTTCGATTGCCTGGCGCGACAAACGCACATCCATTTCGGCTGCCTGCATTTTGGTCAATCCTTCACTTTGAACTTGTTGCATCGTGCGCGGCCCATTTTCCAAATGTACATAAAATCCGCCAGTGGCTTGCGCGATTTCGCGCAAGGGTTTGTCATCCAGCTTCGATTTGACGACCTCGCCCGCCGAATCCTTTACAAACGCAGTCTGGCCATCTTCGCCGGTAATGGGAATCAGCGAACCCTGCGGTGTTCCGACGCCGACTGTGAAAATTCGTACACCCGCGTCAGCCGCTTGTTTTACCGTTTTTACAGCGTCGCCGCTTTGCTCGGGATCGCCGCCATCGGTGAAGATGACGAGCGCCCGGTTCCCAGTGGCGCTTTTGCCAAAGCTCTGCGTGGCAAGCGCTATGGCGCTGGAGATGTTGGTCCCGCCTTCGGGAATCGTCTTCGTGTCCAGATCATTCAGCGCCTCAACGACAGCATCGTAATCAATCGTAAGTGGCGCCTGCAAAAAAGCGCGGCCCGCAAAAGCAATCAGGCCAACGCGGTCGCCTTGCAATTCATTGATCAAATCCTGGACCGCCAGCTTGACGCGCTCCAGCCGGTTTGGCTGGATGTCATTGGAAAGCATGCTGCGCGATGTGTCCACTGCGATCAGCAGATCGAGCCCTTTGCGCTTTACGTCCTGGAACGTATAGCCCCAGCGCGGTTGCGCGAGACTGACAATGGCCAGGGAAAGCCCGAGTAACTGAAGCGCAAACTTTATGATGCGCCGCGGCCGATTCACAGTGCCGGCGAGCTGCAGCAGCAAACGCGCTGAAACGAATTGCTGCAATCGCTTCAAGCCGCTGCGCTCGGCGCGAACAAAGAGCGCAATCAACAGCGGGATGAGCAACAATCCCCAAAGCCATTCTGGTACACCGAAAGTCATGCGTTCGTTAAGACGTTGAAGGGTTGAAGCGTTGAACGGTTAAAAAGGGCGTGAGCGTGATTGTCATTCTGAGCGGAGCGAAGAATCTCTGATTATATTTCCAGCAGTGCTCGAACATGCTGATCAGAGATGTTTCGCTTCGCTCAACATGACAGGGTGAACGCTTCAACGCTTCAACGCTTTAACCCTTTTCTCATGGTAATTTCTTCCAGATGGTTTGAGATAAAAGCATTTGCGCCAGCAGCAAGCCGCAGCCGCTCATCAGGCACAAAGGAAACAGATCGCGGTATTGCTGATATTTCTTTACGCTGACCGTAGATTTTTCCAGCTTGTCTATGTCCTCATAAATTTGTTCGAGAGATTTTGTGTCAGTCGCTCGGAAAAATTTCCCGTCCGCGATTTTCGCAACTTCTTTCAGACCGGTCTCGTTAAACTCTACGCGCTGGTTCTCGTAGAGAATGTTACCCAGCGCATCGGTCAAGGGACCGCGATTGGTGAAGATGGGCGCTGGTGCAATTCCGTTGATGCCAGCTCCAATGGCATAAAAATGAATCTTTAACGCTTTCACTGCCTCGGCGGCAGTGTTTGGCGGAATTTTTCCGGCATTATTTTCTCCGTCGGTCAACAGCACGAGAACCCGGCTCTTTGAATGTTTATCGTTCAGCCGGCTGGCGGACGCTGCCATTGCCGATCCAATCGCGGTGCCGTCTTCGACGAGGCCTATGCGCACGCGATCCAGATTTTGCAACAGCCAGTCATGATCCAGTGTCATCGGGCTTACCACGTATGGCCGGCCTGCGAATGCTATGATGCCAATCCGATCGTTCGGCCGGCTTTCGATGAATTTGCGAGTCACTTCACGGATCGCATCCACTCGCGTCGCTTCCTGTCCCCCGATGGTAAAATCTTTCGTCAGCATCGAACCGGAGACATCCAGCACCAGCATGATGTCGATTCCGCTGGCTTCGATTTGGGTAAGGCTCTTGCCGAGCTGCGGCCGAGCGAGTGCAACGACGAAGGCTGCAAGCGAAAGCAGCAGCAGTGTCCGGAGAATTTTACCTGCGCGCGCGGCGCTGTGTTTTCCAATCGCTCTCAGGCTCGCAGTGGATGAATACGTCAGTGCGGCAGCCGGGCCGCGTTTCCCCCGTAAATACGCCAGTAAAGGGATCGCCAGCAGCAACAGCAGCAGCCACGGGCGCGCAAACGTCAGCGCGCTGTTTGCCGGCCAGAAATCAAATAGATTTGTCATGTCGAGCGAAGTCGAGACATCTCGGGATTTTCAGGACGTCCAACACGAAGCGGATAACGGCCAGAGATTCCTCCACTTCGGTCGGAATGACAGAAAGAGACTGGACACGAATCAAACAGTTGCAAGTTGACCTCCTTGCACGAAGCGAATCGCTTCTTCCAGTAGCAACTCGCTGTCAGAGGTGGTCGCTTCGTATCGTGCGAACTTAATCAAGTCGCAGCGGTTTAAAAAATCTTCGAGCAACAATTTCTCCTCAGTGGAGAACGGCGACGCCTTTGTCGCAGCAGTTAAAAACTCTATGGAAGTTTGTCGTATTGCCGGCAAGCCATACTGCTGTGTGACGTATCTCCGCAAAATGTCTGAGACACGGATGCTGAACCGATACGGACTCATCTTTGAAATTTCGCGGCGAATTTGCTCGAGTTCTTCGAACGCAATTTCGCGCGGCAATTTTGGCGGTAACGGCGGTTTGCGCCTGCGCGCGAACAACCACACCACCAGTCCGACGAGTGAGAGCGCGACAAATGCAACCACAAAAACCAGCCATGGCGGAATGAGTGAGTAATCCACCGGCTGCGCAATGTCGTGGAATTCTTCGGCGATCAAAATCGACATGTTCACGCTTCAAAGCTTCAACAGTTTAACTCTCTAACCATCCAATTCATCGAACACCGAGCCGGCGTTCGCGTTGTTTGAAAAACGAGCGGAGAGCCGGCAGATAATCCCGTCCGGTTTGGAGCGCGATCGCGTCAATATTATTTCGCCGGAGCGTATGCGAAAGTTCTATGTCGTGCCCGTGGACAAGATCTGTAAAGAGAGTCCGCGTTCTGCGATCAGCTGTGTTGACCTCGATCTGTTCCCCAGTCTCGGCGTCCTCCAATGTAATGATGCCGATGTTTGGCAATGCCTTTTCTCGTTCGTCGTGAATATGGATGGCTACGAAATCGTGTCGCCGCCCACTTATCGCCAGCGACCGAGAGAAATCGGGCGCCTGAAAATCCGAAATGAAAAACACGACTGCGCGCCGCGTGACGATTTTGTTTAGGTAATCAAGGGCCAGCGCCGGTTCGGTGCTGCGTCCCTGCGGTTGGAAAAACAAAATCTCGCGAATCAGACGCAGCGTGTGCGAGCGTCCTTTCTTTGGCGGAATAAAAAGCTCAACGCGATCCGTGAAGAGCAGCAGGCCTACCTTGTCGTTGTTGCGAATGGCGCTGAAGGCGAGCAGGCAGGCGACCTCCGCAGCAAGCTCGCGTTTCGATTGCGTGGTGCTCCCGAAATTTCCTGAAGCGCTGACATCCACGACTAGCATCACGGTTAGCTCGCGCTCCTCTGTGAACTTTTTCACGAACGCGTTGCCCATCCGCGCCGTGACATTCCAATCGATTGCGCGAATTTCATCGCCCGGTTGATATTCCCGCACATCTTCAAAATTCATCCCGCGTCCTTTGAAAACGCTGTGGTAATCGCCCGCGAAGGCTGTTTCGACCAGGCCGCGTGTTTTGATTTCGAGCGTTCTGATCTTTTTTAGGATTTCGGTTGTGTCCACGTGTGATCGGTGATCAGTGATCAGTGATCCCAAATTCGCCTTCCTCGCGCGTGATCGATCGATAATCTGTTCCCGGAGAGTGTTTACAAAAATCGTCGACTCGATCGATCATCCTTGAAAGCATGCCGCCAATACCGTCGTAGCGTCTGTCAAGCTCGTTAAACTGATCTTTGGATAGATATGCGCCATCCACAGTATCATCCAACCAAGATTGCGTTTCATATGCCTCTCCCAGAGCTTCGTCGATCTTGTTCACGAACGCGGCCTTGTAGCGGCGGCGTGCCCATGCTTCCGCTATCATCGCCTTCACCGCGGGCGAACTTCTTCGAATCTGGTCTGTAAGCGAATACCGTTCTTCATGGGGGAAGCCCTTTGAGTAATCAAACACCAGTCGCGCTGCCTCGCGCGCGGCCTGATATACCTTTAGATCCCGAAACGATCTCGCGGGTTCCATTTCTGATCACTGTTCACCGATCACTGATCACTCTCGAAAATCACGGCACAGGCAATCCGGCAAAAATCCGCTCGATGATGGTCTCGCTGGTGACCGCTTCCGCCTCGGCTTCGTAACTGACGATGATCCGATGCCGCAACACGTCGGGGCCGATGCTTTTCACGTCCTGAGGAGTCACGTAACCGCGTCCATTCAGGAACGCGTGCGCCCGCGCGCCGAGAGCAAGATAAATGGTGGCGCGGGGCGATGCGCCGTAACGGATGAGACCTTCCAGTCGCAGATTGTATGACGCAGGCTCCCGGGTCGCCCAGACCACATCCACGATGTAATCTTTCACCCGGTCGTCGATGTATATCTCGTTTACCACGTCGCGCGCTGCGATGATTTGTTTTGGCTCAATCACCGGAGCCACTCGCAAATCGGGCGCGGAAGTTGCCATCAAATCCAGAATGGTTCGCTCCTCGCTTTTCTGCGGGTAGCCGATGTTCAATTTGAACATGAACCGGTCGAGTTGCGCCTCGGGGAGTTGGTATGTGCCTTCCTGCTCGATCGGGTTTTGGGTCGCCAGAACCAGGAACGGATCGGAAAGAGGATACGTCTTTTCACCGATCGTGACCTGCCGCTCTTGCATCGCCTCCAGCAACGCGCTCTGAACTTTGGCCGGCGCGCGATTGATTTCATCAGCCAGAATCAGGTTTGAAAAAATCGGGCCAAGTTTGGTCGTAAATTCGCCGGTGCGCGGATTGTAAATGAGTGTCCCAATCAAGTCCGCCGGTAAAAGATCGGGTGTGAATTGCAACCTTTGAAACCCGGTTTGAATGCATGCGGCCAGCGTTTTCACCGTGAGCGTTTTTGCCAGTCCGGGAACGCCTTCGAGCAGGAGATGACCATTGGCCAGCAGACCCAGAAGAAGGCGGTCCACCAAATATTTCTGGCCCACCACGACATGAGCAATCTGCTGGCGGAGCGCCGGGATCCATTGGCCGAGCTCGCGCACGTCCTGCGTAATTTCCTGCGTCGATTTCATATGGTCTGGTCAGACACGTACCGCAGCGAGAATGTTCGATCAAACGCAGGGCTGCTTCGTTCTCCGGCGCCTATTTCCTCCGCCGCTGCGAGCTGCGCGCGGCTCGCACCTTGTTCCCGGTGCGGGGACGGAGCGTTAAAATGATCGGCAAACCGGGATACGGTTCGGTTTTGCGAATGCGAGATTCGAGATAACGACGGTATGTTTCATTCAACAACCGAGGGTCGTTAACGAAGAGCACAAATTCCGGAGGTGAAAGCTCGCGGCGCCGCTTTGGAAGGAGCCGCGATTTCTCGAGCGTTCCTTCGGCGGACGTGAGACCGCCGCTCCTTGGATGCGTGGCGTAAAAGAGTTTGAGCCGACGGCCTTTTATCATTGGCGGCGGATTAATTTCAAACGCCTGGCGCAGCAATCGGTTGAGCATCCCGGTGCCGATACGCCGCCGCGCTGCGCGCCGGATTTTTTCGATCAACCCAAATAGCTTATCGATGTTTTCTCCGGTGAGCGCAGAGGCAACTAATACCGGCGCATATTCCAGAAAGAACAATCTCGTCCGCGTTTCATCGACAAGCTGCGAGATCGTCTGCTTCTGTCTCTGTCTCGGTCTGAGCAAATCCCATTTGTTCAAAACAATGATCGCGGCTCTGTGCTCCTTCTGGATCAATCCGGCGATTCGTTTGTCTTGCGCCGTTACGCCTGCCGTGAGATCGACAATCAGAACGCAGAGGTCAGCGCGGCGAATGCTTCGCTCCGCCCGCATGACGCTGAAAACCTCGACCGAACTCGAGCGTTTTCCCCGGCGGCGAATTCCTGCGGTGTCGATGAAGATGAATTTTTGGCCATCGCGCTGGTAAAGAATGTCAATGGCGTCGCGCGTGGTTCCGGGCAATTCGCTCACAATTGCGCGCTCGCCGCGCATGATGGAATTGATGAGGGACGATTTCCCGACGTTTGGGCGGCCGACGATGGCCACTGCAAGTGAATCGTGACTGGTGAATAGTGACTTGTTAGAAGTCGGGGGCAGAAGCCGTTCGATTGTGCCTAACAAGTCCGATACGCCGCGATCGTGTTCTGCGCTGATCGAAAAACTCGACCCAAAGCCTAACGAATCGAACTCGGCAGCCAGCGGCTCGTGCTTCTCGTTATCGATCTTGTTAATCACCAGCACAACCGGTTTTTGCGATTTTCGCAGCATGCGCGCCAGCTCTTCATCCATCGGCGACAAGCCTTCTTTTGCATCGACAACGAAAAGCAGAAGATCGCTTTCGTGCAGCGCATCCCCCGCGGCACGGCGCACTTGCACGTTCAGTTCACGCTCGCCCACGCCGAAAATCCCGCCGGTGTCCCACAGTGCGAACAGGCGCGGACCGCGAGTGCAAATCGCCGAAATCCGGTCCCGCGTAATTCCGGGCTGACCATGAACGATGGCAATCTTGCGGCCAATCAGGCGATTAAATAACGCAGACTTGCCGACGTTTGGCCGGCCGACAATTGCGACATTGGGCGGTGCGTTCGTCTGATTCACCCAAGGGACCGCATTTAGGATTTCGTTGGGTGCGCGTGGCCTGCAGCCTGCAATTGCCGGACGCCATCGGCTACGTAAACGATTCCGGAAATTAAAGTGAAGAAGCCAGCCGCGATCACGACATAGAGCAGCGGAAACAGCCGAAGCTGCAGCATGACCCAGCCGATAGCGACCATCTGCAGAACGGTTGCCACTTTTCCTGTCCACTTTGGTTTCACGTGCACTTTTCCAATAAGCAAATATAAGACGGCTGCGCCGACGAAAAGAATAGCGTCGCGCGAGATCACAAGAACGGGAAACCAGATTGGAAATCTACCGTAGTCGGAATCGATGTCGCTCCAATTGCTAATGCTCAGCGTAATAATACCGCTCAAAAGTAGTCCCTTGTCTGCGATGGGATCGAGAATAACTCCCAACGAGCTCTTTTGGTTGTAGCGGCGTGCGATGTAGCCATCCAGGCCATCGCTGACGGCAGCGATCAGAAAAATGGCAATCGCGGTAAAGCGCATCCATTCGAGCGGCGCACCACGCTGAATGCTTTGCCCGTAATAAATGGCCATCGCGACGAAAGCCGGAATCATCAAGATCCGGACGACGGTGATCTTGTTCGCGGTGGTCATGGAAAGGGCGCAAACAGTTTATGGCGTTTCCGCAAAACGCCAATTACGTTCGGTAAATTCGGCTTAGATACTCGCAAACTGAGTGACTATCGAGACGCTGAGTGCGCAAGCCGATGTATCCATCCGGCCGGACGAAAATAATTTCTGGTTCGCTCAAGCCGAGCGCCGTCTGCAAATGTTGGCCGCCGTCAATAATAGGATTGCGTCCATTCAACGCCGCTTCATTCGCGTCGACCTCCGATGTAAAAACGTAATGGACGTGAATTTGAGAATTCAAAGATGCCAGCTTTTGCTCGATGGCTTCGAAAGAAGCCAGGGTCCTCGCAGTGGGGTTCATGCCTGCGAAGAATAACAGAGTTGCTGTTGGCCCGCGCAAGATTTCAAAGAGTGTCTCCGCTCGACCATCTCTTTTGCACGGCGCATCAGGGAGATGCCAACCAGCACGTGTATGCGTGGTTGCCTGTCGAGAATCATGTAGCGAAAGCGGGCTATCTTCGTAATTAACGTTCAGCATTCCGAGCCGCGCCAGTGCAGCATCACCGAACGACCGAATCGACTGGATCGCTTTGAATATTTCCCCGCCAATCCATCGGCTGATTAAGCCGTGGGGAACCTCGATGTGGTGAAACGTCTGCGTTCTGCGAAGAACGCTACGGGCATTCGGCAATCGTTCGGCTTCGTAGCTGTGTAACAACGTCGTACCCTGGCCGCCAGCTGCGCTGTGCACATGAGCTGCATCGCCAGCGAGAATGGCACGACCAACAATGAAATGTTCCGGCATGCGCTGATTGACCTTCAATGTGTCGGTCCAGTCCGGATTGCTGAGTGTGGCCTCGTAGTTAGCGGTGCGCTTGCGAAATAATGCACACATCTTCGCAAGGTCAGGTGCGCCGTCGGAATCTCTACGGCATTCGATAGCCACATGCCATTTACCGGTAAAGTCGATGTAGTCCGCCGTGGCGATCCCATCTCTGTGCCACCACTCGTACAGTGTATCTCGCGATCGTTTCCAACTGATGTCGAACTCGCCTAACCAGAAGCAACCCGGCATCGTGGTGCCCTGCATCTGCAAACCGAGAACGTGCCGAACGGTGCTGTGCCCGCCATCACAACCAACGATCCAGCTTGCACGAATCGCGTCCCGCTTTCCGCCGCGATCAACTTGTGCGATGACGCCGTCGGCATTCATCTCAAATGACACCAGACGAGTCCCGCGCGCGACTTGAAGGCCACGACCGGCGAGCTCGCTTTCCAACACCCGCTCGATTCGCTGTTGCCAGATTATAATCAAATATGGATACGGGACGTGAAGGAAGCTTGAGAAATCGATTCGTGCGATCGTTCTCTGACCCGCAAGAATGAGAAACGGCGGCTGCGGGTTCTGCGCCGCCGCGATGATCGATTTGGCGAGACCGATTGTGTCAAGTGCTTCCAGTGTTCGAGATTGGAGAGCGTGGGCGCGTGAACGCCGCGTTGGTTCAGCCAATTGATCGATAATGCGGCACGAAACACCACGGGCAACAAGATCATTCGCTAACGTCAGGCCGACGGGCCCTGCTCCGACAATGAGGACATCGACCCGTCGATCTGCGCTCAAGTTCGGAATCCTAGATTACGTTTCCAGACCTGCGCCTGCCGTTTGAGCCATCGCTTCATGCTTTCCTTCGCAGAATCCTTCGATCATTTTTTGTTGAGCGCGGGGCTGTCGTCCGGCTTGCGGCTTATCACCAGTCTGTTATCGACCACGACTTCTTCGTTCACCCATTTGCCGCCGGCGTTCTTCACGTCGGTCTTGATGTTCGCCCACGAAGAAGAAATGTCTAACAAGTTCCAACGCCTCCGGAGTTCGGCGCAGCTCGTCCGGATTCACTAGTCCACGGGGAATCATCAGCGCGTCGAATTCCTTCGGCCGCGCTTCTTTCACAGTGAGATCGACATCGAATTTTGTCCCCTTTGTCTGCATGACCCCAAAGAAGCTCCGAATCATGTTAGCGCACTGCTGATCGAGCGTGCTATGCCCGTTGACGGTCGGAAGCGACGAAAGTGAAGGCGGCCGTAACTGGAGCTACTTACCACGAAGCAGAGCGTTTCTTTGCCTCGGGATTTTGAATCCCTCAATCTGGCTTTTGACTTCGTTGGCGAAAGCTGCGGCGCCAGCGCCGTTTACGACCCGGTGATCGAATGTGAGCGAAAGCGTAATTACCTTTGCGCTTTCATTTCTGTTCTTGTTGGGAATTAATTCGCGGTGGGCAGTGCCGACGAAAAGCGTGGCAACTGACGGCGGCACAACAATCGGTGCGCCCGCCTTGACTCCGAACGCGCCGAGACTTGTAATCACGACCGGTGCATTCATGGCGTCAACGCGACCGCCGCGAGTGGCAACCACTGTTTCGTTGTAAGTCTTTACGAACTCAGGCCAGCTTTTTTTATTTGCATTCGTGATTACCGCAGTCGCCAAGCGATCACTCTCCAGCGCGACGGCAACGCCGAGATCGAAATCGTCATTCTGGACGATCTGATCGTCTTCGAGAATGAGTCGGCGGAATGGCGCATGTTTTTCCATGGCGCGCACAACCGACCACGCAATCATGACGGAAGGGGAGGGAGCATGCTTCGGGTCTTTCGTTTTCGCGACCTCTCGGGCTTCCCGAATCGCGTCCCAGCGTGCGTCGATTTGCAGGTTGGCAGGAATCACGCGGCTGAGCTTGCGCGTGATCGTAGGCGATAGCGCCGGTTCGACCGCCATAGCCGAGGTCGGTGGCCTCGGTCGTGTGACTTCGCGCTCAGTCACTGCGCGACCGCGATCATCTCGACGAGTCGGGACTACAACTGGCGAGGTCTCAGCGGCCGCTTGAAACCGCCCAGCAAATGCCGGCTCGCTCGTGAGAATCGTGCCCAATTCCTGACCAATCTCGACAGTATCGCCGACTTTCGTTTTCCATTCGCCCATCACTCCCTCGAACGATGATTGAATGGGATAGACGGCTTTGTCGGTTTCGACTTCGCAAAGTTCATCGTCCAGCGCGATGGGATCGCCCGGCTTTTTCAAAAGCGAAACAACTTTCGCATTGCGAATTCCTTCGCCCATTACCGGCACAGTGATGCTTTGCACGCGGCGTTTGCCGGTCTCCGCTGTAGCCGGGGGCGCTGACCCCGGCTGGATGAATTCTGGTTCCGACGCGGCAGGACCGCGGTCAACGCGCGCGGCTACAACTGCGCGTTCGCGTTTCGTTGTAACCGAACGCCTGATCGCAGCGATAATGCGCTCTACATCCGGCAGCGCGGCATATTCGTAGATCGGGTTGTAACCAATCACGACGTTGGCTTTGCTAACGAGAGTCGGCGGGCTGATCATTTCATTCCAGAGCTCGGGCGTGCTTGTGATGTGAAAAATAATCATTTGCCCCACGCTGCAGTTCTCGGTGTCCTCTTGTACGACAACCAAGCGGCGAGTTTTGCGCACTGATTCTTCGATCGTGCGCTTGTCCCACGGAACGATCGAACGCAAATCAATCAACTCGACGCTTATTTCTTTGTCGATCTTCGCAATCGCTTCGAGAGATTTCTCGATCGTGTTTCCCCAGGCGATCACCGTCACGTCGGAGCCGCTCGCGCATTGGCGCGCACGACCAAGTGGAACAGCCTGGATTGGCTCCGCATATTCGTGTTCGGCCCAAAGTAAATGTTTTGGAATTAAGAAGATCACCGGGTCCTCGCAGTGCATTGCGGTCCAGAGCAACCCCGCCGCGTCCGCGGGCGTGCTGGGAATAACAATGTTTAAGCCGGGATAATGCGCGAACGCAGACTCATTCGCCTGACTGTGCCACAAGCTGCCGCCGGGAAGATACGCGCCATACGGTGCATAAATCACCGCTGGACATTTCCAATTGCCAAACGACCGCCAGCGCAGAGTCGAGATATTGGTGACCAGCTGATTGAATCCTGGATAAATGAAATCGATGAATTGCAGTTCGAACACAGGTCGCTTTCCGTATGCAGCCAGACCACAGGCGACCCCGAGAATGGTCGATTCAGCAAGAGGTGAATTGAAAACCTGTTTTGGAAATTCCGTTGAAAGCTTTTGCGTGAGACGGAACACGCCTCCCTTAGGATCTTCGATGTCTTCACCGAAGAGAATTCGTCGCGCATCCTCCTCCAGACCGGCTCGCAAGGTTTTGTTCACCGTATCGCCGATGCGATATTTCCCGGGCGGCAGGACTTCTTTCTCGATCTTTGGCGTCGGTTTGGTGACGTTAGCGAGAAGCTCGTTAGGCGAAGGATCCTCGGCTTTTTCGCCTTCGCTGTATTCGCGACGAACGCGCTCCTTAATTTCGCTGTCGAGTTTGGCGAATTCCTCTGCGCTAATGATGCCTTCCTCGATGAGCCGATCCTTCCAACATTTAAGGGGATCGAATTTTTCGAGCTCCCGCAGTTCTTCCTCGCTGCGATACAGTTTTTGATCGTCCGAACTGGTGTGGCTGGAGAGCCGCTCCATCTTGATCCAGAAGAAGAATGGCCCGTCGCCGGCGCGAATCTTGTCGAACGCTTCCGCGGTAGCGTCGTAAAGCTGTTGCACGTTTTGTCCGTCGATCCGACGCCAGTTGTCCGGCTCGAGAATGTCCAACGCGAGCGGATTGGTCTTGCGCGTGGGCATGCTGATGCCGTAAGCGTTGTCTTCGACGAGAAAGAGCAGCGGAAGTTTTTTCTCCCTGGCGAAACAAATCGCTTCGAAAAAATCTCCCTGGCGAGTTGCGGCATCGCCGACCGTGGTTACGACGAGATTTTTTTTGCCGTCTAGCTGAATGCCCCACGCAATGCCGCAGGCGGGAAGAAGCTGCGAACCGGTCGGCGTTGGCACGCTCCAGATGTGCAGGTCTGCATTACTGTAATGCGACGGCATCTGGCGGCCACCGCTCCCGGTGTTCCGTTTCGCGAAATATTCGAGACCTAGCTGACGGGTGGTCATGCCGCGCCCGAGCTCGAGTCCGCGATGCCGATAATACGAGACGATATAGTCGTCGGGCTCCATTTGGATGGAGACCGCTGCCAGTCCCTCGTGGCCCATTCCGGAAACGTGGAAGTGTCCCTTGCCCTGGCGGATCAAATTCTGTTCGCGCAAATCCGCATGCCGGCTCTCCAGCATCATGGTCAAGAGCCGCAGCTGGTCTTTTTTGCCAAGGGCCGGCATACGGTTGACTTTACATCGCGCTTATCGATCGACAATCACGCGGATTTACTCGGATAAGAAATCTGGATGGATTCGACAACAGCAAAATCGCAGCGGAGCAGAGGAGTAATCGAGCGTTACCGCGAATTTCTTCCGGTCTCTCCAGCGACACGGATCGTTTCCCTGGGCGAGGGGAACACGCCGCTGATCCATTGCCCGCAATTAAGCAAGCGAGTGGGCCGCGGCTGCGAAGTCTTCGTCAAAAACGAAGGAGTAAATCCCACAGGCTCGTTCAAGGACCGCGGCATGACCGTGGCTGTATCCGAAGCATTGGAGCATGGCGCGAGCGCAGTCATCTGCGCGTCAACCGGGAACACTTCGGCGTCGGCATCCGCTTATGCGACGCGGGCAGGAATTTCATGCGTCGTGATTTTGCCCGCGGGAAAAATCGCGACCGGGAAACTGCTGCAAGCCTTCGTTTACGGAGCGAAAATCGTCGCGATCGACGGCAATTTCGATGATGCGCTGCGAATCGTGTGCCAGCTCGGCGAGACCGGCGATTTGGCCATTGTAAACTCGATCAACTCGGACCGGATCGCGGGACAAAAAACCGCGGCGTTTGAGATTGCAGATGAACTGCGCGATGCGCCAGATTTTCATTTGCTGCCCGTCGGCAACGCCGGAAACATCACTGCGTATTGGGCAGGATACCGAGAGTATTGTGCGCATGGAAGATCGACAAAATTGCCAGTGATGATTGGATTTCAAGCGGCAGGTGCAGCGCCGATTTTTTACAACCGCATCATTGAAAAACTGGAAACGGTCGCATCCGCAATTCGAATCGGAAATCCTGCAAGCTGGAAACAGGCGCGGGCCGCAATCGCAGAATCGCGTGGAGCAATCGACGTGGTAAGCGACGAGGAGATTCTGGCAGCGCAAACATGGCTGGCGCGGCAGGAAGGAATTTTTGTGGAACCAGCAAGCGCCGCGTCAATCGCGGGACTTTTTAAATGCTGCGATTCAGGTGAAGCGGCGTATTCATTTCAGAAAATCCCGGAAGAAAGCCGGATTGTTTGCACGGTCACTGGACACGGATTGAAAGACCCTGATGTCATGATTGGACGGATGAAAGAATTAGAATCGGTCCCGGCGACCGTAGGCGATGTGCGGCGCGCGATCGGCCTTTAACCATGCGTCTGATCGTTCAAAAATATGGCGGCACTTCCGTCGGCACAC
>QHQA01000221.1 GCA_003219695.1 Verrucomicrobiota bacterium
TCCTGCGGCGCGTGAAACAACAACGGCACGATGGCAGCGTGATTCTGCTGCACGATGCCGGTGGCGATCGCTCGCAGACAGTGGAAGCGTTGCCACGCATTTTGGATTGGCTGCAGACGCGCGGTGACACGGTCGTGCCTTTGAGCACGCTACTCGGCACGACGCGTGACGCAGTGATGCCGCCCGTGCAACGCGACGCGCAATCGCTCACCCGCCTTGTGAGTAGCACCGGGTTTCGCGTCTATCACAGCATCGAGGAATTCCTCTGGGCGTTCATGATCGTTGCGACGGCGCTGGTGGTTGTTCGCACGCTGGTAGTTGTCTGGCTCGCGTATCGGTTTCGCCCAGGGCCGAAAACAAATTTTGCCGAGCCGATCAGCGTGGTGATCGCGGCTTACAACGAAGAGAAAGTGATCGCGGAGACTTTGCGCGCGCTGCTTGCAACAGATTACAAGGGCGAAATCGAAGTCGTCGTGGTGGACGACGGATCGCGCGACCGAACGGCTGCGGAAATTGAGCGCGTCGCGCGGGGCGAGTCGCGCGTTCGATTGTTGCAACAGGAAAATCACGGGAAAGCGCGCGCGCTGCAACGCGGTCTGGCTGCCGCGCGTCACGGCATCGTTGTTTTCATTGACGCCGATACGCAATGCCAGCGCGATACGCTCCCGCACTTGCTCGAGCCGTTTGCCGATGCAGGCGTCGGCGCGGTTTCAGGTCATGCAAAGGTCGGGAACTTGCGCACGTTCATTGCACGTTGCCAGGCGCTCGAGTACACCTGCGGTTTCAACCTGGACCGGCGCGCCTACAACCGCTGGAAATGCATCACCGTTGTGCCGGGCGCGATCAGCGCGGTCCGCAAGGACGCGATCAATCAAGCGGGCGGATTAACTCTGGAAACGCTCGCCGAGGATACCGATCTCACGCTCTCGTTGCACCGACAGCGGCAACGCATCGTGTATGTGCCCGACGCGATCGCGTGGACAGAAGCGCCCGAGAGCGTACGCACACTGGCGCGACAACGGTTTCGCTGGGCTTATGGCACGCTGCAGTGCCTGTGGAAACATCGCGACATGGTGTTCAACTGGAACTATCGCGCGCTAGGCTGGTTCAGTTTGCCGAGCATTTGGTTTTTCCAAATCATCCTGGTCGCCGTCACGCCAATGGTGGATTTGTTCCTGCTCGCCTCTTTGCCATTTGGCGCGTGGCGCGCGGTGCTGCCTTTCATCATCACCTTCCTCTCGATGGACGTGATCCTCGCCACGCTCGCCTGCCTGCTCGAACGCGAGCCGATCGTGTGGGCCCTGCGCATTCTGCCGATGCGCCTGATCTATCGCCCCATGCTTAGCTACTGCATCTGGAAAGCCATCCTCCGTGCGATCAAAGGCGCCTGGGTCAGTTGGGGCAAACTCGAGCGCACCGCCAGTGTGCCTGTACGCGCATAATCGCGAATCGTTCGTGCTTTCGGTGGCGCACGCGACGCGTCTCGCATTGTTTCATTGATGTGGTGTCGCTGCTTCACCGCTACTGAAGAGCGCGGATCAGTACACAATCGAGAAGAAGGAAATACATACTGCCAGATCCAGTGCTTTGCCGCGGCTGGATTTTTGCGAGCGATCGCGTCCGGCAGAAAGACGCTGCCAAACCCTGCTTCCCACATCTTGCAAAACAGTTTCATTGATGTGGTGTCGCTGCTTCACCGCTACTGAAGAGCGCGGATCAGTACACAATCGAGAAGAAGGAAATACATACTGCCAGATCCAGTGCTTTGCCGCGGCTGGATTTTTGCGAGCGATCGCGTCCGGCAGAAAGACGCTGCCAAACCCTGCTTCCAGATCTTCTTCATGCTGCGCTTTCACTTTCTGCAAATGACGCTCAAGCGGCTTTGCCAAATTTACGGGCAGCATGGTGCGTCGATCCTTCGCGCCTTTGCCCTCGCACACTGTTATACACAAATACCCAAAATCGACGTCTTTGACACGGAGGCGAACACATTCCATCAATCGCAATCCGCTACCGTAAAGTAATCCTGCCATGAGCCGATATGTGCCGTGCATGTGTGCGAAGATTTTGTGCACCTCATCGCGGGTAAGCACCACTGGCAAACGCGACGGCCGCTTTGCGCGTTCGACCCCTTGCAACCACCCGATGTCCTGTTTGAGAACTTCTTTGTAAAGAAAGAGCAATGCGCTCAGCGCCTGATTCTGAGTTGACGCCGCCACTCGGCCATCGCGCGCCAGATGAGTGAGAAAAGCGGTGATTTCCGTCTCCGCCATTTCGCGGGGATGCCGTTTATTATGAAAGAGAATAAAGCGTCGAACCCAATCGACGTAAGTTTGTTCGGTGCGAATGCTGAAATGTTTACGCCGGATGACGTCGCGAACTTCATCCAACAATTTCGGTTTGTTTTGCGGCGGGCTCGCCTGTAGGCTTGGGACCATGCTCCCCATTTTTCCAAGCCAACCGCCCGAAGGCAAGCGGATTAGGCCGGAAAAACCCGTAATTAAAAGCGGGATTTTCCC
>QHQA01000222.1:0-544 GCA_003219695.1 Verrucomicrobiota bacterium
AAGGTCTCCTCGGTACTGAGCGATTTGCGAGGCCGATCGGGATCGACCAGCCGGTGATCGTCGCCGCGACAGAGATCGTAGAGATCGAGACCGAACTTGCCGAAAAGATCGACCAGCTCCGCGCGCGAGGACCGTTGCAGGTCGCCGCAGGTTTTGATTCCGAGTTCTTCGAGTTTTCGCTCGGTCTTTTCGCCGATTCCCCAGATTTTGCGCACCGGCAGATCCTGCATGAATTCGGTCACATCTTCGGGCTTCACCTCGAATTGGCCGTTGGGCTTGTTGATTTCGCTGGCGATTTTTGCGATCAGCTTGTTCGGACCAATTCCCGCGGAGGATGTGAGCTTCGTTTTCCGAAAAATTGTCTCGCGGACCAGCTGTGCCAACGCTCCGGGCGCGCTCGGATGGCCAGTGACATCGAGATAAGCTTCATCGAGCGAGAGCGGTTCGATTGTTGACGTGAACTGGTAAAGGATTCCGCGAATGATCGCCGCTTCCCGCCGATAAACATCGAAACGCGTCGGCAACACGATCAGATTCGGGCAGC
>QHQA01000222.1:703-1905 GCA_003219695.1 Verrucomicrobiota bacterium
TCTTTTTCCACCTGGCAAATGTAGCATCAAGCCCGAACGCTTTCGGGGTCATCTTTGACCAACGACACGAGATTGCCTTTTAGCGAAATTTGCGTCATGACAAGTCAACCAAATGAAGACGGCAGCAACGCGTGTTTTCATGGTGCGACATGGCGCCACTGTCGTCAGCGCCGAGGACCGGTTCGCAGGGGCGACCGACGTGGAGTTGTCCGACCAAGGGCGCGAACAAGCGCAGCGTCTGGCTGAAAGGCTAAGCCGCGAGAAAATCGCTTCTGTGTACGCGTCGCCGCTCGGGCGCGCGCTTGAGAGGGCGAAAATTCTGGCTGCGCCGCACAACCTCGAAGTCCAAACGCGCGATGCTTTGCGCGAAATTTCGCACGGGCATTGGGAACGGATGACGCGACGCGAAGTGGAAGAAAAATTTCCGGATGAAGCGGCCGAATGGGGAAAAGACCCGTACACATTCGCTCCGAAGGACGGCGAGAGCGGGCTCGCTGTGACCGCGCGCGCGTTGCCAGTACTCATCGAACTGGTTCGCAATCATCCGGGTGAAAATATCCTGGTCGTTTCGCACAAGGCGACAATCCGGCTCCTGCTCAGCTCGCTGCTTGGTTTCGATCCGCGCCGTTATCGCGACAACCTCGATCAAAAGCCGGCCGCGCTGAACATTGTCGATTTTCGCGACGCTATGCGCGCCCGGCTGACGTTGTTCAACGACACGTCTCACTATAGCGAAACAGGCAGCGCCATTCCAGCGATCCCCGAAGCGCGTTTGTCCAAATGGTGGAGTCGCGTTCAGACGCAGTAAGTGCAATTGTCAGTCGCTCCTTATTTTTTCGGCTTTGCAATGGACGTTTCTCTTTCAATATTAGCCGTGTAACTTTCTCCTGAGATGGACGCTTCTACTTCTCTTCCCGCAACAGCGGGACATCACGATCCACACCCGCCTTCGCACGGCTCCGGCGCGGCAGGCGCACACTCTGCCGAACATGAGCATCACGAGCTTGGGTGGTGGCGAAGATATATTTTCTCCACCGATCACAAAGTGATCGGCATCCAGTACGGATTCACCGGGCTGATTTTTCTGCTCTTCGGCTTTTCCTTGATGATGCTGATGCGGTGGCAACTGGCCTATCCAGGTCAGGCTTTGCCAGTGATCGGGAAGCTGCTGCCGCACATTTTTGGGCCGGGCACAATGCCGG
>QHQA01000058.1 GCA_003219695.1 Verrucomicrobiota bacterium
TTAAAGTGGAAGGTGATCGTGGCGTTGCCGTTTGATAACGTATCGGAGTCCGCTGCGATTCCGTTCACTGTGAAATCGGTCGGCTGGACAGTGGATGGGTCCGCGGCATCGCTCAAGTTGACGACGAAGTCCACCGGCTGGGTGGTGATCACACTGTTGCAAGCCGGGTCAGTGGTGGTCACGGAAAAGCCTACCAGCTCCCTGTCGGTAAAGGCATCCTGCTGGGATTGGCTGCTAATGGTCACGCGCCCGTCCACCCATGAAGTGAGGTGCTTGGTGAGGATCGCAGTGCCGTAGTCGTAGTCGCCCGCATACGTCGGCTGGACGTTGAAGTCGGGTTGCCCCGGCAGAGGACTAACTACGTCCGACAACGTATCATCAGCCAGCCACGTCATGCCGTTGTCGTTGGACTTGCGCGCCCACATCCGGTAACAGGGAACGCCCGGGTTAGCATAAGTGCAGGTGGTGCTCTCGCGCGCGTCATACCACATCGCCAAGAGGGTACCGGCGTCACTGACCGAAATGTTGGGCTGCCACTGAGGACGGGTCGTGGAATCGCTGTTCAACTTGAACGGCGCGCTGAAGGTCACACCGCCGTCGGTGGAGCGAATGTAGTAAACGTCGCCGGCATCGCTGCCCGTCCCGTGCTGGGCATAGACCAGGTGAACAACATTGTTAAAGGCAGCCGGCTCACCCCAGCCTTCGTGGCGCCAGTAGCCGCCGTTATCCGGAAACATGCAGGCGAAGTAGCCGACAGCTGTCACGCCCGGTCCCGAAAAGCTGGGGCCGGTGTAGGTGTTGGTCCATGTGTTGCCACCGTCCGTGGACTTATAAATATGGTTGACGTCGTTGTGTGGAAAGCCACCCCCGCCTTCGTCCATCCCGGCGATGTAAACATCGCCCGTAACCTTGTCGGAGGTGATCTGGACATCGCGGATAAAGGTACTGGTATTGCTAACTATTATCGGACTGTGCCACGTAGCTCCATTGTCACTGGAGTAGGTGACGGAAAGAGCGGCGTTACCGACATTGAAGTCATTCCAGGAAGCGTACATTCGACCGAAAAATGGAGAGGATGGGTTGTTATCTGCGTAGCCAGACTCGCGGTCGTCATTGCCGCCGTTGTGAACGCAAGCGCCAACCGACCAGGTGACGCCGCCGTCAGTGGACTTCCAGGAGCCGAGGCCAAAACCGCCGCAGCCCGTAGCGATATCAATTGCAAAGAAAGTGCTGGTCGGTTTGTTGTAGAGCATGACCGGGTCGCCAAAGTTCGTCCCGTGCCCGGTACACAACGGACACGGGTTAAGCCGCGTGAAGGTGGCGCCGCCGTCGCTGGAGTACGATACGCCGGCGTAGCAGCTTGGGGCGCTTCGGGAGTCGTTGTAGTTGACCACGATCTGGTTCGGGTTATCGGGGTTGGCCGTGGTGTATGTCTCAGACTGGGTAACGCTAGGAAACGTTTCAGTGCCAGTAATCAGGTCAACGTCCGCGGCGCCATACGCCAGCGGAGTCGGCAACAATTTTTGGACAAGCCGCGAGAACGCGCTGCCACGGGAAGCTGAACCTCTCGGCGACTCGCCGCAGGCAATCATGATCAGGCCAGCCCCGAGGTTCTCCATCCTGTCGATGCCCTTCGCGTGAATCGTCGAACAGTCAAAGCCAGGAGGAAGACCGGGAATGTCGATGAACCTAGTCTTTTTGTTTTGCTGGGCTTGCACAGAGCGTGTCCCAAAGCCCAGCAGCGCCAGACAGACGCCGGCCAGGACGATGAACAGACCGATTAAGACACGCGGATTAAGGAAGGCGGATCGTGAAGTGGATTTCTTTTTCATGATAGTTGGTGCATTGGCTGGATATTTAAGTGTGGAGTATCGCTTTTAGCTGAAACGCCAGAAGCGCGTCAACACTCTTTTCTCATTTTTGGAACCACGGATTTCACGGATAGCACCGATATCTTTTGGCTGTTTTCCTCAGCTGCAGGTTTCTGTTTATCCGTGCGATTCGCGCCATCCGTGGTTCTCTTTATATTTTTTTTGGTTCCCCCGGGTCTATTAAATGCACAAATGCATGGCAAGCTTTTTTTGAAATTTTTTTACCCGAACCACGGATGGCACGGATTTCACGGGATAGCTCTCCCTCTTCGGCGAGACACGATTTGAAACTCGCTTGCCTCCCGGCTCGCTCGCCGCTTCCCGTCGCGGCTTTGCCTTCTGTGTCGCCGATCCCATCGGCTCGATTCGCGGATAAAACGGACGAATTCAATAACCCAGTGCGTCACGGATACGTTCGTCGCGCTGAGGACTGGCCTTACCAAGGCGAATTGAATGTGCTGGAGTGGCCCGACCGCTAAGCACGCGCGGGCGCTCGCGGAGCTCGCCCCTCCATCTTCGTTTCCTTCGCCTGTTCGCGAAAGCCTTCGAAGTTGCCTCCTGTAAAAATGTCTGAACCCGCCGCCATCCAGGAGAGACCGACGCGGGAACGGCGCCGATCGCCTCGCAAGCCAGAGGCTCGCGCTACTCTGCACGCGTCGCTTTGAACGTGCCGTGCTTTGAGGGTCGATCTCCGACGAGCGGAGAGAATTCCACTTCGCCGGTGATCACGTCCGGTGATTCAAATTTTCCTTTGAAAAGCAACGTTCCCGCATCGCGCCCCACGTTTCCAAGCATGAATTCCATCGGACCCGAGAAGGTCACCGCGTTTCCTTCGCCTCGGCTCCACGTTGCCTCCGAAGGCTTGGCTCCTCCCCAGACTTTCGCTTTAGGATCCAGCAGCAGCAAAGTGCCTTTGCCGCCGCCTTGAGCGTCAACGCGCAACGAATGCCGGATTCCATCCGCAAAAGCGATTTCGACGTTCCATTTTCCGGTCATGTTCAGAGATTGCGCTTCGGCCAAGGCGGAGCAGCATGTGTTCACGATTAGGATCAGAATTAATGGGCCCGTTGCCTTCACATCTTTTTCTAATCGCAATTTGGTCTCCGGGCAAGGTGAGAAGAGTTTCAACCACGAATCACACGGGGCCCGGATTTGCTTCAGGGGCGCCTCCGCCTACGGCCGGGGAGGCGGTGTTGGGCGAGGCCTGCCTATGGGGCTGGGCCTGGCTGTCGGCGTAGATGTAGCCGTCGCGGTTGGAGTCGGCGTCGGGCTGGCTGTAGGCGTGGGAGTTGGCGTGCCGCCACCCATTGGCGCCTGGATTGCAACCATCATGGGCGATCCTGTCTTGAAGAAGCCGACCGTCGCGCTGGCAGGTTGCGGAGGTTGATCGGCATCAAAGCGGAAGTTATACAATGTGCCAAAGCGAATCGCATTTGCGGCCTGATTCTGCGCAAACGTTTCACTGTTCCAGGTTATGGAATCACTCGTCTGAGTGACAGCCCAGGGCATGCTGCTATAGCCCTGGCCACCCGGGATATTGTCATTTGCCCAGCCAGGTTCCTGAGGCGGCGCGTGAAAGTCGATGTTACTGATGTTAACTCCAGCTCCCAAAGGCACACTGAAAGATTGAATCGCTCGATCCAGGTTCTGGTTATAAAGAGCGTACTCGTAGTGCCAAAGGCCGGCAGTCGGGCCGCTAACTTTGTAGCCCATAAACCAGATGCCGTCGTTTCCCGGATCAGGCTCGAGCTGATTTACCGTCGCCCCTGTCCAAGCTTTGATGGCAGGTTCCATTCTCACCGTCTGGCCAACAGGGGAAAATGTGAAGTTCGTTGTGCCGTTAACAAGGAATTGATGGTAGGAAGCGTTGTTATACATGTTGCACTGCCCAGGATGGGTCTGACACCACGTATACTCAAGCGGATCCAGGTATTGCGCTTCCGCGAAATAGGTTGCACCTGGATTGAGTGTTGTGTTCAAATCATCGACGTTAACGCGAATCCGGTGCGATACGTCGTCATGTGCGTGGCCGGTGTGATTGGTCGGCCCGGGATTATTTCCTCCTGGAAACACGCCGGTAAAAGGGTTGGCCCACGCTCGTGAACCAAGCAGGTCCCACCATCCGTTCTCGCCGGCGAGATACGGATCGGCACAGCCCGGACATAGCTGTGAGAACTGAGTGCAATTATTTGTGTTGCAGCCAAGATCGCACTCGTCGAGTTCGTCTGCGCCGAACGTGTGTTTAATCCAGGACTGACCGATTTGTTCGAACTGCACGGTGTTATCTGCGCCGCCGCTCATCCGATAAAGATTCTGCGGAAAAAACGGATGATCTGTCTCTGGTAATGCGTAAAAGTTGACCGGCTGATCGCCATTGTTGCAGGAAGTCGTCGCCACCCCCAAGCCGACCTGTGATCCCGCGCTACCGATTTGCACCATGTCGGGCAGATCCCCAACGATGATATCGGGCCCGGGCACCAGGGTAGGCGCTCCCGGACCACGTTGGCTCAACGGCGGCACGACCACCGACTTAGGCTTGCCGTTCACCAGTTGGGTGATCTCGATCGGCTGCATCGCCGTTTGCACAGAGATTTTTCCGACCACCAAACCGGCGTCCGCTCGCCGCCCCAGCGCAGTGGCAAACTCCTTTGAGATCAGAAGCCGTCCATCATGCATGCTAAACGAGTGCGAACTGGCATCATAGTCGTAGAGATTTCCCTCGATATTAAAAAACACGAAGCCGCTCATCGCATCACGCACCGACATGGCGAAAGGTCCATTCGAGCCAATTTTTTCGATGGCCAGCCTGTTGAGCGACGCACTCAATGCCGCAGGAAGAATCACCTTATTTTGCGGCACCAGCCCCATCGAACCGGACTGCGGTCCGCGTAACACATCGTTAAAAACAAGAACCGGAAAGAAAGAGTTAGGCGCAACAGAAAAATGCAACTCCGAAAGTTTTCGCGAGGGGGCCGTCTCCAACCTTTCTGTCGTGGAGCTGATTCCATTGATCCTGTTCAGATCCAGGTCCATGGTCGCGCTCCCGCTGGCCACAATCATCTTCTGAAGTGTCCCGCTCTCGCCCGGGCTGCTTGGACTTGTGTTTGCAGCCCTCGAAGCGTTCGGGGAGCCCTCGTCGCGCGAGCCGAAAAGCAAGAGCAAAGGGAGCATGAAGGCAGTGAGTATTATTTTTAACATTTTATTCGGTCCTCTGGGTTGTTGGCTAGGTATTGAGGAGAGATCCTCTCATAACCAGGCCTTAGAAGTAAAGAAAATCTTTGAAAAGTTTGGTAACAGTTCTTTGGGAATGCGGCGCTGCTATTTGTATCCCAATCGCCGCGCCCGGGCACGATGAACAACTAGCGTCCGGCGCATTTTGGCGTAGAATTCTGGAAATCGAGTGAAAAGTGGTTGCGTTAGCCGGGAATTGAAAACGACGGGGCCGATCTCCCGGCGAGCCGCGTTTTTCAAAAATTCTCCGCTTACCCCTGCCGGGGTCACCGCCCCCGGCTACAGTAAAACCGGTATTCGCAAATCGAAAACCAGCCGGTGGCGCGCGACGGCGCTGATTCTGCTGAACTTGTTCATGATCGCGCACATCGTCCAGTGGCGAATCGTGGGCAAAACCGTTTCGCCAATCGAGCCTTCCGAGACGATGCAGACGCTGCAAGGCGGCTTCGTCAATGCGGGCTTCATTTTTTTTAGCCTCGCAATTTTAGCGACGCTGATCTTTGGGCGTTTTGTTTGCGGCTGGGGCTGTCACATTCTGGCGTTGCAAGATTTCTGCGGCTGGCTGCTCAAGAAAATGGGGCTTCATCCAAAGCCGTTCCGATCGCGGCTCCTGGTTTATGTCCCGCTGATCGGCGCGCTGTATATGTTTGTCTGGCCAACGGTGTATCGCTTGTTTCATAACCCGGAGCATGCGGCGATTATCCCCAAGTTCACCAATCATCTGGTCACCACGAATTTTTGGCAGACATTCCCGTCAGTCGCGGTGGCCATCCCGTTCCTTTTCGTCTGCGGGTTCGTGACAGTTTATTTCCTGGGGCAAAAAGGCTTTTGCACGTATGCCTGTCCCTACGGCGGATTTTTTGGTCTGGCCGACAAATTGTCGCCTGGAAAAATCCGTGTCACACCCGCGTGCAACCAATGCGGCCATTGCACTGCCACATGCACTTCGAATGTCGTCGTTCATGCCGAAGTGAAACAGTACGGGATGGTGGTCGATCCCGGTTGTATGAAGTGCATGGATTGCGTAAGCGTATGTCCGACCAACGCGCTCTACTTCGGTTTTGGGAAACCGACGATCCTGGTTCCTAAACCGAACGCGATCCGGAAAAGTTATTCTGTTACGTGGCCTGAAGAAATCCTCGGCGCAGTGGTGTTCTTCGGAAGTTTCCTGGCTGTTCGCGGCGTTTACGCGTTGGTCCCCTTCTTGATGGCGCTCGGCTGCGCCGCGGTCACCACATTTCTCGCACTCAAGACGTGGCGATTGTTTCGGGCAAAGGAATTGTCCTTTTACCGGTTCAATTTGAAGTCGTCAGGCAAAATCCAAAAAGCGGGCTGGGCATTTGCAGCGTTCGCCTGCGCGTGGATTGGATTGAACGCGCACACCGGCTGGGTGCGCTATCACGAGTTCCTCGGCAACCGCGCGTTCGGCAAAATCCAGGTGCCCGACGAGCTTGCCCTAGCGCAGGTTAATCCCGCGCGTTGGCTGGGTCCGGCTGATCGCGACAACGTTCTCGCGGGCAAAAAACATTTTCAAACTGCTTCGAAGCTCGGACTGTTTGTGAACAGTGAAGCGCTGCCGAAGCTGGCCTGGTTCGATTATCTCCTGGGCGATGCGGAACAGTCCATCCAATTACTCAGCCGGGCTGCGGCTCATCAAACAGAGAAGAGCAAAGCCTTGAGTCTTTATTATCGCGGCGCGATCCTGAATCGTCTTGGACATCACCAGCAAGCGCTGGCGAGTCTGGATGCAGCGCTGGCGGAAAGAGATGATTTGATTCTCGCGCGCCAGGAGAAAGGCGAATCGCTCTGGCAACTCGGGCGCAGGGAGGAAGCCGTAGCGGTTTGGACTGACGCGGTGCAGCGCAATGCGCGTCTGGCTTTGGTGAATAACGAGCTAGCCGGCGCGGAGCGCTTGTTAGGCAAATCCGAAGAAGCAACTGCCCATGAAAGAGAAGCCGACCAATTCACTCCCAATGATTCACTTTATCACTGGGTGCTCGGCCGCCGGCTTCAAGACCTCGGTATGACCGAGCTGGCAGAAAAACATTTCCAGCAAGCAACTGAACTCGATCGCGACCGCGAATTGCCTGGCCGACGCTGAGGGTAGCGCACGTGTCTCGCGTGTTGGCGATGGCGTCTCGCCATCGCGGACTTTTCTCGTGTGCTCAGATCCACAGCGAAGTGGCGAAGTGTTCAGAAAGATCGTTTCGGCGCGACGCCGAAACCAGCACGCGAGACGCGTGCGCTACCCGATCGTGTGGCGCGAACGGACCTAAGGACGCGGGGGCGGCGTGGGACGCGGCCTTGGTGTGGGTGTTGCGCGGATGTATTCGATGGTCAGCACTGGCGGGCTGGCGCTCTCTCGAGTATCGAACCGCTTCGATGTCGGTACGGCGGACTCATCTCCCAACACCAGCCAGCCGAAGTTGCTGGCAGGGTTATTCACCCACGATTGCACATCGGCAACCATTTGTGCCGAGCTCCACGTGTACTGTCCGATGTCGCCGACCGCCTGGCTCGCGCTTACCGTGGCAGAAAAATCTCCGCCTTGCGTAGTCCAAAAAATCGTGTCGAAGAACCGGTGCCGCCATGTGGCGTCATTGGGGGTGGCCGGTGCTCCTTGACCTTCGTTTGCATTTGCGTTGGACGTTCCTTCGCCCCAGTCGGCGAGCAGCACGTGCAGCTCGACGGTTCGAGTATCCGAAATTGTCCTGGACATATTCATGCTCAGGCTCACGCTGGTAATCGTTGAGCCCGCCGGCATGCTTCCCGCGATGTCGAAGGCAAGCACGCCCCGGCGCAGTTCACCCTCAGCTGTCACACCGGCGAAAAAGTGGTCCCCCAGGGCATTGCTGGTGTCGCCTACAAGCGGGTCGTACTCGTACAGCGTGTTATCTTTGTTCGGCATGATGCTGATCGTGTTTGCGCTTGCTAAACTGGCGGTGATACAGCCAAAGATGGTCGCGAATATTAGAGTGAATAATGCCTTAGAATGTGTCATTGAGCGTTGCGGTTGAATGTTGATCGTTGAGGGCACTGCGAAATTATCCTTTCACCGATAGCCGATAACCGATTACCGGCAAGTGAGAACTGACAACTGATTGCGTCTTCTCACGTTTCACTTCTCAGCAGTCACGACTTCCATCACATCGGCCGCGGCGCCGGACTCGGGTGGATCGGCTTCTCCCTGGCGCGCTGTAGCCTCGGCGTAGGCGGCCGAAGACGATGCTAACTAATTGCCGAAGGCGCAGATACCACGCGGCAAAGCCGTCCGACAGTTGCCGGCTTGGAGCGTTGAGGCGTCGCCGCAGCGACGTTCCGCCTTTGCTCGCTGCTGTGCCTACGGGCGTGGCGGAGGCGTAGGGCGCTGCCTCGGCGTAGCGCTAGGTCTTGGCGTCGGAGTAGGCCGCGGGGTCGAGGTTGGTGTTGGAGTTGGTGTCGCGGTCGCGGTCGGCGTAGGAGTTGGCGTAGGCGTTCCTCCACCTAGAGGTGCCTGGATCGCGACGGTCATAGGCGAGCCTGTCTTGAAGTAGCCGACCGTGGCACTGGCAGCTTGCGGCGGTTGATCGGCGTCGAACCGGAAATTGTACAAGGTGCCAAAGCGGATCGCATTCGCGTTCTGGTTCTGGGCAAATGTTTCGGTGTTCCAAGTTATGGAATCGGTCGCTTGAGTAACAGTCCAGGGCGTGCTGCTGTAACCCTGGTTGTTAAAAGTGCCGTCGTTTGCCCATCCAGGCTCCTGAGGCGGCGCGTGAAAGCCGATGTTACTGATGTTGACTCCGGGGGCTAGAGGCACACTGAAAGATTGGATACTACGGTCGAGGTTCTCATTGTAGAGAGCATACTCATAGTGCCAGACTCCGGTAGTCGGGTTAGTCACTTCGTAGCCCATAAACCAGATGCCATCGTTGCCCGGATCAGGCTCCAGTTGATTCACTGTCGCGCCTGTACCCGCCCAAGCCATGATGGCGGGCTGCATGCGCACCGTCAAACCAACAGCCGTAAATGAGAAGTTGCTCGGGCCGCCGCTGACAGTGAACTGACGGTAGGAGGCATTGTTGTACATGTTGCATTGCCCGGGATTCGACTGGCACCATGTGTATTCAGAGGGGGCGATGTACTGTGCTTCCCCGAAATAGGTGGCACCCGGGTTTTGCGTTGGGTCAAGGTCGCTCATCGCCACTGTGACCCGGTGCGACGTGCCGGTGTGCGCGTGGCCGGTATGATTGTTCGCGCCCGATGGGAAAGAACCGGTGAACGGATTTACCCATGCACGTGAGCCGATGCCGTTTTGGCCTCCATTTAAGCTGGCGTCATAGGTATCGGAGCAGCCGGGGCACAACTGGCTTCCCGTGATGCAACCCGAGGTGTTACAACCAAAGCTGCACTGGTTGTCTTCCAACGCGAAGAACGCGTGTTTCATCCAGGATTGACCGAGTTGTTCGAAACGTTCGTTGTTATTGGCGCCGCCGCTCATGCGATAAAGATTCTGCGGGATAACCGGGTGATCAGTATTCGATAACGCATACCAATCGACTGGATGATCGCCATTGTTGCAAGAGGTCGTCCCTACTGCGAGTCCGACAAAGCTTCCATTGCTTCCGAATTGTTGTACGGCGTCCACGCTTCCGACAATGACATCAGGCCCGGTTACGAGCGTCGGCGCTTCTGCTCCGGCTGCACGTTTCAGCGGAGGCATCACCACCGAGCTGGGCTGGCCGTTCACCAGCTGCGTGATCTCGATCGGTCGCATCACTGCGTTAATCGCGATTTTTCCAACGGTAGCGCCGACACCCGCGGGCCGGCCCAAAGCGCTGGCAAACTCTTTCGATATCAGGACCCGTCCACCATGGATGTTGAGTAACTGCCCTTTGGCATCGTAATCGTATTGGTGTCCCTCGACGTTGAAAAACGTGAAGCCTGTTTTTGCGTCGCGCACAACCAGATCGAACGGCTCGGACGGAGTGAGTTTTTCCACCACCAGCTGATTGATGGAAGCGGCGAGAGCCGAGGGCAGCATGACGGAATATTGCGGGATCAACGCCATTGAGCCCTGCTGAGGGCCGCGCAGCACATCGTTAAATACGAGAATGCTAAAGAAGGAATTGGCCGCCACAGCAAAACGCAGTTGTTCCGTTCTGGCAGCTAATGAGCCATCGTCGCTGAGCCGGTCCACATCGAGATCCAGGGTGACAGTTCCGTTCTCAACGATCATCTTTTGAAGCGTGCCACTCCCGCCTTCGTCAAGACTATGGCGGGCAGGCGGGCCGTGGCTATCGGACGCTTTTCGGGAATCACTCCAGCCAGTCGCAGGCGGGCCGAAAAGCAAAACGAATGGAAGCACGAAAGTAGTGAGTGTTCTCTTTAGCATTGTCTGTTGGTTCCTCCGGTTGTTCCTTGTGCTGGCAAAGACGCAAGTGAATCGCATTATGTCTCATGAGCAGATTGGAAACAAAGTAAATTCTTAGAAAAATTTGGTAACAATTCTTTTGGATATGACAAGAGCCTGCTGGAGACGGTTGCGCTGTAGGGCGGCTTTAGGAAACTCCATGAATCCTGGGGCGTTGCCCCAGGCTGGTGATGAGACCGCACCTTCGGCGCTAAAGATTTACAAGGCTCCTCCGGCGCAAATCACTGTTTGCCTTCCACCAGCGTGGCTGCTTCGCGATCGAGCGCGGCGTAATCGGGCTTGCGCGGTTGCAAATAAAATTCGTCGATCACAATCTGCACCAGCGCCGCGGCGGGGACAGCGAGAAAAACGCCCAGCAAACCGAACATGGCCGCAGTCGCCAGCGTAAAGAACAAAATGTTGACCGGATGCAAGCGCATCTCTTTGCCGAGCACGCCCGGCACAAGAACATTCAGCTCGACTTGATAAACCAACACGATGGCCCCGAGCGTGAGCCAGAATTTTGTGGCGCCCATGCTCAGTGCCACCAGTAAAATGGGAATGGAAACAAGAAACGCCCCGACATTTGGCAGAAACTCGCCGAGAAACGCGAACACGCCAAAGATCAACGCCGGCTGCACGCCGATGAGCGAGAGCGCCACCCCTATCGATAAGCCGGTGATGACGCCGTTAATGGCGACGCCGCGCGCCCAGGCGGTCATTTGTCGCATCAGCCGCGCGAGCGTGCGATGAGCTTGCTCACGATAACGATCGGGCGCCAGCGCCAGATACGCGGCTACGAGCGGGCGCGGCTTGGCCAGCACAAAAACGAGCAACAGAATGGCGAAGATAAAACTGGCCACGCCGCCAACCAAACCAATCGTAGATTTCAGCAAAATGTTCCCGACCGCTCCCGCGGCTGAGCCGACCTTTCCGGCGATCTCCTCCGTTGGCGGCAACGCCGCACGGACTCCCGGATAATTTCGGGTGAGCGATTCGATGCGCAGACGAATCCCATGCCAGATGTTGGGCGCGTTGCGCAACAGTTCCTGGCCTTGCCTGGCCAACGGTGGAATTGCAAAGACGATGATGGTCGTGGCGACAGCGACCAGCGCGAGCATCAGCAAGATCACGCTGACAAAACGCGGAATGTGATGTTTGTGCAGCCAGACCACGATGGGGTTCAGGACCATTGCGATAAGGAACACCAGCGCGAACAGCAAGATCACCGGCTGCAGCGCCCGCAGGATCAACCAGAGGATGATCAGCAAGAAAACCAGCCAGACGATGCGCCAGGCGCCATGATAACTCAGCGGCGCGTACTGATTTTCGGGAACGGGTTCGTTCATGATGAAATTCCTTACAGAAGGCAACGAAGAAAACAAAGACTCAAATAAATTGACGCTAATCCTCTTCGTTGTCTTCGTTTTCTTCTGTTACTAAAGTTTTTTGGCAGGGGCGAGCGAGCCTTTGCGAATGCGGATCCGTGTCTGTTAGGCGTCGCTTCCTGCTGGCGCGTGTGAATCGCAAGAACGCGTGATGACGCTATCTGCGGTAGCGCACCGCCTGCCCGCCTGTGTGCGGGCGTCTCGCGTGCTGGTGAGCGCGTCCTCGCGATCGCGAACTTTCTCTGTGCATTTCCATTCTAATGGCTGCTAACGAAATCCAAAGAAAACGTCGCAAAATCATGACAACGGCGTTCGTTGTGGCAAGGGCTGATTTTGGTGCGTTCGATTCCCGGATCGGCGCCGGATAAATTATCTGGCTACGCCTATGAAGATACGCGCCGCTTGGTGGCGCTTGTGGAGCAAGCAGCAGCATTGATGGAACAAAAGGGCGAGGATGCCGTTCGCGAGTTTGGCCGCAAAGGTTCAAAATGGTTCAGCGGCCCGTACTATCTTTTCATCTACGAACCGGACGGCACCTGCGTGTTTCATCCGCTCCAGCCAGATTGGATCGGCAAAAACATGTCCGAGCTGCGCGACATGAACGGCAAACCGATGGTGCGGTTGGTTGCTCAGGTTGGCAAGACGCCCGAGAACGATGCCAGCGACTGGGTCTTCTATCTTTGGCCGACAAAACGCAATTGATTCCGCAATGGAAAAGCGCCTATGTCCGCAAAGTAATCACGCCTTCCGGCAAAACGTACGTGATCGGCAGCGGCGGTTTCCGCGCTGATTTTGTCCACCGTTCTCGCTGTGGCGCTAAACCTTCTGTTGCGCGTGGGAAACCGTCAAAACGAAACGGTTACAGAGCTATAACAAGCTGGAGGCAATCCGCAGCCTGTTCGTTGTAACTTTGTAACTGTTATAACTCTTTAAGTGATAGCGAAGTGCCGCGCGGCTAAGGCCGCGGCGGCGGAGTTGGGCGCGGCCTTGGCGTGGGAACAGGCCTTGGTGTAGGGCTGACCGTCGGCGTGGGGCTTGCCGTTGCTGTGGCAGTTGGTGCAGGCGAAGCGGTTGGACTTGGACCTGCTAGCTCGCTGTCGGTGAAGGCATCCTGCTGCTGTGTGCCGCCGATGGCCACGCGCCCGTCCACCCATGAAGAGAGATGCTTGCTGGTTATCGCGGAGCCGTAGTCGTAGTCACCCGCATAGCAGTCTACGACATTCGGATCGGGCTGACCTGGGAGAGGCGAGACCACGTCTGAGTACGCCATGTCAGCCTGCCAGGTCACCCCGTTGTCGCTGGACTTGCGGCCCCACATCCTGTAGCAGGGGGTGTTGACACCCGGCGTGCAACCTGTGCCCTCGCGTCCGTCGTACCACATCGCGAAGAGGCTGCCATTTGAGTTGACTGAGAGGTTAGGTTGCCACTGTGCGGTGGTCGTGG
>QHQA01000223.1 GCA_003219695.1 Verrucomicrobiota bacterium
TTGACGCCGGAACAAGTCGCCAAAATATCGCCGATCATGGATAAAGCAGCCGCCCAGCTGGAAGAGATTAGAAGAACCACCGGGCGACGCGTCCGCGAAACTTTCGCGGAAGCGCATCGGGAAATGGCGACCGATCTCACTGAGGAACAGCGCGTCAAATTGCAAGAGATCGAAGCCCGGCGCCGGCGCTGGCCCCATCAGGCTCGGGAACCGCGCGAATCCACGTCCCCGGAGCCGGAAACTTCTCCGCCATAATTGGGACGCGCTCGAGCGGCGCGGCACAAAGGTTGTAGGGCGCCTGTGTCAGACGCCATCTCATCCGTCGGCGTCTGATACAGACGCTCTACAATTCTGCTGTGATCTCCCGCAGCAAGCCCGGCCCGCGATAAATGAAGGCGGTGTAAATTTGAAGAAGCTCCGCGCCGGCTTCGATTTTTTCGCGCGCCGATTCCGCATCGAAAATTCCGCCGGAAGCGATCACTGGGATGGTCGATCTTGCGATAATAGCGCGGACAAGCGCGCTCGATTTTTCCCGCAGCGGTGCGCCACTCAAGCCGCCCTCTTGATCAAGCGGCGGCGGGATCGACGAATGATCGAGCGTCGTGTTCGTCGCGATGATTCCCGCGATTTTATTCTCTTCGCAGGTCGCGATGATCTCATCTAACCCGTTCGGCGAAAGGTCGGGCGCAATTTTCACAAGTATCGGTTTGCGCGTAATTTGATTCTTGTCGGCAATGGCGCGCAGCAACTGCGACAGCGCAGCCGGTTCCTGCAACTCGCGCAGGCCGGGTGTGTTTGGAGAACTGACATTCAGCACGATGTAATCGGCAAACTCACGAAGCAGACGGAAGGAATAGCGGTAATCATCTGTCGCTTGTTCGAGCGGCGTTGCGCGCGATTTCCCAATGTTGATTCCAACGGGAACAGCCGGCCATCCCTCGCTGTTGCGGAGTCTGCGCAGCCGATCTGCGATCGCATCCGCGCCATCGTTGTTAAACCCGAGCCGATTGATCAGCGCTTGTTGCGCAGGTAATCGAAAGATGCGCGGCTTCGGACTTCCCGGCTGCGCTTTTGCAGTCACGGTGCCGATCTCGATGAAACCGAACCCGAGCGCCGCCCAGGCGGGAAGGGCAACACCGTTCTTGTCCAGGCCGGCTGCAAGTCCAATCGGGTTTGGAAAGTTAAGGCCAAAGACTGTTTTTGGTTAGGACGGCGGCTGAAAAGACCGGAGCGCGCGCAGCGCCAGATTGAAATGCGAAGCCGTGCGAAGCAATCCAACGGTAAGATGATGCGCAGTCTCGGCATCCATTGAAAAGAGCAGCGGCCTAACAAGGCGCTCGTAGGTGTTTTTCGGAAGACGGCCGTCCTCGGCTGTCATGGCAGACATGCTTCCCAGCATGTCGGCTCCGCCGACTTTGTAAACAAGCAAGATGCCTGTTTGCCGTGGCAGGCGAAGGGCGCCTGTCTTTCATTCATTTCCCGATACAAAATTGGCTGAAAACCGAATCGAGAATCTGCTCTACATCTACGACGCCAATTACTTCGCCGACCGATCGCAGCGCCTCATCAAGATCAACGGCAACGTATTCCGCCGACAATCCCTCGCCCAGGGCCGTCTGCGCGCGATCGCATGATTCCAAAGCACGACGAAGGCAATCGCGATGCCGCGTATTGATCGCAATCGCGCTTTCCGGCCTCAGGTTTTGCTGGCGAACACGCGCCAGAATTTCCTCTTTCAGTTCGGGCAGTCCGTCTCCGGTCGCGCAAGAAATGCGTAACGCCGGGAAATCTTTCCACTCACTGGCCTCGGGCAAATCGCTTTTGTTCAACACGAGAATCTCGTTCGGCTCCCCGGCGCGACCGTTGAAATGCGCCGGCTTCGGCGCGTTACGGTCAGCTATGTGCAGGCGCAGGTCAGCCAGTTGCAATGATTTTTCGGTGCGCGCAATTCCTTCCCGCTCCAGGTCGCTTTCGAAAGCGCGCAGGCCGGCGGTGTCGAGCAAGCGGATCAGCACACCCTCGAGGTTGACCATCTCCTCGATCGTATCGCGCGTGGTGCCATGGGTGTTGCTGACGATCACGCGATCGTAACCAAGGAGACGATTGAGCAAGCTCGATTTGCCTGCATTCGTCGCCCCATAAATCACTACGCGCACGCCTTCGCGCAGCACGCGACCTTCATCCGCGGTAGCCAGCAATGCGGCGATTTGCCCGGGAATGGAGTCGAGTCGGGCGGACAGCGTTTCGCCTTCGTCCGGGTCAATGCCTTCTTCCGGAAAATCGATCGACGCTTCGATGTGCGCGATTAGAGAAATCAATTCGTCGCGGAGTTTCC
>QHQA01000057.1 GCA_003219695.1 Verrucomicrobiota bacterium
TCCGGCTACAGATCGCCGCTTCTTAGAAGAACCGCGCCGACATCTCGCATTTCATCTAGCGCGCGGTGGATGTCACCCCGCTCCAGCTCGATTCCGCGGCAGCCATCGACGATGACATGCGTGTTCAATCCGAGCTGACGCGCATCGAGGGTGCTGTATTTCACGCAGTAATCCAGCGCCAGACCCATCAGGTAAATGTCCTTGATCGATCGCTCCTTCAAATAATCAGCAAGACCGGTATCGCGGCGATGAGCGTTGTCGAAGAACGTGCTGTAGCTATCAATGTTTCGTTCGACGCCCTTGTGAAAAACGTGAGCGATTCGGCTTGTGTCGAATGACGTGGCGAACTCCGCACCATGCGTATTCTGAACACAATGGACCGGCCAGAGAATTTGTTCGATGCCGTCGAGCATGATGCGATCACCGGGTTTTTTGCCGGGGTGATTTGCCGCGAAGCTGCCATGCTCCGGCGGATGCCAGTCTTGCGTTGTAAGGACCAGCTCGAACCGTTGTTGCAACTTATTTGCCACCGGAATGACTTCATCACCCCGGGGCACCGGCAAAGCGCCGCCGGGCAAAAAATCATTCTGAAGATCGACGATAATCAGCGCGTTCATTGGGTTGACGGCATTGTTCCTTCGCGCGCGCGATCAATTTTGATCGTAGCTCGTGCAATGACCTTTCGAGCCCGATCTTGTAAGGCGCCGGCTTCTTCAACTGCAAAATCTCGGGAGGCGCGCAACTGAGCTGTTGGCGCGCATATTCACGCGACACCTCGATGTTTGGGGCTTCATAGACAAGTTCGCCTCGCCGGAAAACGGCCACCAGCAAATCGGAATAGTAGGTCTTCGCCGGAATCTTAGTCTCCTTCTTGGTTTCGATAGCTACAATTTCACAAGGTTCACCTATTCCGTGATCGGTTTCATAAATCGCGTCGGCGATGAATCTACCGTCCGGCTGATGAAACCGCCGGACCTGCAATGAGCCTGGGAATGAAGTCTTCGCGTGTTCATCGGAAAGTTTGATGCGATATTGCCATTGACCGCCAGGACGTCGCACGGCACCGAGTTTATAAATGCCGCCCAGAGCAGCATCCGGCTGGCCGGTCGTGAGCTTGGTCCCCACGCCCCACACGTCGATCTTTGCTGCATTCTGTTTCATGTCCGCGATGATGTATTCATCCAGATCGCCTGAGCAGACGATCTTTGCACTGGTGAAACCAGCCTGATCAAGCATCCGCCGCGCTTCAATGCTCAAAGCCACTCGGTCGCCAGAATCCAGCCGCACCCCGATCATCTCGTGGCCTTGCTCCCGCAACTGACCAGCTACATCAATCGCGTGACGCACACCCTCGATTGAGTTGTAGGTGTCCACCAGGAAAATACAGTTGTTAGGCATCGCTCTGGCGTATTGCTCAAACGCCTCGCGCTCGTTCTCGAAAAACATGATCCAACTGTGCGCTTGCGTTCCGCTCACTTGGATGCCGAACCGCTGGCCTGCCTGCAAATTGGATGTGCCTGCGCAGCCGCCGATATAAGCCGCGCGCGCCGCCGTGAACCCGCCATCCACGCCCTGCGCGCGGCGCAGACCAAATTCGATTACGGGATCATTTTCAGCAGCCATGCAGACGCGCGCTGCTTTTGTGGCGATGAGGCTTTCGAAATTGCAAATGTTCAGCAGGGCCGTCTCCAATAACTGGCATTGGGCGATGGGACCGCGAACACGGACTAGCGGTTCGTTCGGAAAGACAAGCGTACCTTCCGGAATTGCATCAATATCGCACCTCAGGCGCAGATTACGCAGATAATCCAGAAAGCCCGAATCAAAGAGCGGTTTGCCATCGTTGCCGCGCTGCGAGGCGAGATATGCAATTTCTGTTTCGGTAAATTGAAAACTGCGCAGGAAATCGATCGCCGTTGCCAGGCCGCAGGCGACCGTGAATTGTCCGCCAAACGGGTTCTCCCGAAAGGTCACGTGGAAGGCTGCCTCGTAATCGTTCACACCAGCTTTCCAGTAACCGCACGCCATCGTGACCTCATAGAGGTCGGTCGTTAGGGCGGAGAAATTATGCTGTGCGGGCTTCACTATCCGAATTGAAATTTAGACGTCCGATGCGAATTCGCGAGTTTCTGGGGAGCACAGGCTGCCAGCCTGTAGTTGTCGGCAGCCCTGCTGGCAACATGTTTGCGCATGCAATCCGAGATGACGCCGTTTCTCCGCTCTCGGCAAGCTGCCGAGAGTTGCAGGCTGGCAGCCTGCGCTCCCCGGACACAACCGTTGCGCATCTGCGCAACGTTTCCCAGATGGAATGGCAGCGAGACCGAAACCAAAACAGCCCGAGCGTAGTTTTGCGTTTTTGCGAATCAACGAGCGCGAAAGCAAACCGCGAAAGCGTGGCTTAACTGAAATCCGAGGCCCGTATTATTCGGTAGTAGGCCGGCGATATCTCGAAGATCTGTTCGAAACAATGAGCGCCTACGTCGATTCACTGAAGTTCGCCGGCGGCTCGTTCACGCTCATGCCCGAGGGAGCGGTGCGAGACATCATCCAGCTTTGTCATAAACACGATGTGCTCGTTTCCACCGGCGGTTTTATCGAGCGCGTCCTGGTGCAAGGCGGCGACGCTGTTCGCAAATACGTCGCCGAATGCAAGAGACTCGGCTTCGATACGATTGAGATTTCGGCCGGGTTTATCTCGATTCCAACGGACGATTGGCTCCGACTCATTGAGCTGGTGCGCAAGTCCGGACTGAAAGCGAAGCCGGAAGTGGGCATTCAATTCGGCGCTGGCGGCGCAACCGCAGCCACAGAACTGCAAGCAGAAGGCACGCGCGACCCGAACTGGGCGATCGCGCAGGCAAAACGATTTCTCGAAGCCGGCGCGGACATCATCATGATCGAGAGCGAAGGGATCACCGAGAACGTCGAGCCGTGGCGCACGGACGTTCCTGCTAAATTCATCGACCAAATCGGCATGGAAAAGCTGATGTTCGAAGCCGCCGATCCCGATGTGTTCGCTTGGTATATCAAAAATTACGGCGCAGGCGTGAACCTTTTCGTCGATCACAGCCAAATCGTGCAGCTCGAATGCCTGCGCGCCGGTATCTGGGGAACGAAGAGCCTTTGGGGACGCGTCGTGAGCTACAAAGAAGGGAGTGAGTAAGCGCGCAGTCATCCTGAGCGGCGTCGAAGGATCCCGCGAAGGTACCTTTAAGCTTACGATCCGAGATTCCTCGACTTCGCTCGGAATGACAACTAACAGTTGGCGCTGTCCGCGCCAATGTGATTGACAAACCAATCGCTCGCCAACCTGGCGACTTTCTCCAGCGCGCCAGGTTCCTCAAAGAGATGTGTCGCGCCGGGGACAATTTCCAGTTTCACCTCACATCGCATTTGACCGCGCGCCATCTCATTTAACTCGATCACAACGTCGTCGTTACCGCCGACGATGAGCAACGTCGGCGCTTGCACTTTGGGCAGAGCGTCCCCGGCGAGATCGGGGCGCCCGCCACGCGATACCACAGCGCCGGCATCTTCTGGAATCTGCGCTGCTGCCACCAGCGCTGCGCCGCCGCCGGTGCTCGAGCCGAAGTAGCCGATGTGCAAATCGCGCGTTTGGTCCTGCTGCTTTGCCCACTTCGTCGCGTGCACAAGTCGCTCGGCCAGCAAGCCAATGTTGAATCGATGCTCGCCAGTCTGAAGGTCGATCGCTTCCTCTTCCTGCGTGAGCAAATCAAAAAGCAACGTCGCCAGTCCAGCATCGTTTAGCGTGCGCGCCACAAATTGATTTCGCGGACTGTGGCGGCTGCTCCCGCTGCCGTGCGCGAACAGCACCAGCGCCGTTGCGTGCCTCGGAATCGTCAGCTCACCATCGAGCGTTGCGTGTTCAGCTGGAATTCTGACGTCACTCATTTTTGATATCGATGCGGCGCGCCCGGCGGTCGCGCCCTACCAAGTTTGCGTGGCCGAATCGCTCTCACAATTTGAACGGATACGTTTCCGGTAATTCGCCTTCTTCCCACACGCTGGTTCGCTCGAGCGGCTCGACCGCGCGCGTTTCGTCGATGTGAATGATGGCATCAAACTGTTCGGGGAGCCGCGCGTGAAAATAATGACTCAACCGCTCGGATTCGGGGCGATAGATCACGCCGATCGCGCGTTCGATCCGCCGCTGTTGCAGGACGCCGATCTGGCCGGCGCCTCGCAAATCGATCCAAAACCGTGGTAACCCAGTCTCGTGAAACAACTCTTCGTAACTGCCTCGTAGCGCTGGCCGGACATTTTTGCGCTCGGCGGGCGCGCCCCAGTCTGATGCTGCAGTCACAGTGCCGTGGTGTGTGGTGAATCCGATCAGCACAGCCTCGTTGCTAAATCGCTCGCGAATCAATTGTCCAACGTTCAGTTCGCCGTAATGGCTCATCTCCGTAGCGCGCGCGTCGCCGAGATGCGAGTTATGCGCCCAGAGGATCGCTTTCGGTTGCCGGCTGCCATCGAGGTGCGCGACCAGACTTTCCACCGTTTCCATCATGTGCCGGTCACGCAAGTTCCACGATGACGCGCGCCCGCGAAACATCGCCCGGTAATATTGCTCTGCATCTTTCACCAGCCTCGCGTTTTGTTCTGCGAAAAAGAGCTCCTCCGCAGCAACTTCACCATCGCGACTTAAAAATTCCCTCGCTTTTTGCTGCAACTCGAGCAGCTGTTCGACGACCGCCTCCTCACAAGATTCCATCGCGTCGACAGTGGTGGCGTAACCGTACTCCTGCGGCTTGCGACTAAAATGATCGAAGCAGGCGTATCGCGAACGCGCGCGCCTCGCCGCGTCGGGATCGACGTTCTCGAGATATTTGAGCACGGCGTCAATTGACGTGTGCAGGCTATACAGATCCATTCCGTAGAATCCAACCGGCGCTTGTTTTGGATCGAGTTCGTTATTGAAGCGGCGTAACCACTCGACGAACTTCACGACAACCGTGTTGCGCCACATCCATGTCGGAAATCGGCGAAACCCCAAGAGCGCTTCATCTGCAGTAGCGTCTGCCGTGGTGCCACGCACATAACGATGCACGCGTGATGAATCCGGCCAGTCCGCCTCAATCGCCACGATGGAGAAACCTTTTTCAGCGATGAGCCGCTTCGTAATCATGGCGCGCTCGAAGTAAAATTCATGCGTGCCGTGTGTCGCTTCGCCCAGCAGGACAAATCGCGCTTCGCCGATCAGTTCCAGCAACGGATCGTAGTCACCGGGGCCGCCAGAGAGCGGCCGCGCGATCTCGCGAACAAATTCGGCATCTGTCATTGGTGATTTTGCGCGGCATGGCTCAGCAACTCGCGCACGTCTTCGTCGCTGGTCTGCGAGAAATCGTCATAATACTGGCCGACCGCCTGAAAGAACGCAGGCGTGCTAAGGCAGATTGTTTCGTCAGCTTGTTCTTCAATCTCGCGGCACGTCTCCAGCGGACCAACGGGCACTGCCACGATAATCTTCGCTGCACCGCTCTGTCCCAGCGCCTTTACCGCCGCGCGCATGGTCGCGCCGGTGGCCAACCCGTCATCGACTAAAATTACAACGCGATCGCGCAACTCCGGCGCCGTGCGTCCAGCGCGATAAAGTTGTTCGCGCCGTTCCAACTCGGCTGTTTCCTTCGCGGTAACTGCTTCGATCGCTTCTTCACCATGCGGTATTGCGCGCACGACATCTTCGTTTAAAACGCGCACGCCTCCCGAGGCGATCGCGCCGGCGGCCAGTTCTTCGAAACCGGGAACGCCGAGTTTGCGCACGATGAAAACGTCGAGGGGCGCGCCAAGCCGCCGCGCAACTTCATAGGCCACCGGCACACCGCCCCGCGGCAGCCCCAGCACAATTACGTCATCGCGACCTGCATACCTTTCGAGCTTCTCGGCAAGCAGGCGACCCGCTTCGGTTCGGTTTGGAAAAGCGCGTTCCATGCGGGGAACTCCGCCCATGCACTATGCTGCTTTGGCGAACTCCGGAAACAGCGGTTGCATGTGCTGCGGAAAACTATGCTTCACCTTATGCATTTCGCCGCCGCCGATGTAACTCGACACCACAGAAAGCACGGCCTGCGTCGTCTCCAGGGGATCGATCACGCGGTCGGCCACGATTTTCTCCCGGATAACGTCGAGGAACTGCTGCCGCGACATTTTGATTGGCACCTTCGACGGTTCCCAGCTCTCACAATAAAGACCGCGTATGAGCATGGGAAGTTGGGCGCCGAAATGCACCGTCACATCGAGCGGCAGCGGGTCCCGCACGGTCTGTAACACCGCGCGTAACGATTTATACGCGTCGCGTTTCTCCATGTGTAATGCCTCCGCGATGCGCGCGATCCACTCGTGCGTTTTCTGTGTGGTCGATTCGATAGTTTCAAGACCTTGCTCACTCATGTTTGTAATCCTTTCGTTTCTTGTTTGGCTTGGAGAGGCAGGAACCCTCCTCTCTATTTCGCGTCTCAATGCGGCGTCACGTGTTCCGAAGCCCGGCAAGTGGCATCACTTTACTGGCCGGGCGATCTCCGCAGTCACTCGCCGCGAATACTTTCGCCGATCGACATGACTTCGCTGAGTGGCTCAGTCGCTTCGAGATAATTCCGCAAACCGGGCCAATTTTCGATTATGACCGAAAAGGAGCGCAGCAGGTCGGCGCAGCGCGTCGACCCTACCCGGCGGGGTTGCGATTCGGCCATGGTGGAGGCGATGGCAGCTCGTATCGTTTGGTCTTTAGTTCTTCGTCTATTTCCTGAAGCGCGCGATCGAGTTGCTGATCTTCGCCTTTGAATTCTTTGCCGGGATCGTTATCGACGACAATATCGGGATCGACTCCGTGGCCTTCGATGATCCATCGTTTGCCGTCTTTTGAATAGACAGCGAATTCCGGTTTGAAGAATTGACCGCCGTCAACCAGCGGCAGCGACTCGCGAATGCCAACAACGCCGCCCCAGGTACGTTTGCCGATGAGTTTTCCGAGCCCAAGGGTTTTAAAGCGATACGGAAAAATATCGCCATCCGACGCGGAGAATTCGTTGATCAACGTCACCATCGGGCCCGTGAACGTTTGCGGTGGGTCCGTTTGCGGCATGCCGTTGCGCGCGATCCCGATCATCACCAGCGCGCGGCGCAATCGTTCGATTACGAGTGAGGAGACAAAGCCGCCGCCGTTACCGCGAACATCGACGATGAGCGCGTGCTTTCGGATTTGTGGAAAATAAAGCTTCGTGAACTCGTCCAGACCGGGACGGCCCATGTCGGGAATGTGCAGATAACCAACCTCTCCGCCGGTTTTCTTGTTCACGTAGTCGATGTTCTTTTGCACCCAATCGAGATAGTAGAGCGGTCCCTCATCATCAGTGGGGACAACGGTCACGTCGCGCGCGCCGGCGTCAGTCGGCTTGGAATTCACGCGCAAAATCACTTGTTTGCCTGCGGTGCCGATGAGTGCGTCGTAAAGATTCGGCAAACTCGACACTGCCGTGTTGTTGATCGCGAGAATATAATCGCCCGGTTTCACGTTTACGCCGATATCAGTGAGCGGCGAGCGCGTCTGTTTGTTCCAGTTCTCGCCCGGTAAAATGCGCTCGATCCGATAGGCACGCGTCGCGGGGTCGCGGGAAAACTCTGCGCCCAGCAAACCGAGCTTAATGCGCGGTGTGTCCGGGCGTTCGCCGCCCGCGATATAGGCGTGGCCATTATTCAGTTCACTGATCAGCTCGCCCAACAGGTACGTGAGATCATTACGATGATTCACGAAGGGGAGCAGCGCGGCGTATTTATCGCGCATCGCCTTCCAATCGACGCCGTTCATCGTAGGCGAAAAGAAGAAATCGCGCATTTGGCGCCAGCATTCGAAATAGATCTGGCGCCACTCTGCGTGGCGGTCCAATTCCATGTCGAGACCCTGGATCTTGTGCTCGTGGTCCTTGGTTTCGAGCTTGTCTTTTGGGACGTCGATGATGGCGTAATCCTTTTTGATCTTCACCAGCATCTTTTTGCCATCGAACGTGATCTGGTAATTATTGGCGTCGCCGAGTACGGTTTCCTTGCGGTCATCGACGTTGTAAACGCACAGGTGCGATTTCTTGTCTTTCTCGGAAAATAATTCTTCTTCCTCTTCGCCCACTTCATCAGCAGAGGTGCGACGCAGGTAGAAGATACGATCGTCGTCGAGCATCCGGATATTGCGATAGTTTCCAGGGGTGATTTCCAAACCCAAGATTCGATTCTGGATTCCGTCCGTGTCCACTTTCACCACCACCGGTTTCTTCGGTTTTTCTTCCGGCTTTGTCGCGCTCGGGCTCGCCTCCGGTTTTTTCTCTTCAGCTTCTTTCGCTTTTTCTTTTTTTCGTTTTTCTTCAGCCTTGCCGACCTCATCGCTTTTCGGTGCGAGCGGATTCGCGGTCTCCTTCGCGAGGGTGACGAGATAAACGCGCTCCATGTCGCGGTAGATGTTTGCAAATTCCTCGTCGCCAAAACTCGGTTTGAAATCGCGCGCGGAGTTCAGCAGCAAATATTTGCCGTCATCGCTGAAGACCGCTTCGCCGGAGCCGTACCAGCTGTCGGTGACAGCGGTCTGCTGTTTGTTCGCGACCGAGTAGAGATAAACACGCGGCATCCCGTTTTCTTCCGGGCGCGCCCAGGTGATCCACTGACTGTCGGGCGACCAATTATAACCCTGGATCTCACCCCATTTGTCCTGATCAACCAGCGTCACTGCCTTGGTCGTAACATCGACATAACGCAATCGTTGCAACCGATCGCTCCAGAGCAGTTTCTTGCTGTCGGGCGACCATTTCAGCTCGTAGTAATAAGTGTCTGCGCCGCTCGTGATTTGCTGGGGTTTGCCTTTGCCGTCTTGGGAGCGGACATACAATTCGTTTTCGCCGGTCTCATCCGAGTTGTACGCGATCCATTTGCCGTCCGGCGACCAAACCGCGTCGCGCTCGTGCGCGCCTGAAGTTTTGCTCAAATTGCGCGGCGTGCCGTTCTTTGCCGGAACGGAGAAGAGATCGCCGCGCGCGACTGCGATGGTGCGCTCGCCGTCCGGCGCGAGGTTCACCGATTCGAGATGCTTCGATGCATCCACCAGGCCGCCGCGGCCGCTGTCGAAATCTTCTTCGATTTTGATCGGCACAGGCGCGGCTTGTCCGGTGGCAAGATCGTAGCGCCAGATGTATCCTGCTTGCTCGAATACGATGGAGTCTTTGCCGATCGAGGGAAATTTGATGTCGAAATCGGTGAAGTGCGTGAGTTGCTTTGTTTCTTTGGTTCCAAGGTCAACAACGTGAAGGTTCATCCGATTGTCGCGATCGGAGATGAAATAGATTTTATTGTCCGGTCCCCACATCGGACAGATGTCCTGCGCGGGATTGTTAGTCAGGTTTTCGGTAGCACCGGTTTTGAAATCGTAAATCCAAATGTCGTCTGCCATGCCGCCGCGGTAATGTTTCCAGGTGCGGAATTCCCGGAACACGCGGTTATAAGCCATCTTTGAATCATCCGGCGAAAATGAAACAAATCCGCCGCGCGGCACCGGCAATTGCTGCGGCAATTCGGCATCGAGCCCCACCGCGAACAGCGCGCCAATGAAATCGTTGAACGACTTCATGCGCGAACGGAAAACAACTAGCGGCTTCGTATTCTCCCACGCCATCACGATGTTGTTAGGCCCCATGCGATCCGAGACATCGTCGCGGCCAAGCGTGGCCGAAGTCGTCAGACGCTTTGGCGTTCCGCCTTCCGCCGGCATCACATAAACTTCGGTGTTACCGTCGTATTGCGAGGTGAACGCGATCTGCGTTCCGTCCGGTGAAAACCGCGCAAACGAAGTGTAACCCGGACCGCTGGTCAGCCGGCGTGCAGTGCCGCCGTCTTTGCCCACGGTATAAAGCTCGCCTGCGTAACAGAAGACGATCTGTGTTCCGTTTGTAGTTGGAAAACGCAACAGACGCGTCGTCTTCGGCAGGTTCTGCGCCGAGGCCGTCGGAACCAAAAGCGGACCGGGCGGGAACAAGCATAGGAGAAGGAAAAGCCGAGAAAGCATGTTCATAGAAAAAAGATGAAGCCAGCAAGCTGCTGTTGAACGAACGCGATGCAACCTTGATTTCAGCAAATAGCTGGCATTCGGACAATCATATAATGAAGACGCCGCTAAGTGCCGGCTTTGTCTAAACGAACCAGGGCGATTTCGAAGGCGCTCGTTCCTATTGAGCGTCTGAGAAGAACCGCTACGATTGAAAGACCCAGGGGACGACTAAACACACTAAACAGGCGAAAATTTTATTCTGATTTTTCTCGTCATTTCGTCTGCTTCGTGGGCGAATTTCAAATGCGTTGCGAGAAAAGTGGCGGAAGGGGTGGGATTCGAACCCACGGTGGGTTTCCCCACGCTCGATTTCGAGTCGAGTGCCTTAAACCGGACTCAGCCACCCTTCCTTGGTTCGAAAAGAACGTCGAACGCTGAACGTCCAACATCCAACGTCGAACGCAAATATCATTGTGAAGTTGGACGTTGGACGGGTGCGGGATACCCCCCGAAAAATGTTACAATTTTTAGCTTGCCATGCCTATCCCCGGGGCTGCATATTGTATATCCAACCGGACGGCCACGCTATTACTTGTTGTTGACTGGTATTGACAGGTTGTTGGCGCCGCTGTTCACCAGTATTCGCATCTTATTCTAAACCTCAACCCTCCCTCACCGTCATGATTCAACTAAAACCTGGAATCCCGCCCGCTTCACTTAAAGGAATCTCTGAACCGGCTGCGCGCCGAAAAAACACGGGCCAAAAGAGGAAAAACACCGGTCTGCATTTTGAGCGCGTGTTCAGCAACGCTGCTGTAGCGCCGTTTGATCAGATCGAATGGGAACGGCGCACCGCGGAAATCACTGACGACAGCGGCAAGATCATTTTCAAGCAGGAAGACGTCGAGGTCCCAAAAAGCTGGAGCGCGCTCGCGACCAAAATTGCGGTTTCAAAATATTTCTACGGCGACATCGCAAACGGCACCGATCCTTACAAAGGCGGAAGGGAAACGTCGGTGCGGCAACTGATTCATCGCGTCACGCGGACGATTACTGATTGTGGGATAGCAGATGGTTATTTCGCCGACGCCGAAGCGGCGGAAATTTTTTACGATGAGCTGACCTGGCTTTGCCTGAATCAACATGGCGCGTTTAACTCGCCGGTCTGGTTCAACGTGGGCTTGTATCATCAATACGGCGTGGGCAAGGACGGCGGGGCGGGGAATTATTTTTACAATCGCGAGACTGGCAAAGCCGAGCGCGCGCTTTCGCAATATGAATATCCACAGGGAAGCGCCTGCTTCATCCAGAGCGTGGACGACACCATGGAAGACATCATGCGTCTGGCAATGAGCGAGGCCATGCTCTTCAAATACGGCAGCGGCACCGGCACCGATCTTTCTTCGCTCAGATCGACCAGAGAAAAACTGAGCGGCGGCGGCAAGCCCAGCGGACCGCTCTCGTTCCTGAAAGTCTATGACCAGGTTGCGAACGTAGTGAAGAGCGGCGGCAAAACACGGCGCGCGGCGAAGATGAACACGCTCAAAGATTGGCACCCGCGTGGGCGCTCATTGAGCAAGGCTACGACGGCAGTTACAACGGCGATGCGTACGGCTCGGTGATGTATCAAAACGAAAATGTGAGCGTGCGGGTGAGCGACGAATTCATGGAAGCGGCGCAGGAGGGGCATGAATGGTGGACGCGCCGCGTAACCGACGGCCAGCCGTGCGAGAAGAAAGACGCGCGCTCGTTGCTGCACAAAATCGCCGAAGGCACATGGGTCTGTGGCGATCCCGGAATGCAATTCGATACTACGATTCACAAATGGCATACGTGCAAAGGCACAGACCGGCAAAATTCCACTAATCCATGCAGTGAGTATCTGTTCCTCGACAACACGGCCTGCAATCTGGCGTCATTGAATCTGATGAAGTTCAAGACGCCGGACGGCGATTTTGATGTCGAGCGATTCAAAGCGGCGGTGCGCATTTTCATCACCGCGCAGGAGATCATTGTCGATAACGCAAGTTACCCGGTCAAAGAAATCGCGGAGAACTCGCATATTTTCCGCACACTGGGACTCGGTTATGCGAATCTCGGCTCGCTCATCATGAGCTACGGTTACGGCTACGACAGCGTGGAAGGCCGCGCGCTGTGCGGCGCGATCACTTCCATCATGACCGGCGAAGCTTACGAGCAGAGCGCGCGCATGGCGCAAGCGCTGGGACCGTTCCCGGGTTATCACGACGCGCGCGCCAGTGGTGTGGCAAAGCCGGTCGCCAAAGACAACGTCGCCTCAATGTTGGAAGTGATCGAGCTGCATCGCTGCTCGGTGCGCGAAATCTCGGATGCGAAAGAGTTCGCACATTTGAAAGAGGAAGCCGCAAAGGTTTGGGACAGCGCGGCGGAACTTGGAAAGCGCTACGGTTATCGCAACGCGCAAGTCACGGTGCTCGCGCCGACGGGCACGATCAGTTTCCTGATGGATTGCGACACGACCGGAATCGAACCGGACATCGCGCTGGTAAAATACAAGCTGCTCGCCGGCGGCGGCATGTTCAAAATTGTCAACCAGACAGTTAAGCCCGCGCTGGAGAAACTAGGTTACAACGCCGAGGAGATCGAACGCATCATCGCGCACATCGATGCGTTCGACACGATTGAAGACGTCACTGACACCGATGGATCGACAATTTCATCGGGACTAAAGCCGGAACACTTGTCGATCTTCGATTGCGCGTTCAAGCCGTTCAAGGGCGAACGCAGTCTCAATTACATGGCGCATCTGCGGATGATGGCAGCAGCCCAACCATTCCTGAGCGGCGCGATTTCGAAGACGGTTAATATGCCGGAAGCGGCCACCGTGGACGACATCATGAGCACCTACGTCGAAGGTTGGCGGCTGGGATTGAAATCGATCGCGATTTATCGCGATGGCTCGAAACGTTCCGCGCCGCTAAACACACGTAAAACAAAGGACATGGGCACTGTAGCCGGCATCGGTGATGCCGGCACCGACGCGGACGCACTACCAAAGCGCATTCTTGAATTGGAGCAAGAACTGGCCACGTTGCGCAGCCAGCTCAATCAGCCGGTTCGGCATCGCATGCCGGACACGCGCCATTCCATGACCCATCGGTTCGAGATTGCCGGTCACGAAGGTTACATCACCGTCGGTTTGTATGAGGACGGGCAACCGGGCGAGCTTTTCATTACCATGTCGAAGGAAGGCAGCACCATCGGCGGGTTAATGGACACAGTGGGCACGCTCACCTCAATCGCGCTGCAGTACGGGGTGCCGCTGGAGAGTCTCGTGAAAAAATTCGCGTATCAGAGATTCGAGCCAAGCGGGTTTACAAAAAATCCCGACATCCGTCACGCGACAAGCATCACCGATTACGTTTTCCGTTGGCTCGCCTGCCAGTTCATCAAAGGCTACAAAGAAGCAACGTCGCCGAACCGTGCGCAGCCCGACTTGCCACTTAAAGAAATTGTCGAGATCGAGAATAAAGCGCTGAACCGGCCAGTCACGGATTTAGCGCGCACCGGCGACAAACAAGTGATCGACGTGATCACGAACAAGTCGGCCGATGATCCTGCCGCCGTCGGAGGGAATGGTAACGGCACCAGCAACTCGCCGGATCGCGTCACGGTAGCGCTCGGCAGTATCTTCATGGGCATCACCTGTTCGGTGTGCGGCAGCGACAAAGTCATCCGCGCAGGCGCATGCGGCGTCTGCATCGAATGCGGCACCAGCCAGGGCTGCAGCTGAGGGTTTAGGTCGAAACTGAGACGCACGGCCGAATCAGGACCGAGCGACTGCTTCGATTTGCTTCTCGGATCGGAATTCATCTTGAATCTCCAGGAGCGACTCTCCAATCTGGAGTGAATGGTCTGATGAGCTACGAAAGCAGAATGCTCGAGCAATTGGCGATGCCGAGACGCGCGGAAGTTCAGAATGCCTTGCTTCGCACGCTGTTGAAACATGGTGGAGTCGTCAAAGAGTTTGCGGCGGGTGAAGAAGTCGTCGACGAACTTGCGGATCGTTTTCGGCTAAATCCGGCTCAGCGCACCGCTGCTCTTGAGACGGTGTACCGAAAAGAAAACCGCCTTAAGAAAACGCTTCTATGGCATCGGCTCCTTTTTCGTGCCGCCGATGCGCTCGCGACCGATGGGGTAGTCTCTCGGCCCACACAAACGTCTCGCCTAACGGGCAAAAGAGAATGGATGCTCACCGAAAAAGGTTTCGACGAAGCGCTGCGTATTTCGCAAATCCCCGCTGCAGAAAAGGACTCGCTGCCGATTAAATCCTACGAAGTTCAGAAAGTTGTGAAAAAGCTTTTGGACGCCCCGAGACCTGAAAACTACCAGCCGTTCGACAGCACTCGGAAGCTTGTAAAGAAGATCAGGGAAACAGCAGTGCGACTTCGTGGTTTCCGGCAAGCTGTCATTGAAGTTTACGATTTTCGTTGTGCTGTATGCGGCTTGAAGATCAATTCACCTGACAATCTGTGCTGGGAAGTCGAAGCCGCCCACATTGTTCCTCACGCCTCATTTGGTCGGGACGATCTTTTCAACGGGATCGCATTGTGCCGCTTTCATCATTGGGCGTTCGACGTCGGTTGGTTCTCGTTGCTCGAGCGATGGGGAGATTATGAGTTGATTCGCGCGCTCACGGAACAGCAGACAGGAATTCGGTTGCCGAGGAGGCGGGGAGTCTATCCGCACATCAATTCAATCCGCTGGCATCGCCAATTCATTTTTTGTCAATGACGTCTAGTTTGCTCTATGAAAACCGCAAATGAAGAGACCGTTTACAAAATATCCGTCGAGGATCTGCAGCAGGTCGCTAAGGAAGTTCTCGAGCGAGAATTGACGAGCGAGGAAATTGCCGCGGTTGGAAATGCCGTCGGCGATTACATCGATTGGTTTCAAGCAATCGAGAATGCAATCCACCATTGCGTTCGCGGTAGCGATCCGACCCCTTGAAATTGGATTGCAGCACGAAGACATTTACGCGGTGTCCGTTGGACACGCGCGCGTGTCCGGTTACAATGCGTGGCCGCCGTTCTCAGGGCGAATTTAATGAACAAACTCGACGCGCAGAGACAGAAAGAAATTCAGCAGGCTGAGGAACTGCTTTTTGCAGGGCCGCAGGCACTCGGGTTCGCCAAGGGACTTTTCCAAGGGCATTTCGTCTCCGATTGGGTAATGCCTTATCCGCGCATCCCCGCTGCGCAACAAGTCGAGTTGGATGAAACGCTCAGCGAACTCCGCCAGTTTCTCGATGAACACCTTGATCCTGCGGAGGTCGATCGGCAGGCAGATATTCCGCGTGACGTGATCGATGGCCTCGGCCGCATCGGGGTGCTTGGTATGACCGCGCCGAAGGAATACGGCGGACGCGGCTTCTCACAAATGGCGAACTGCAAGGTGCTGGAAGAGATCGGCCGTCGCTGTGCATCGACATCGGTTTTCGTCAACGCGCATCACTCGATAGGGATTCGCGCGTTGCTTTTGTTTGGCACGCACGAGCAAAAGCAGCAATGGCTACCCAAATTATCAAGTGGCGAGCAGTTGGGTTCATTCGCGCTCACTGAGAAAGAAGCCGGATCGGATGCGGCAAATGTGCAGATGCAGGCGCGTCCCAACGAGGACGGGTCGCACTTCATTTTGAACGGCGAAAAACGTTACATCACCAACGCCGCGATCGCGCATGAGCTCACCGTGATGGCGCGAACGCCTGTGCCCGGCTCAGACAAGACCGCGATCACGGCATTTCTGGTCACGCCTGACATGCCGGGGTTCGAAATCCTCGAGGCGCGCATGCCGAAGATGGGGATCCGCGGGACCGCCACGGGGCGATTTGCGTTGCGCGACGTGAAAGTGCCCAAGGAAAATATTCTCGGCCAGATGGGCAAGGGACTGAAGGTCGCACTGACGGTGCTCGATTTTGGGAGGACCACATTCGGCGCCTGTTGCACGGGCGCAGCCAAAACCTGTTTGGAACTTGCCGTTCAGCACGCGAACACGCGCAAACAATTCAACAAAACGCTGGGCAATTTCGAACTGGTGAAAAAGAAAATCGCACGCATCGCGGCCGACGCGTACGCGATGGAAGCGATGACCACGGTCACGGCGTCGTTCATCGACCGCGGCTTGGAAGATTACATGCTCGAGACTGCAATGCTGAAGGTGTTCACTACCGAGCGGGTCTGGGAATGCATCAACGACGTGTTCCAAATTTATGGCGGCGCAGCCTATATGACCGATCTTCCGCTGGAGCGAATGATGCGCGACGCGCGTATCAATCAGATCGGGGAAGGCGCGAACGAAGTGCTCACTTCATTCATTGCGCTGGTCGGCATGCGCGGACCTGGCATGGAGTTCAAGGAAATTTACGACACGATGATAAAACCGTCCCGCGATCGGATGAGCAGAGCATGGGCCGCCGGAAAGAACCGCCTGGGCGCGACGATTCGCGTGCCCGATGTGCCGGTGCAAAGCGATGAGCTTCGTGCGCACGCGCGCCAACTCGGCCGCTTGATCTGGCGTTTTAACTTCGCCGTCAACCGCGCGTTGATCACGTATCGCGAACCGATTCTCGACATGCAGCTTGTTCAGGAACGGATAGCGAACGCGGCGATGGATCTTTTCGCGTCGACCTGTGTTCTCAGCCGCCAGGACAGCGAAATTCAGTTCGCCCGTCGAAATGGCGATGCGGCACCGCCCGATCACTCAGCTGCCGATCTGTTTTTGCGACAATCATTTCGCCGCATTCGCGGTTTCCTTGGCGCACTAACGGACAACGACGACAAAGCGCTGCTCGCAGCGGCGAAATCGTGCCTGGGTAAGCCACGAAGTTAATGATAAGTCTGGCTTCAATTCTCCGCGCAGCGGAATTGATAGGATTTCGTGGAAAAATGTGACCGCGATTATTGGATCGAGGATACCCAAAAGGATGAGTTGCGGGGATCGTTTTGACCGACCGGCATTTTCGCCGCGAAGCGGCTGTATGAGCTTAGCTCGGTCTTTCAAGACTGGGGTAGGCGAGCACGAAACCGTCCACGTCGCGTTAGCGACGATTGAAGGGCGAAGTAGGATAGGGCCATGGCCAATACCTACACATCCCTTCATTATCATCTCATCTTTTCAACAAAGAACCGGCAGCCTTGGATTGCGGCCGAAACTGAAGAACGCATTTGGGCATATATCGGAGGAATAGCGCGTGCCCATAAGATGACCGTTCTGCAAGTAGGCGGCGTGACAGATCACATCCACGTGCTTGTAACGGCACCGGCGACGATCGCCCCGGCACAGATAGCTCAATATCTCAAGGGCGATTCTTCGAAATGGATTCACGAGGAGTTTCGAAACATGCAAGGCTTTGGTTGGCGGGATGGATATAGCGCTTTCACGGTAAGCAAATCAAGCCTTCCTGAAGTGGTGCGTTATATTCAGAACCAGCGCGAGCATCATCACACAAAGACATTTCAAGAAGAGTATCTGGAGTTCTTGGGTAAGCACGGGATCGAATACGATGAACGGTATCTCTGGGGTTGATTCAGCCGTCGCTGACGCGACGGATGGAGCCGTTAGGAGCTTTCCCGGCCTTGAAAGGCCGGGCTACAATCGGAGTGTCGCTACGCGACCAATGGTCGCCTTTGGCGCTAACCATACACGCTAAATTTGGCCGCACGCATTTATACCGAGAAAGATGTCGATCTTCACTGGCTGAAGGGAAAAACGTGCGCAGTGATCGGCTTCGGCGCGCAAGGCCGCGCGCATGCCCTCAATCTTCGAGACAGCGGGATGCACGTGATCGTTGGGCTTTATCCTGGCAGCAAGTCGCGCGCTCGCGCCAGGCGCAGTCGCCTTCGAGTGTTCGAGACACCGGAAGCAACGCGGCGCGGTGACATTATTTTTCTGGCGCTTTCAGAAACCCGGATGCCGGCCATTTACCGGGAACAGATCGCGCCGAATTTGCGCCCCGGTCAGACTCTCCTCTTGGCGCACGGTTTCGCGATTTATTACCGGACTATCGTTCCGCGCAAAGATGTCGATGTGGTGATGGTCGCGCCCAAGGGGCTTGGGCCGATGGTGCGCCGCGAGTTTGTGCGTGGTCGCGGTGTGCCCGCGCTGATTGCGATTCACCAGGATCGCAGCCGACACGCGAAGCGAACAGCTCTTGCGTGGGCAAAAGGAATCGGCTCCACGCGGGCCGGCGTTCTCGAGACAACTTTCCGGGAGGAAACTGAGACCGATCTATTCGGCGAGCAGGCGGTGCTGTGTGGCGGCACCAGCGCGCTAATTCGCGCGGGCTTTGACACCCTCGTCCGCGCCGGGTATCCGCCCGAGCTCGCCTATTTCGAATGTCTGCACGAGCTCAAGTTCATTGTCGATCTTATCCACGAGGCAGGACTCGCCGGAATGCGCAAACGGATTTCCGACACCGCAAAATGGGGCGAGCTGACCGTTGGTCCAAAGATTATCGATCAAACAGTGCGAAAGCAGATGAGATCTGCGTTGCGCGACATTCGCACAGGCAAATTTGCGCGTGAATTTGTTCGGGAAATGGCCACTGGCGCGCCGCGCCGGGCCGGGCTGCTGCGCAAGGCTGAAGCGCATCCGATCGAAAAAGTCGGCGCACGCCTGCGGGATCTAATGAGCTGGAAATGAAAACAAAAACCAGTTGGCCGCTGCCCAAATCGAGCAGCGTTACCGCTCGCCGAACTGCGGTCTCTTGGCGAAACTATCTAATCTCCGGGTCGCGCCCGATAACTAGTAGCGGGCTGGCGATGGTCGGAAACGCCCCGTACAACCTTTCGCATCGCTGAGGAATGCCGGAAGCGACGGTTTTCACATAGCAGATTTTTACCACTCTTGGATAAGCAATCTGCTGTGTTGATTGCGTAACGTTCTTGCTCGGGTCTGTAGCAAATGCCGATGCGCAAAATGCGAGCGCGAGCACGATGCCTACACATGTTTTCATGTCCTGATTGTGAGCCTGCTTCGAATTTTGTGCAAGCTAATTCGCAAAGTCTTTAGGACAGAAAACCGACACTTTCAGCTACCCGCCGTCGCTCAAGGCTTCGGCGGGCAAGCTCAGTCAATCTGCCCAAAGAAAGTGTTCCAGGCGCAGATAATTCAGCCGGGCCTTGGCTTCGTCGCTTCGATTGCCACCCGCCGCGGCCATGCGCTCATAGATCGCCGCCGCGGACTCCCATTTTGAATCCTCCTCCAACAACCGCGCCGCATTAAATCCAGCCTTGTAGTACCAGAAGAGTTCAGGCTGTCCGTATTGGCGCGTTTCGTCCTCCAGGATTTTGTAAAAAGTCTCGAGCGCGCCGGCGCGGTCATTTTTCTTTTCCAGGCAGAGGGCCTTTTTAAATAGCGCCTGGTTGCGCCAGTAGCTCCGCTCGTTTTTGTTCGACGCCAATTGGTCATAAGTTTCGATGGCCTGCTGGTAATTTGCGCTCCCGCCCATCTCGAAAAAAATGTCGCCCTTGCCGCAAAGCGCTTCTCGTTTTTCAGATTGCGGAGCATCGCTCTTCAGCACTTCATCGTACAATGTGAGACCGTCTTTGGGCTTCCCAAGCTTGCGCTCGATGAGGGCTTGTTCATTGCGCGCGGCCCATCGTAGCGCGCCCTTTTTCTGCACGACCCGATCGAACAGAACAATCGCCCGGTCCAGCGCATGCTCACCCATACTCGACATGGCTGATTCTGCCGCGAAAAAAAGTGCTTTTTCCGCGAGAGAGTCATCCGGATGCTGTTGCGCGATAGTTTCAAACTGCGTCTGCGCGTTTGCGAAATCCTGGCGCCGGTAATAAACCTCCGCCAATTTCATTCGAACTTCCGGAGCGAAGGGTGAAAGCCCGTGTTGCTCCAGAAATCGCTTTGCAAGCTCAATGACTTTAGCCTCGTTTCCGCCAGCTGCTTCTTCGACCCAGATGCTGAGATAATCCGCGCGCTCCGCAGCCGCAGCGGTTGGCGCCGACTCGGCTGCACGAGCCAGATTTTTGCGCGCTTCATCCACGCGCGGCGGCGACGAGTGAAAGGCCAGCTCGGCCAAGGCAACCCATGCTTCCGAGACCCGCGGATTTTTGGGAAAATCACGAACAAATTGCCGCAGCGAAGGCTCCGCGTTGTTGTCGCCTTTCGCCGCCTGCATCAGACCCTCCTCCAATCGCAAATTGGCGCGAGCCTCTTCGTCGCCGCCCTGCTCCTTCAGCTCGGTGTAATCCACCAGGAAACGAGCGTGATTACCAAGTTGTAACCAGCCGCTGGAGGCGTTAACCAGCGCAGCTCTCGCCCACGGTGAATTGGAATGCGCAATTTGTTCAAAGGCCGCCGTCGCGGTATCAAATTGCTTTGCCAGATAGTGCGCTTGCGCAGATAAAAAATCGATCCGCGTCAGCAAAGCCCGTTCGGGATGCAGCAGACGCACGTCATCCAAAATCGCAATCGCCTCATCGAAATGCCGGTCTTCCACTTCAAATTGCGCAAACTCGAGCAAGCCAGGCGCGATCGCTGGCGATTTGATGCCGGTGAGTCGCAGATCAGTAAACAATTGGCGGGCACGCTCTCTCCGCCCGGCGCGAATTTCCAGCCGGGCGAGATACCACCTCGCGAATGTTCGCCGTGGCTCTTCCGGTCTGCGCACCCATTTCTCGAGTTCGCTGCGCGAGGGTTTATGCTCCGCACGGTACAACTCATCTAATTTTGCAAACAGAAGAGGTAGAGCCGGGTCTGCCGGATGACGCTCGATATATCGCTCGATGACATCATCTCCGGCTTCGGGCGTTTTTAGCTGCTCGTGTGCTTCCGCTATGCCGAAGAGTGCCGCGACTAGCGTGGCATGAGTCGCTCCCTGTGGCCTTTTCAGAAGCGCTTGAAACATACCGAGGGCTCTCTCCGGCCGGCCCAAGATCAGCTCCAGACGCCCGCGTACTAGTCGGCGTTCTTTCCGCTCCACCAGCAATGTTGGCTGCATTTCGTCCAGGAGACGCTGCGCATCGGGGACATTGGCCATTTCGATGTAGAGTTCAGCCGCTCGTAATTGCGCTCGAGTAGCCCATTCTTTGTCATGGAGGAGAAAGTTAAGCTTCCTCAAGGCTTCCTGCGGCTTTCCTAACGCGCGCAGCGCCTCCGCCGCCCCAAACGCAGCTGCTTTGTGGAATAGCGAACCTTCGTCCGTCATCACTTCCTCATAGAGTGGCAGCGCATCTGCCCATCGATTCAGGTCCGCGAAGGCTTGAGCGCGCCAGAACTTTGCCCACGGGAGTTCGCGTATTCGAGCGTCCGCTAACAAGACGAGAGTATCCTCCGGCTCTTTTGCAGCCACTTGGGCTTCCGCAAGTTTCTCGGCAACCGCGCGCCACTCGTTATCCGGCAGATTCTGATTCAGCAACGTCTGCAGCCGCGCGACTGCGACCTCCGGCACGCCCTGTGTAAGCGGCGCACTCGCTCTGGCAATCTCAGCGGACACGCCCGCGCGGGCGAATTGCGCGAGCACGCTGATGAGACTGATGAGAGCTATGTGTCTTATGGGGATCATTTCCGCTCCAGCATCTGCCGCAAGTATTGCCCCGTATGGCTATTTGGAACACTTGCAATTTCCTCCGGCGAACCGGCCCCGACCACCTCACCGCCGCGTTCACCGCCTTCAGGTCCCAGATCAATGATCCAATCAGCGCACTTGATCATCTCCAGGTTATGTTCGATCACAATCACCGTATTTCCCGCGTTGCGCAGCTTCATCAACACTTGAAGCAGCTTCTCGATATCGGCGAAATGCAATCCCGTCGTCGGTTCATCGAGAATGTAAAGGGTGCGCCCGGTTGCCTTTTTCGCAAGCTCAGTGGCCAGTTTCACCCGCTGGGCTTCTCCACCGGAAAGAGTTGTTCCTGCCTGCCCAAGCCGCAAATAGCCAAGACCAACATCCAGCAATGAGTTTAGCTTTTCCGAAATGCTGGGCACATTGCGGAAAAAGCGAGCTGCCTCATCCACGGTCAGATCGAGCACGTCGGCAATATTCTTGCCTTTGTAAGTGATCTCGAGCGTCTCGCGGTTGTAACGCTGGCCATGGCACACTTCGCATTCCACATACACGTCCGGCAAAAAGTGCATCTCGATCTTGATCAACCCGCCGCCTTCGCAGTTTTCGCAACGGCCGCCTTTGACATTGAAACTGAAGCGCCCTGCGTCGTAACCCCGCACGCGCGCCGTGGGCAATTGTGCGAACAGCTCACGTATGGGCGTAAAGGCGCCGGTGTAAGTAACGGGATTCGACCGCGGCGTTCGCCCAATCGCGCTCTGGTCAATCACAATTGCCTTGTCGATCTGTTCCAATCCGCGAAGCGCCCGATAAGCGCCCGGTTTTTCCTTCGCATTGTAAAACCGCCGAAACAGAGCGCGCCGCAGAATGTCGTCCACCAATGTAGATTTGCCGCTGCCGGACACGCCGGTTACGCAAGCAAGACTGCCAAGAGGAAACGAGACATCGATTTTTTTCAGATTGTTTTCGCTCGCGCCCACGACGGTAAGCCAGCCGTCGGCCTGCGGCTGGACGCGATGTTTTGGAACCGCAATGCGCGCGCGTCCGGAAAGATAATCGGCTGTTAAAGAATTTTTCGAGCGCAGGATGTCGGCAAGACTTCCCTGCGCAACGATCTCGCCGCCGCGCGGACCCGCACCCGGGCCGAGATCAATAATGTGGTCGGCGGCACGGATTGTTTCTTCATCGTGCTCGACCACGATGACCGAATTGCCCAGATCACGCAGCCGTCGCAGCGTGCCCAGCAAACGCGCATTATCGCGCTGGTGTAAGCCGATGCTCGGTTCATCCAAAATATAGAGAACGCCTGCCAGACCCGAGCCAATTTGCGTCGCGAGCCGGATTCGCTGCGCTTCGCCTCCGGAAAGCGTGCCGCTCTCGCGATCCAACGTGAGATAGCCCAGCCCGACCTCGACAAGAAATTGCAGGCGCGATTGAATTTCGCGAACGACGTCGCTGACGATGGCATGCTGTTGCGCTGTGAGCTCGAGAGCTCCGATAAATTGCAGGGCTGCCTCTACGGTTTGTTCACTGAATTGATGGATGTTCAACTCGCGTCCATGCTTGCCCGCCGTAGCCTCGGCGGAGGAGGGTCGATCCTTAATCGTGACAGCCAGGATTTCCGGTTTAAGTCTTGCGCCGCCGCACACTTTGCACCGCTCACGCGTCATGAATGCGCGAATCCGAGCGCGCGTGAACTCGCTCTGTGTTTGCTCGTATAGCCGCTGCATTTGCGGCACAAGGCCTTCGAACGGCTTTGTGACTTTCTTTCCACCATCGCTGGCAAACTCCATTTCAATCGGCCGGCCATTGGTGCCGAAATAAAGCGCGGTCTTGAATTCGTCCGGTAACTCAGCAAACGGTACATCTTCGCCAACGTGGAAATGTTTCACGAGCGCGCTTTGCAGATGACGATAGTAGGCGCGCATGCGCTTCGTGCCGCGTCGCCACGGTGTGATTGCTCCCTCGGCCAAGGTTTTGCGCGGATCAGAAATCATCAGCTCGGGATCGATGACCAGTTGCGTGCCAAGCCCGTGGCAAGCTGGGCATGCCCCGAGATGACTGTTGAAAGAAAAGTGTCTGGGAGTGAGCTCGCCCAGCGTGAATCCGGTCTCCGCGTTTCCGTAATCTGTGGAGTAACGGAGTTCTTTCCACTGTTCTTCTTCGATGTTCGATGTTCGGTGTTCGGTGTTCGATGTTTTGTGCTTTGATCGCAAGATAGCCAATCTGTTCCCACCCCATTTGAGCGCAGTCTCAATTGAATCTGTCAGGCGCACACGAATCCCATCGCGCAGGACCAACCGATCAACGACCGCCTCGATCGTATGGCGGCTGTTCTTGTTGAGCCGGATCGGCTCGGGGCGATCCAGCTCGACGATCTGGCCGTCGATCCGCGCGCGAACGAATCCTTCGCGCCTGAGCTTTTCGAGCACATCCCGGAATTCGCCCAGTTGATTCTCAATCAGCGGCGCCAGCACAATAATTTTGGATCCCGGTTCGTAGGACAGTATCTGATCGACAATTTGCTGAGGCGTTTGGCGACTCAACGGCCGACCCGTCACCGGATCGTGCGGCTGACCAATAGCGGAAAAAAGGACGCGGAGATAATCATAAGTTTCGGTGGTGGTCGCGATTGTCGATCTTGGATTCGTGCCCGCGCTGCGCTGCTCGATCGCAATAGCAGGCGAGAGACCCTCGATAAAATCGACATTTGGCTTCTCCATCTGATCGAGGAACTGCCGCGCATAAGCCGAGAGGCTTTCGACATATCGGCGCTGCCCTTCGGCATAAAGAGTGTCGAAAGCCAGCGAGGATTTCCCCGAGCCACTCAGACCGGTAATGACCACCAGCTTCTCCCGTGGAATCTCCACATGAAGGTTCTTGAGATTGTGCTGGCGGGCACCGCTGACTTTGATAACTTGCGCAGGCATTCTGACGGAGAATGTCAAACCTATCAGTCAAGCACAGCCGTTCCTTTTCTCCAGCGAAATTGCGGGAAGTTTCAAGATCAGCGCATGAACAGCGATTTTGCTGGCCCGAACCGGTTCAGTAGGTCTTCAGGGTGGTCACCGGCAGCAAAAGTCGGAGAGTTTGCCTATTGGGGCGCCGTCGCAGCTGTTTTTGCCTGGGCGGCCTGGCTGCGATTTCGGCTACCGCTCTACCCGATCGCTGTTCCGGATTATCTATTGCCAGCGCTGAGAAAATTAACTGGTGCCGAGTTTGGCGATATAGCGCTGGGGCGTACCATTATCTATCCGGGATTCGTGTATCTCGTGTTGCGAGTCTTTGAAGATTTTCGTGCGATTACAGTCATTCAGCATCTTCTTGGGTTGGTGGCTGGCGGTGTGTTGCTGCTCACTTGGCGACGGATTCGCGATTTCATTCCAAGTGCGCATTTGCCATTTCCGATTTATCGCTGTCTGGGATTAATAGCTGCGGCAATTTATATTTTTTCCAGAGAGCCGCTCTGGTTTGAAATGAGCATTCGGCCGGAGGGCATTTGCGGATTCTTGATCAGCATAAATCTCTACTTTCTCCTCCGATTCACTGCTTGCTGTTTTTTGGAAAGCCACCGAACGGCCACGGTCACCTATGGAATCGCGGCTGTGTTCAGCTCGGTCCTGCTGGCTTCAGTGAAGCCAAGTTTTTGGCTGAGTGCGATCGTCGCACTGGTACCGGTCGCCACGCTTTTCTTTCGACGGGGCTGGTTTCGGCAAAAGATTCTGCTCGGTGGAGGGGTGGCAGCGAGCGCAGCGTCGTTATTATTACCGGAGCGCTGCCTAATCCGTAATAACGACGTGAATGAATGCTTTTTGCCGACCCAGCTCTTCGTAATTCATGCGAACTTAATCCGTGATCAAATGGGTGATGATCTGGAACGCAATGCGAAAGTCCCCTATCCACGGGAATGGCTTGGGCGCGTTCATGCTGTGCTTAGCGCCGAGATCGCTAAATCTTTCGCGGCTTGGCCGCGGCATTATCGCACACTGGGTTTCGATCCTGATTATCTGATGTACAACCCAGCCTCTATTGCGGTGCAATTACACAAGGAATTTGGCACCAATGTATCTGCGCTTTGCGCTTTTTATTGGTATTACTACTGGCGAATCTGGCTGCACCGGCGACCTTTCGTGGCGAAGAAGATCATGCGCCAAATGTCAATCTTTTATGCGCCGAAGTGCCCCGCCTATCGACTAGGGAACTTTCTCTCGCTTAGCGAGGACTATAAACGCAGCGTTACTTCCCTTGGCTCGGAACCCTATCGCAAAGTTTGGACAGCTTATCCTCCAGCTATGAATTTTATGAGCCGGACGGAGCTGTTGGCACGCACTGCGCCGCTCGTGGAACAGCCAGCTTATATTCGGAGACCACTTGGCATTCTGGCGGCAACGTATCTGCCATTATTATTGATCGCGCTCGCGCTAAGCGTTGCGGTGTTCTCGCACGAGGGAACCCGAAGACGCCTCGGCTGGCTCGCGGCCATAGTCCTTTTCGCCTATGTGTATAATGCAGCGAATTGCTTCGAAGTTGCAGTTGTTCATTCGTTGGATAATCCCCGCTACCTCACCGTGCAAATGTTCTTTGCGATTCTCGCGCAATTCCTGACAGCGCTGCTGATTTTTGAGGTTCTTCTTGCGAGTCGAGCGCTGATTAGCGGCAGATCTTCTAGGCCAAGTGGGTAGGGATCTACAAGAAATTGATAACGCACGCTCGCCCGTCAGCCATTGTGCTTGTGCATACCACTAATTTGGATGACTTGCGCAGGCATTCTGACGGGAAATGTCGAACCTATCAGTCAAGCACAGCCATTCGTTTTGTTCAGCGAATTGCGTCGCTTATCCGGAATCGGCATCGTCTTTGGCTGAGAGCCCGTGAGAGCGACGGCTGGCGTGCGGCCAAGGAAGCGAAAGCCTTGAATCGCGCTGGAATTGAAGGAAATTGCGGCCCGAATCTGCGTGGTGAGCCCGCACACGAGGACTTGACGTTGCAGGCAACATTGATTGCGGCAAGATGGAAGTTGTAATAAGCGAGCGCAAGACGAACCAGGAAGGCTGGGGACCGGCTGCGCTGGAACAGAGACGCGAAGGCGCGCGCCAACACCTGGGAGCTATCGCCTCGCGCCGCGAAAGTTGGATAAAGCGCAACAGATATTACTACGAACTCCTGAGCCGACTTCTTCGGTTCCTGGTCGAGCCGGGTAAAAGAGTACTGTCGGTTCGTTGCGGCACGGGCTATCACTTGGCTGCCGTCGCGCCTAGCGAAGGGAAAGGCGTGGACCTTTGCGCCGAGATAGTGGAAATCGCGCGACAACGCAATCCCGCATTTCACTTCGAAGTCGTTTTTCCAGACAAAGAGGAATTCCGTCAGATTTTCGGACCGGATGAGAAATTCGATTACATCCTCTTCAATGATATCGGCGACACGGTGGATGTGCTCCAGGCGTTGCGTAATTTGAGGCCGCTATGTCTGCGACACACCCGTTTGCTGGTCGAAACCTATAATCATTTGTGGGAGCCGTTGGTCGGCTTCGCCGAATGGACCGGGATGAAGGTGCCTCGCACACAGCAAAACTGGCTTTCCACGACCGACATTCGTAACCTGATGAAGCTCGCCGGATTTGAAGTTCTCGAGACGCACTGGATCGTGTTGCTGCCAAAGTATGTGCCGCTGCTGTCGGCGTTCTTGAATCGATTCTGCGCGCGTCTGCCATTGTTGAAGAAACTGTGCATGACGCAGATCGTTGTCGCCCGAGCGCTGCCGCCGCCGGTTCCAAAGGAAGAGTTGTCGTTCTCGGTGATTGTTCCCTGTAAAGACGAAAGAGGCAATGTGGAAGATGCCGTCCAACGCATACCGCAACTGGGGCGCCAGGCGGAAATAATTTTTTGCGACGATCAATCGACCGACGGCACTGCCGATGAGGTCATGCGAATGTGCTCACTTTACCCCGAAAAGAATATTCGACTCGAACGCGGTCCGGGGATTTGCAAATCCAAAAACGTGTGGACCGGGTTTAACGCAGCCAGAGGCGATGTCTTGATGATTCTTGATGCCGACCTGACGACGATGCCCGAGGAGCTGGTTTATTTTGTGGACGTAATTGCCTCGGGCCACGCGGAATTCGTTAATGGATCGCGCCTGGTCTATCCCGTCCCAAAAGGAGCGATGAACACAGCAAACATGCTGGGCAACAAATTTTTTAGTGTTGCTTTTACCTATCTGCTCGGGCAACGAGTAAAAGATACGCTGTGCGGCACCAAAGTCCTCTGGAGAAGCGACTGGGACCGGATTAAACCGATGCTCGGAAGCTGGGGAACCGAAGACCGGTGGGGAGACTATGAGCTGCTATTTGGCGCCGCAAAGTTGAATCTTAAAATTTTGGACCTGCCGGTCCACTACCAGGAACGCATCTATGGTTCCACGAAGATGACCAAGGTCTTTCGGAACGGACTCGTCATGCTAAAGATGTGCTGGCATGGGTTTTTGAAACTAAAACTGGGCTACTAATTCGCTATCTCAAATTCTAGAGCTGACGACTAAACGCATGGGAGTTTCAAATTCGCAGTCAACTTGATGCAAGAACGCATTGCTAAGGAAATTCAACACGGCCGCTTCCTGGCCGAGCATGGCGCGGGCGACATTTGGAATTGGGAGAGTCCAGCGGGCAGAGTGCGCTGGGCGCGCCGGGTGAAGATGCTTGGTGGGCATCTCCAGCCGGGAATGAACGTCCTTGAACTTGGATGCGGCACTGGCTATTTCACTCGAGAACTGGCTCGCTCCGGAGCGGACATTATCGCAATTGACGTTTCGCGTGAGCTTCTGGAAATCGCGAGGGTGAATTGTTCTGCGCCAAATGTTCGTTATGAACTCCAGAACGCCTATGAATTGCGCTATCCCGACGCCGAGTTTGATTCAGTCGTGGGCAGCTCGGTTTTGCATCACCTCGAGATCGAAGCGGCACTACGCGAAATTTACCGGGTGTTAAAGCCCGACGGCACAATTTACTTCACAGAACCAAACATGCTGAACCCTCAGATCGCAATCCAAAAAAATGTGCCTTGGGTGAAGCGAAAACTTGGCGACTCACCGGACGAGACCGCATTCTTCCGGTGGCCGCTCCGAAGACTGCTTGAACAAACAGGCTATCGTGATATTCGGATCGATCCATTTGATTTCCTGCACCCGAAAACGCCGCTTCCGCTGGTAGATCGAGTAAACAGGTTAGGCCGTTTCCTCGAAAACATGCCAATGATCTCGGAGTTTGCCGGCTCGCTATATATTCGCGCCGTCAAATGAGCAGCACGATGATCGCTCAGAGTGAAGAGGCCAAAGATCGCGAGGCCACGTTGCGTAACCGGATCCGCCTCGGTGCCAATAAAAATCTGCTGTTCTGGTATCGCGAACTCTACCGTGATCAGTTCAAAGCGTTTCCCGACCCGTCGGCGCTATCGATCCTCGAGATAGGAAGCGGCACTTCACCTCTGAAGCAATTTCTCTCAAACGTCATCACCAGTGACGTGCTTGAGCTTGATTATCTCAACCTTGTGTTTGACTGCCACGAGATCGATAAATTGGATACGATCAAGGACAACACTCTTGACGTGATTACACTCACCAATGTGTTGCATCATCTTAAAAGCCCGATTGCGTTTTTGGACCGCGCGGCCAACAAGTTGAAATCTGGCGGCAAAGTGATCTCCACCGAGCCATTCTTTTCCGCGATTTCAACCGTTATCTTTAAGTACCTGCACCATGAGCCGGTCGATTTCAAAATTTCCGAGCCAGAACTGGAGGAAGTGCAGGGACCGCTGGCGTCGGCCAACATCGCGCTGCCCTGGCTGATTTTCTTCCGCCGGCGCGACTGGCTGCAACGATTGAACGAAAATTTCGATATTGCGACTCTTTCGACTCGACCCTTTAGCGCCCTATCCTACATGGCTACCGGAGGAATATCGCGCACGTTGCCAGTCCCGCACTTTCTTTATCGCGCATTATTTCCCGTTGACCTCGCGCTTAGCCGTTGCTGTCCGCGGTTATGCGCCTCGTTCTTCACTCTCACTCTGACGCGGCGCTGATGTCGATGCTTTCGCTGCTTCGCAGTGTCGGAAACAAGATTTACCGACACGCCTTCCCAATCTACCGGCCGCTTTATGCCGCCTATAAGACCTACACTGATCGCGCGGAGCGACAGCTGCTAAGGAAGGTTTTGTTTCAAGGCGCCGTCGTGGTAGATGTCGGCGCTAACATTGGAATTTACTCGGAGTTTCTCTCCCGCTGTGTTGGCCCGACCGGCAGCGTCCACGCGTTTGAACCGTCGCCAGATAATTTCAAGAGGTTGTCTGCTGCCACACATGGTCTTTCAAATATCCAACTCACCCAAGGGGCAGTTGGAGAGCGGAGCGGCGAGTGCAAGCTTTACGTTTCGGACAAGCTAAACGTCGATCATAGAACGCACACGGCCGATGGCGATTCGCGTCGCGCCGTTCCCGCTGAAATGGTTGCCCTCGACGATTACTTCAGACCCGGCCAATGCGTTGACCTGATTAAAATGGATATTCAGGGATACGAGCTGCATGCGTTAATGGGAGCACAGCGGGTGCTACGGGAAAACCCGGACATCAACCTCTTGCTCGAGTTCTGGCCTGCTGGATTAGAACAGGCGGGCGTCAGCTGGGAAGGACTTGTCGAAATGCTCCAGGGCTTGAATATGAATCTGGCTCTCGTGAGAACCGGTGGTTTGGTCCCCTTCGATGCGCACGATGTTCGAAACGATATCTCTTGGTATGTTAACCTCTTCGCTCATCGTAAGCGCGGTCAGACGCGGAATTGACCGGATTAATGTAGCTCCATTTCTCACCGGGCCAGCACACGCCGGAACGGAGCTGCACGGCCTTGTGTGAGGAAATTAGTGGGCGAAAACTAAATTGGAGCTACGAGGAGACTAACCGGATCGGGGATCACATCTGGTGGATTAGCGATGTCAGGAAATTTCAAAAACATTACCCGGTTTGGAAATTTCGCTACAGTTTGCGAGACATTCTTGAGGAAATTCACCGCGCAGTCAGCCAGCGCACAACGTTGGTGAGCGGATGACATGACCAGTTTGTAGCCGCGTTGTCCCTCGGCATAAAGAGTATCGAAATAGCAGAGAGATTATCGTGGTGGACGAGCACGCTCGAGATCGAATACAAGCTGTGCTAAAGGAAAGATATTGCTCTCTGGTCACTGAGTGGAAGTGAGTCGCAAAATCACGGCCTCGCCTGTGGTGTCCTCGACTGGCATCCAGTGGTAACCAGGAACGTTCGGCAGTCGTGACGCCTTTTCATCGAGTTCCTTGATTGAAACAAACAGCGCGTAGACTGGAATTGATCGACGCAAGTTGAGTTCGGCTAGCGCGACGGCTTGCGCGTGATCGTAATGCACAATGTGTCTGAATTGGATGTACCTTTTTCCATCCAAGGGAGCCGCCACAAATCCGGGCGGGAAAAGAGCATTCAGGTAAACAGGACTAATATCTGAAAAGACGAGTCCAGGGGCCTGCCGAACGCTCTCGATGAAACGTCGTTGCGCGATAAACTCGGCCGACTGGCGGGGGCGGGTGCTAAAGTGGAGAGCTTCCCAACTCTGCGATCGATCCGCTCTCAGTCTATTATCGAGCGAGCGCGAAGGATAACCCAGGCAAGCCGCTGTAAACAAAACGAACATTGCCAGAGAAGCGATAGTTCGTTTCGGCACAACGAGATTTTCCGCTGCCCACGTCACAGGTAGAACGGCAACTGCTACTAGCAGCATTAAGAGCGGCAGATAGTACCCCATGTACATGACGGGGAAGTAACGCATGGTCAAGACAAGGAAACTCAAGCCGGCTGAGAACGCGCAGATGACGAACCTGTTGAGGCGGATGAAGAATGCACCCGCACAAGCTAAAAAGATAAATGCGGCAACAAAACAGGTGCCGGTGCCAAAGTGATTCACGGCAGAGAACTGCTGTGGACGCAGAGCGAGTTCCCGCCAGAGCAGTGCAGCATTGTACGGAATGTAACGCCAGGAAAACATCGGGTGCTCTGCTAAAAAGCTTGGATTGGCGTAATAAGTGTATCCTGTATGAAGCGGGGAATGAAACTGGATGGAATTTAGCACCAGCAGCGGGCTTGCTATCAGAACGAAAACAATCGGCAGTGCAAGACAATGTAGAAGCCAGCGCACGCGTGCTTCCTTCACCGGGAATAGAGCCATGGCCAACAACAACGGCACGAAGAAAATCGACTGTAAACGAATGTTTAGCGAAAGTCCTAGAAACGCTGCCGAAGCATAGATTTTCCAACGGCGCTCCTCCTTTAGACCAAGGTATGCGAACATAAAAGCTAGCGCGTCGAATGCGGATGCACTGAGGTCGCTCAGTGACGAACGACAGAACGTGAAAAAAGCGGGCAGCGTGGCAAGCAAGACCGTTGCAAATCCGCCCGTTAGGGGTTTGGCGAGATAGAGATAAAAGCCAAACACCCCAAAGAGTAGGAGCAAACCGATTGTTTGATTCGTCCTAAACGGGGCGAGGATAGAATCTGCTTCCGGAAGGATCTTCAGCCACGGAAGCATCAACGTCGGATATCCAACCGGCCACAGTGGTGGCAGTTTCTCGTAACCGATTTGTATAGAGGGCAATTCATGTTTAAGGAGCGCCCTTGCTTGCGCGAAGTACGATGCCGCATCTGCGTAGCCGAGATAAAGTAGTTTGCTGTCGCGATAGTTGATCGTGAGTACGGAGAAGTAATAAAATGTTAACGCGCAAATAAACAGCAGTGCACCGATCAAGATTTGTGTGCTCGCGATGTTTTTATCGTCCCGCATACAGGAATTTATGCCGGATTCTTGTGGTCGCTAAAGAGATTATCCCATATCGGTCAGCGCGGAGACGACGTCCGCCGGCCTTGTCGAAAGCAAGGAAGAGAGGAGCCGAGGAAATTCCGTTTGTCGGTGCAGCTGTTTTTGATGACCTTCCCAAGGCAATTCTGACGACAAATGTCAAAGCGCTCAGTAAAAGCACCGCTCCCGGTTTTGCCAGCTAAAACGCGGACGGTCCGCTGTGAGTAAGTGCGTTCTCTTAATGCTCGCTTGCGCTTCATGGTTGCGATGAAGAAGCGCGCGGGTATTGAGCTTTCTGGACACATGGCGACCTTTTCTCGCGACACGATCTATGCGCCCTTACGGACAGCACGACTTTACAATCTATTGCAAAAGTGCGCGGGCGGTAGCCGGGACCGCGCAGATTTCGTAAGGAAGCACGTCGTTATCGGTCCTGAGCAGAAAGTGGTGGATGCTGGTTGCGGCACCGGCAGTGCCTTGGAGTTTCTACCATCGGTTAACTACTTCGGATTTGACCCTAACCCCGGTTACATTCGCGTGGCGCGATCACGATACGGGAGCCGCGCAGAATTTTTCTGCGGAGACGCGGGCAACCCGCATGTCCGGCAGTTGGCGCAGGACGCAGACGTGTTTTTTTCCCTTGGCGTACTTCATCATCTGACGGACCAGCAGATCGGCGAGATACTGAACCTCGCGCGAACGTGCCTGCGACCCACGGGCTGTTTCGTTTTTTACGAGCCTTGCTTCAGCGCAAAGGACGACTGGGTTGGGCGGCTGTTTATGCGTTTGGATCGCGGCAGAAACATAAAGACCGACCAAGCGTGGCGAGCATTGGTATCAGAGTATTTTGGGACTGTCGAAGAGTATATTCGCCGGCCTGTTTACTTGTTCCGCTATACCATTCAAGCTCTCATCGGCCGGAACCCGCGTCGGGGGTGACTTTTCCCCCGCGGGCCAGATAATCGACGAACGAAAAGGGACGAAAGTTGTAATCGCGACGTGCCGGTGAAATGTCGTAGGTCTTTGGTGGGAGGAGGCGATCGATTTGATCCCGCTTGAATGGAACGGGTAATCGGAGCGCATTCGCCGCGCGAAGGATTATGATTGGGACGGGAACGACAAAGAGAGGATGCACCGAGGAGCGGAGCGCTTCCGCCATCTCGAGAGCGCTACAAGGGCGCTCAGCGCACACGGTATACGTTTCATTTGTGCTGCGGTGCTCCATCGTCACCTTTGCGATGAATTGGGCTGCTTCCTCCACACTAATCGGGGCGTAGGTGATTGAGCCCCGCCAGCGGAAGTCTGGTAGGATGTGAATTTTTCGCGCAAGCTCAAGCAGCGCGTCGATTCCTTCACCGCTTTTCGAAGCGTAGATCTCCGCCGGCCGGATGATTGTATAGGTTAAGCCGCTGTTGCGGATCGCTTCTTCAGCCAACCATTTCGATCGCCCATAAGCGCCGCCATCGGGATGCGCGCAAATCGTGCTGACATATACAAAATGTTGCTGCGGATTGCACGCCGAGAGCAATTGTTTCGTCAACTCTGTATTCACACGAAAATATTCGGACGGATTTTCTGAATGCGTGACAGCCGCCATATGCAGAATCACCTGTGCTCTTTGCAATGGTGCCGGGTGGCGGACAGCTTCCTCCAAGCCTCCATGCAACAGCTCCATTTCGGCCGCCGGAATCTCGACATTACGACGGTGTACTGTCGCCAGGACGCAGACTCGCGACGCCAGATTACGCAGGACATGGTGACCGAGCGTTGAACTGCCGCCAGTGACGAACGCCGTATCCATCATTTGTTTTTCTTGGCCAGCGAATGCGAGCGCCACCAGTAGTTAACCATGTGTCGGAGGAATTGCACGACCGCGCCCGGCTTCACGAATGACTTCCTTGCTCCCAGAGAGTGGAATTCAACGGGAATCTCGTAGATATGGAGATTCAGATTAACGCAATTTAAGATCAGCTCCGCGTCGATGAACCAGTCGTTAGACTGCAAGGTCATCTTTCCATACGCTTCGCGTTTCATGATCTTTGGCTTTGAGTTTACATCGCGAAGCCTTTTGGAGCCGGGAAAAAACAGATGGAAAAGCCAGTTGTAAACGCTCGAAATGAGTCTTCGATAAAGGCCGTCCTGGCGCTCAACGCGGTACGTTTTTACCATATCAAAATCGTCACTTCTGATTTTAGCGAAACAGGAAAATATCGCTTCCACCGGAAACTGGCCGTCGCCGTCAATCACTCCGATATATCTTCCTCTGCAAGCGTCGAGTCCGCAGCGCATATCCCATCCCATCCCCCCGTGCTTTGGCTCAGCCAGCACGCGAACATAAGGCAGTCGTTGAGCAAGCTGTTGGCAGATTTCCGGCGTTTGGTCCTTTGAGCCTTGCCAAAAATTTGCAACGAGGACCAATTCCCAGTCAAATCGAAACAGCGACATTATCTTGTGAAGATTCTCCACGAATGGGATGATTTCTTCTTCCGCGCGATAACACAGTACCGCAATGGAAAACTCGATGGGCGTTTCAACCATTGCCTTTCGATGCAAATCATCGCAGAGTCATGATCTTGGTCAATTGTGCCGAGCGACGTATTTGGGCAGCGGGCATAAAATAATGGTCTGATGGAAAAGAGTTATGCCGAGCACTATGCCGTGCTTGAAGGAGAGCACTGGTGGTTTCGGGCACGTCGGATGATACTGCGAGATTTGCTTGCCCGTCTTGGGTGGCCACCGCAGCCAAGAATTTTGGAAATCGGTGTTGGCCCCGGCCACAATCTTCTCGAAATTTACCCATCAGATGCTCGCCTTGAGGGCGTCGAACCCGATGCGGCGTTGGCCAGATTGGCAGCAGCACGAGGCCCCGTGCGGGTCCTACAAGCATCAATCGACCGGCTCCCTCCAGAAATTCAGGACGGTTCTTATGACGGTGTTACAATGTTTGATGTGCTCGAACATATCGAAGATGATGTCCACGCGTTGCAGGTCGTAAACCAAAAGTTGAAACCGGGTGGCCGAATCGTATTGGCAGCGCCGGCTTATATGTGGTTGTGGGGACAACAGGACGTCGTTAATCAGCATTACCGACGGTACAACTCCCGCGAGCTTCGAGAAAAGTTACGGGCCGCCGACTTTACGGCTGAGCGGATCACGTACTTTAACACATTCTTGTTTCCGCCGATTGCCGTAGTTCGCTTACTAGCGCGCCTCGGTTCTCGGCAAGCAGCCCCAGGGGGAGACTTTGCTTACCTCCAGAGGTCATCAAACGCTCCGTTGTTTACTCTGTTTGCCTCTGAACGCATCTTCTTGAGATTTTTTGATTTTCCATTTGGCGTTTCGGTTTTCGCGACAGCGCAAAAAAGATTAGCACGCGTTACCGGTCCTGATAATTTGCGCATGCAGTGACAACCGGTTCTAAACAAGCCGCAAAGCACAGCGGCCCAAAGGACCTGCTGTTCGACAAAGCGGTGCAACCCGCAACCATGAGACAACGATTAATCGGTTTGAGACGATTGAAAATCTCGGGTTGGCTGTTGGTCGGGTTATTCTTGATCAGTGTGTTCCTGATTAATAATAGAGAGCTAGTAAGCGGAGCACGGGTTCAAATCTGGGACGCCTGGTCGTTTTATACCCCGGCGTTCTCGCTTGTTGCTGATCATGCTCGCAGTGGCCGGTTGCTTCTATGGGATCCGTGGCTGGCAGGTGGTACACCAGATTTCGCTGATCCACAGGTTGCCGCCGCCTCTCCTATTGCAATCATGGCAGGTGCGATCGGTGGCGGTAATTCGACGGCTTTTCGAATTTACTGGCTTTTTATCTGGATGTTAGGGCCGCTCGGTCTGCTTCTTTTGGCACGCCATCTCGGTGCTCCTCGCTGGGGCGCTTTCTTGGTGGCGCTAGGGTACGCCTTTTGCGGCTTTTATACGGCACATGCCGAGCACACAACGGTTCTCTATTCTTTCTCATTCGTGTCCTGGTTTATCTGGCGGTTTGACGTGGCACTAACATCGCTTCGCTTTAAACCAGCTGCCCAAGCCGGCGCGCTATGGGGACTATCCGCCTTGGGTGGATATCCAGCTATTGTAATTTTGAGCGGCGGAATGTTGTTCTTATGGGGCGTGGGACGATGTTGCAGTTCTGACCACGGGGCAGCATTTCCAGTCCACAAGCAACCGATTTGGGATCGATTTAAGTTCACCTTTTTAGCACTGGCGATGGTTTTTTGCGTCGGAGTGTTGATTATGGCGCCGACTTATGTGGCGTTTTTCAGGGAAGGACTCGGTTATACCGAAAGAGCTGGAGCGGAGCCCCGCTGGCTGGTGACCGCGGGGAATGCTCTTGATCCTCGGGCGCTTGCCACCTTTGCAAGCCCTTACCTTACCGCCTTGAAGTTCCCTTATCGGAATCCTAGGCTGTGGCCAAAGACCAACATTTCGATGGCTGACGTTTACATAGGCGTTCTTCCTCTCATCCTAAGCTTGTTGGCGCTCTGGCAACGACCACGGTCGATCTGGCGTTGGTGGCTGGTTGGAATTATCGCTTTTTCCCTGGCGTGCGCAGTCGGCGACAGATTACCGGTTCGTGGCTGGCTGTACGACTACTGTCCTCCCACCCGGTATTTCGCGTATCCTGCAATGTTTCGTGGCTACGCCATTTTTTCGGCAGCCGTGTTAGCCCTCCTGGCTACCAGTGATCTTGAAGCAGCAATTCAAAGCCATGAAAAGCGGATATGGCTGCAACTGGCCTTCCTGTCACTAGCAGCGAGCATTGCTGCTGTGTGGGCTTACGTACAGATCGTCTCTCGTGTGGCTAACTTGGGCAGTCAGTTTCACCTTAGCAACCTGCATCTAGTCGCTATTTGGTTCGGAGCGGTTGGAGTTTCTGTTCTGCTTTGGTTATTTCAGCGGGCAAGAAAATGGCTTCCCGTTTTGTTCGGCGTTCTGGCAATTCTGGACGCAGGCCTCACGCTGCGTCTTTCTCAGGACTTCGTGTCTGACAGCGGCCGGACACGTTCGTTGTTCAGTCGGATGGATGCCGACCACAAAACCACGTTGACTCTGGACAGTCTTCAGCGGGAGGCCAAGCCTCCCTTCTCCCTCGGTGGTGCCCACACCAATAACACGCTCCCCCTTAGGATTCCTGTGTTTTACAATGATTCAACTATGAAGAACCGCTTTCAGACAGGATTTGCTGACCATCCGGTTTTACTCAGTATGGCCCTGGGTGCTGACAGAATCTGGTTCACGAAGGAAGCTGCCATTGTGGCCCCTTCGAACGAAACGTTCACGGCTCTTGTCCACCGAAGCGAAGAACTAGGGGCGCCGGTCATAGTCGTCCATCCTCGTTTACAAATGCGGAATGTCAGTAGGGTTAGTTCGCCTGCAACTCCGGATAAAGCTGCCCTCGCGTCTATCTCTCAGCTGGCGCCGGCTGAGAAGGTTCGAACGCACGTTCTAAAATACAGTGCCAACCGATTGAAGCTTAAAGTCTCTTGCCCCGCTGATGGCTGGCTACTGGTGACCGACCGATGGGCAGCTGGCTGGCGCGCCCGAGTCAACGGTGTTCCAGCGGAAGTCTTCGGCGGAAACTTTATCTTTCGGGCAGTGCGCGTTCTCGCGGGAGAGAACACAATCGACTTTTATTATCCGCAGCCTCTGTATTTCATACTGGTTTTTGTTAGCTGGGGCACGTTGGTGGCAGTGCTTGCAGTGCCGCCATGGAAAACAAAGCGCACTGCCTGCCTGCCAAGTCAGTCCGTATAGCGATGCAACTGGGAAGATCGATTGCTTGTCACTCAAGACAGTTCGATTCTGCGTGCCGGTCTCCGCCCAACCTTGCCCGAGATAGCGAATGGCGACGCCAAACAGCACGCGCTTGTCGAATAATCGCTATGGTCCCGCAAAGCAAGAGCACCACCATCGTAACCCGGTTCAATACCATCAAGACCTGAAACAGTGTCGGACGATACGCGAACTCGACACGATTTTTGCCGGCATTCAGGAGCACTCCGGCCTGCCACTGGTTTACTCGCAAAACCGCCTGTTGCTTACCGTTCACCCGGACTTTCCACGCTGGTGTAAACCATTCGTTCAAAATCAGGAGCGAAGCCGCATCGGATTCCACCGTTGAGTAACTGCGATTCGGTTGGTTATGAGGATTCGTGATGCGATCACCAGAGCCCGACGGCGGTTGTGCCGCGCCCAGAAGCCGCCGCGCGGCGTTGAAGTCTCGCGGCCTGACATACGCCTCGGAGAAGTAATCAAAGCCGTTCCTGACAACGTTTGTGAATCCGCGCTCGCCATTGGTCAGGGCTGCAACGCGATGCACCAGCGTGAGTCGCTCCATTGGATTGGGGTTTTCGTACAAGCGATAGCCTTCGGTCTCGAGAATCTGTTTTGCATTTGGATCAAGCGACGAATCACTCGGACCACATAACACATAACGCGCTCCCATCATCTCGCGCAGATGAGGGACGTTGGTCAAATTGCTGAAACGAAACTGATCAAAAGGCTGTGGAGGTATCTGATTGTAGAAGCTTTTGATTCCATAGTAACTTGCGTTCATTGCCCAAAACCGGTTAGAAAATGCCTTGTCACGGAAATCTACCCGGTAATCGGCCGCATCGATTTTTCGAGCCACGCTCTGGAGCACTCGGTGGCTAAGTAGATTGGGCGGCTTGTCGAAGTCTGACTGAGAGACTGAGATTCCTCTTACAGGAATCACCATTGCGGCGACCGAAACGAGTACCCCGGCTGACGTGACATCCTTGTAGCGAGCTACCCTACAGGAACGCCCCAGTACGAACAGAATCGGTGCCAATGCCAGGATCCAAAATCCACCTTGCGTCCGGTGGCCTGCGTCCTCTATAAGCTCCCAGAGAATGATTCCAGCGAAAATTAGCATCAATACTGCAGCCGGAATCAGCGAGCGCGGATTTCGGTGTTCTTTCCATTGCTCAAAGCGCCGCGCCAAAAGGCTGTAGCCAAGCCCGCTTAACAAGGAAGCGCCAATCACGAAGAGAACAAGATGCCGTCCAGCTTCGCGAATCTTGTTAATCAACGGAAGATGGAAGTTCACGTAGGCCATTCCCAGGTTAGTCCCAAAGCCCGAAAGCAAGCCATAAAGGCCGATGATTCCAAATGCCACCACCAGCATGCGGCGAAAACCATCGAGGTGGCGAAAGTACACGCCGGTCAGCAGCGCTCCGAGAACACCGAGCGGGCCGACGTAAGGGCTTCCGACGATGCTAATCCAGGTTGGTTTGATTATAATACCTTTGGCCTGGCCTAGCGTAACTTGAGTGAGGTTGAAATTTTCCCATGGAATATGAGCGTGTCCGATCACCGCTGCGCCAGCGCCGATGTGGCGAATCATCCCGCCAGTGGCGATGTACGTGGGGAGTATCGCCGCCCCCGCGAATCCGAATGCGATCGCGCCACACAACGCTAGGGACCACGCGACGCGCCCGAGGTCCCGTAAGCGTCGCTGCAGATACAACCACGCACTGACTGTTGCAAATAGTATGGCGCAACTCAAAGCGGTATGAATTACGGCTTGTGACGGGCTTGCCAGGGCTAGCAGGCCCGCTGCAATGGAGAAGACCAGCATTCCCGGGAGCTTGCCGGGAAATCGCAATAACAACACCCCGCCAGCAAGCACTAACGGCAACCATGCATAGCTGGCTGTAACAGTGATCCAACTGGCGTAGAGTTCTGTGTTACGCGCCAGCATTCCGACGGATGCGCCAATATACGCCGCCCACGGTGGAACCGTCGTGCATCGCAACAACACATAAAGATTGACGTAAAAGATAAAGAGGTGAAGCAGGGTCAGATGGGTGAGCGTATAGAGCGACGCCAACGGCCCGCCATAGTTGATCAGCCCAAAAAAATAAAACGGGTAGAGAATTGAAAAGTGCGGACTCTCAAAAACGGGAAAGCCGGTCCCGATATCCGGCAAGTAGTAGGGCACAGTCCCTGAGAACGCCAAGCGTGAGACCTCGGAAAATATCGGTCCATAGATGTGGACATTGTCCAGAAAGGGCCCAAAGAGCAGCCGGCCCGCTAAGAATGAGCCGTAGCGAAGCAAAAATGTAATAACCAACGCGAGAATGATAAACGCGTCCGAGCCGCCACTGTATCGCTGCTCGGGGATCATGCGCTCAGAAGGTCTTATGGCCACGCGGCGATTATCCTCTGGGATTCAGCTCCTGCAACAGCGCCATAAGCGTTTCTGTGAAAACTGAGTGGCGAAAGTCTTCGCAGCTGGATGTGAATCTGATCGCATCCTGCGAAGTAACATGTCGGCGGCTGCTGGTGTCGGCAGGCTTTCGGCTCCCTGACTCAAGCCTTCGGCTCGGTATTACTTGGTAACATCAAGACCAGCCCACCGGCTTCCAAGACGCGATGCCAACCGGGGTCTATCGCTTTAAGGGTCGTCAATACTCTCTCACTTTCAGATTCTGGAACGGCGACGGCATTTGCACGACCGGTTTCTATCACGCGACGGAATTTTGGCTCCAACCGTTGGAGCCGCTGGAGATTACCGGATTTTTCACTCTCGATGAAAGCCTGCGCGTAGTGGCGGAGATTGCCTTCCTCCGGGTTTCCGGCGTTTGCGAAATAATGGGTCACGAGTCTGGGAGCGACGACTTTCATTTCCGGGAAAAGAAGCGGCAACTCACAGCCAGCCGTCCAAGTTGGCGCGAGCAGCCTGGCATGAGCGATGTATCTGCCGGCAGCCCTGGCAAAGTCAACGTTTGCCGGAAGCAGTTGGTATTCTCCTGGCGATTTCCAGCCGATGCCGAGTGCCGGATCTCTTGGCATGATCGATAGCCCGCCAAAGCTGTAAATAAAACTCAGTATGACCGCCAGTAGCGCGACCGCTGTTGGTAATCGTCCCGTGCAAGGCCGGGCTTGTCGTGCCAGTCGCGGCCCTGCGGCCGCGACTAGCGCACACAGCAGCGGCAATTGCAAAAGATAGACAAGCCGGAAATAACAGTAAGCGAGAATGTTCTTCATCCACCAATGCGCCAGGAGCGGATTCAAACAAAACAGCCACACGGCGCATAGATAAGAGAAAAGGAACAGGCCATTCCTCCCTCTGACGATTAGCAGCGGCACAACAACCATGAGTATCGCGTCGCGCACGAGCTCAGCCCGCTCACCCAGAACGTAATCTACAGCTTCGGACCACGGCATGTATCTTGGGCCAAACATTCGGATGTCGATCGGCTTTGGGATGACGTTAAGTGTGAGTAAAACCAGTACCCCAATTGGGTAGGCGAGTGGAATTAGCAGGAGGAGGCCGCGGCGAATTTGCGCGGCTAAATCATGTCGTATCCTGTTTTCCACAAGCTCAAGCGCAAAAAAAGCTATCCAGGAGCACCCGATGGTTGCTGGGATCAAGTAGAGAGCGCTGTTATGTAAACCCACTCCTGCGATCGCTAAAAGGACAAGGCATGTCAGATCGCCAGGGTTTCCCCGGCGCAAGAACCGATAAGTAAGCGAAAGAGCCAGTGGCAAGAACAGGAGCCAAACGATCGGTTTACCCTGCCACATGTAGCCGGAAACAGTCGCAAACCCGAGCCATCCGGCACTCTGGATCGATTCAAGCGGTCGGCCAGCGATCAGAGAAAAGCCAGCGCCAAGAAGGGCTCCGATTGGCGCAGGATCGGCGACGAGCAGAAATGCCATTCCTAGCAAGGCCCCGATTGCCGCAGGCCAGCGATCCAAGCCGAATCGTCGAGTACACCAATAGAAAACAAAAGGAACCGAAAACGCCGCAAAGATGTGCCCGATGACCTGGTAAAAGTACAAAGGATCGACTCCGAGGTAATGTCCCAGGAAAGCCATGAGCATCTCGTGACTGGTTGCCAGATGAACTGGCGAAAACGCCGCGGCATCCATATCCACGCTTGTCTGATGGAGGAAAATCGGCTGGTCGAGCGCTGAGAGTTGAGCGAGAGCTCGATGAAAATAGACCACGTCATCTTGATTAGGACGGCGCACAAAAAGAGCCGTTGTCGCGTAGGCGATGCCCAGGACCAGCAGAAGGACTTGGGACAGGTGAAACCGATATCCTTTGCCCGGCGTCGCGTTCGTTTTCTTCCACAGCCGCCCGAGAGAAAAGAAACCGGCAACGGCCATGGCCAGGAAACACCACGTGATGGTTTTCGCCGGCCATCTGAGGACAAGAACAAGCTGATAGGCGAGCGTCCAAAATGCGGCTGCGGCTATTGGCAGCAGCAGCATATCCCCGGCGTGAGAGTCGGCGGGTCTTTCACTTTCAGAGAAACGCATGGAGTTCATCCTTGGAACTCTTCGGAATTCCGATCCTTTTCAGCGCCTTCCGGATGTTCGGCGTGGCAGCGTCTTTTCACTTCCCACTCATAAGGGCTGCGCGAGCAAGTAAATTGCGACCAGCGCGAGCAGAAAGTAGGGAACAAGCACCGCCGCTCCGGCATAATCTTTTGCCATTCGCTGCCCAAAAAATAGCGCAAGGATCGCAACGGCGGAAATCACAGCGCCGTAGAATGCGATCGTTGAATCCCGCAACAGAATTACCAGGACGCAACCGATTGCGCTCAAAGCGCCGGCCGCCGTCTCAAGGATTGTTATGATAGTCAGCAGTGCCGGAACGGTTCCCGCCAACGGACTCTTGGCGAAATGTCCTTTTAGCCATTCGAGGTTCCCGCAGCGATCAACAACTTTATCAATCCCCGATTGAAGGAAAAGAATCGCAAAAAAAGCAGAAGCGAAGATCTGCGCGAGATAAATTGCCAGGGCGAATGTGTGCAAAGCCGACATAACTAACGCATGTTAGCTGCAACATTCCAGCATTGTCGATGGTTCAGTGCTAACAACTGCCCTGTTTTTTTTGGAGGGCGCAGGCCGGTTCTTGGCCAGCGAATCTGCTGTGCGCAAGAAAAACAGGGACGCGGTTTATCCGCGTCCCTGTTTGATGTTTTTCAATCTGATTATTAGCGGCCGACGGTAGCGTAGTATGCGAAATGCAGGTCGTTGCTGCCCGGTCCATCGAGGTTGATCCAACCTTGGACCACATCGCCATGACCTGCACTGACCGTCACCGTCATTGTGGTCGAACCGTTGGCCGGCACGGTCACACTGGCCGGGACGGTGACTCGGCTATCGCCAGCGCTCAGGATCCCAGCATCGTAAATGCTGTCGACAGTGCCCCCGAACGTGTCCGGAGTGAACTTTGTCGTCGAGACGCTGAACGTCTCGCTGCTGCCAGTCGGGTTGTAAAGCGTGATCGTCAACGATGTCGGATGTCCAACGGTTACTTTGCCGAAGCTCGCCGAGACCGGATCCATCCACGTTGTCGCGTCTGCCGCTACGGAAAGGTTCTCGCGTCCGGTGCCCTGTGCCGTCGGACCGATGTCGTGCGTGCCAGTCAATGAGTCTTTGATCACCAAGTCAGCTCGGTTAACAAGGGCCGACTTGACTTGTGCGGGCGACCACGTCGGATGGAGGTTCAGGAGCACGGCTGCCGAGCCGGCAATGTGCGGCGTTGACATCGACGTGCCGCTGAAGAAAGCCCAGCCTGAACCATCACCCGGGCAGCCGGGCCCCTTGCCCACGCATGTGATCGAACTCAGGACGTTCACACCGACTGAGGTCACGTCAGGCTTGACGGCAAAATCAACAGCCGTTGGGCCCTGACTGCTGAAGCCGGCGAGGATATCCTGGCTAGCAGTGATGAACTCCTGGAAAGTCGCAACCGCTGACGCATCCGGTGGATTGGCCGCTCGCAGCGCTGCCCCTTCGTTCTTGCCGATCATGACTGCGGGCAAGTCATCGCCGCCAAGCCCGTCCTTCGCCATCGCGATTGGGTCACCGGCGACATTATTAATCACCAGCACGCCGACAGCACCGGCTGCGATGGCGTTCCGCACCTTGGTGCTGAACGTACATGTCCCGCGATCGACGATCGCCAGCTTGCCGGAAGCGCCTGGATCGATGCTGGTGCAACTGGTAGAATGAGCGTCGAAAAGATCATACGAGGCGGTGGGAAGAGGAGGGAAGTCCCCGACTGCTGCGCCAATTGTCGTGCCGCCGCTCGCCGGATACGTGAACGGCTGGCCGACGAAATGTCTGTTTGTGCTCGCGCCGACCGTGATGATCTTGCGCGCGCGACCGGGTGACTCAATCGTGCCTGCCCCGGGGCCGCTGTTACCGGCTGCCACCGCCACGACCAAGCCCGCGTCCACCGCATTGTCGAGTCCGTTCGCAAGCAGGTCGTTGTTACCATGGTAGGTGCCGCCCAGCGACAGATTGAGAACGTTCATCCCATCGGCGATCGCGGCCTCGACGGCGTTGAGAATGTCCTCGCTGCGGGCGTTAACAACGTCTCCGGGAAAGACGTTGTAGTTGCCTAGCCAGGCGCCCGGCGCGATTCCAGACATGTCACCGATGCTGACGCCATTTACGACAGCATTGAGGTTAGGGTCGTAAATTCCGGCCGCGATCCCGGCGGTATGTGTCCCATGGTCCTGAATGGCCTGCGCGTCGAGGCCCTGCTGGTTGGCCTTGTTGTAGAACACCTTCGCGACAATGACTTTTTGCGAGACGTACTTGCAGTCCTGGTCTTGATGATGCGAATTGCTGTCTGCTGCGTCGCACTTTGGAAATCCGGGAGGATAACTGAACCCGCTCGGATTGAAGAACGGATGCGTATTATCGATACCAGTGTCGATATCGCCAATCTTGATGCCAGCACCGGCGTTGGCTCTGCCCCCCGCCTCGCCCCAAGCGCCCGATGCATTAATGATCTGGTAGCTCTGGCTCAGGTTGGGATGGTAGAAGACGTTGTACTGAACCTGTTGCACCATCGGCGCGCCTGCAATCGTCTCCAGCGATGTCCCGTTAAGTTGCACGGCGACCGCGTTAAGTGAAATGTCGTACTCGCTGGTTATTTTCGCGTTCGGCGCGTTGGTGCGCAGCCAGTTTCTGAAACCGTTGCGCAACACAGCGAGTTGAGCACGGTACGATTTAACGGTGTTACTGTTGAAATCGATTGTCTTGCCCGGAGCCGGTTTGGTAGCGGAATACGTGCTTAGCGGATCGCCCCTGAGTTGGACGACCACGCTTGAGTTGTCGACGTCGGGCCCGTGGATAAAGGCGTCGGCGCTTGCCTTCGGTCGAGGCGAACCGCCCACGCCAAATGCAATTACGCCCAAGCCAATGGAAGAGAATATCAGGAATGTTGCGATGATTTTTTTCATAGGTTTTTGATAGGTGAAAGTTCATGACTTTCAAAAGCTGCTGACTAGTTGTCAACCCGTGTTTTCTGCGCGATCCAAAAGACTTGCCGGTGCTGGCGGCAGCCGTGGCGGCGCGGGTAGACGCGATCGCGACGGGCGATAGTAGCCAGGCATCTTGTCCGCCACAGGACGGACTCGCTGCGGCGAGCCCGTGGGCCGGCGGGCGTCTCGCCTGCCGAGGACGCTAAAGGCCGCACCAGGCTGGCAGTGCCAAACCATCGTCAGACTCCATCGCGCGCTCTCGTCAGAATTCTGCGGAGTTGACGTTCATCCGTGCGCAAATCCCTGTTGAGTTTTTGCAGCATCCACAATGTTCGCGCTTCGCCTTTTAGCTTCAGTGCGTCGGCTTCCTTCCGTACTTGCGTAGCGCGGATCGCTTCCGAACGCGCAGCCGATTGATTTGCGCTGAGCTTTGATCCCTGCTTCGGAACGCCGCGCGCCTTGTTCAGTGCCGTAATCGCGCGCCAGTTCAAATCCCGTTTGGGATCGAAACTCCAGTAGGCCGGAATAAAGATCATTGTTCCAAACGGCGTTAGATTCGCTGTGAGCTTCAGAAGCAGCGGCCGATCGCCGCGCATTCCGTAGAGATGCCATCGCTGACAAAACACGTCGAAGATCGCGTGAAACCGGTCTGCTGTTTTCGTCCAGCGAACCGGCCAGTAATCACGCATGCTGCGCTCAGTGACAAGCCGGCGTCGGATGATTCCTTTGTGATCAGTAAACTTTTTCACATCAAAGTGCGCTTTAATCGCATTCCATTGTGCTTGAAACGCGGGATCTTCAGCGAGCAAACGTTCGACGTTATCGTATTTGTGACGCGCGCGGATTAACGGTTCGTAATTGCCGTACTGAACCGAATGCTCGTGCTCCGAAACTGCGCGCTGAGTTCGATTACTCGGCAGCGGTGGAAGCAGATTAATCAGCAGAATCATCGTGTTGTCGAGCCGTCTGCCGGCTAGTGCGCGATAAAGCCCGACGCGAAATAATCCTTCGATATCGACGGGCCATAGCGTGATCGGGACGAAAAGCCACTCGTAAAGTTTTTGGAGGTGATCCGAATCGGGGTGCTTGGTCCTGGGGAGACGGTGAAACTTCTCAACCAAATCCTTGCTGTTCTCGAGCCGACGATACGCCAGTGCAGCGAGACGTTTTAAGTCGCTCGCAAGAGAGGGACGCTTCTCTGACTTTGATCGTCGCATCTCGATTGTCCCCAAATGTTGTCCGGTTTTTAGGACCCGAATTTCACTAAACTTACAGGAATGAAGCAGAGCGAACCAGCCAATCCGAGAAGAATCAACGTGCAACCAAATAGGTTCCGTCCGCAGCCGCCAAGTCTCGCCGACCAGATGTCCGGTTACTCCGATACTGGAATGACCCGCGAAACCCACCGCCTCGCGCGGACAATTCTAGCCAAGCCGGACATTTCAGCTGAAGAATTTTGCGAAACACTCATGACCGCAGGTGTGGAACAGAACTTCGAGAAGTGGAGGCCGAGAATCGAAGCAGCCCACGCGCGACAATCGCGCGAGTTCAAACGCAAGGTCCGTCCGTGCATGTTGTCGATGTACGCTTCGTTGGGAGATTACGAGAATGCCCGGAGATTTATTTCACTCCGGAACGCGTGGACTGCCTTTGAAATGTTCTGGAGCATGGATGTGCTGCTCGCGCTTGATATGTTGGACGACGCCAAATGTCTAGCGCGAAGATCTGTGAAATGTTTACCGCTAGCGACGACGCCAATAGAGCAAAGCCTTCTAATTGATGCCGCCGCAACCTTCTTTGCGCGAACGCGCGAATGGGACAAGGCAATTACACTATGGAAGCACGCGCCGGCGTACGAGCCGTTACGTGGAAACGCGCTCGAGGGAATCATTCACATACATTTGGCGCGAGCGTTTGAAGCAGTCGAACGCGGACTCGAGATCGTCACCGAACTGAAACGGAAGCCTGACACTACATTAGAGTTGTGCCTGCCGGGCAACGAATCGGCAATGCTCGAAGACGATGAAAAACAGCTGCTAAAACTCAAGCGCGGAATCGCCAAGATTCTGCCTGAAGAAGCTCGGAGAGAGCTCGGCATTTCGAATGGAGGGATTGAGCAGCGCAACGAAAATCGGCCAGGTGAAATCGCGAACCGGATACGATCCTGATGAAATTCACGGTCGCTGTAGCCGAGCTTGAGCGTTTGTTCAAAGCGACCGTTGAACGCCCACGCAAAACAGACACCGTCACGCTCTCCGCCTGCGCCGGGCATGTCTTCATCGAGTGCAGAGGCGATGTCGCGGGGATTGAGTCGCCCGTCATTCGCGATGGGGCGGTGACGTTGTCAGCACAGAAATTCCGAGACCTTCTCAGGACTTACAAGGACATGGGTGCGCTAACATTCGACGGAGGCGCGGAGGGGCTGCACATAGAAACACTGCCGATGCGAGTGCTCGGCTACGATCCGCACCCGAAACCGCTGGCGGAGCTATAGGTTAAAAGCGCGTCCTTCGACTCCTCGTTCGTCATCTGCGACCGTTGCGGACCACGTGCTTGCCTAGTGGTTCTTGGGGCTGGCGCAAACTGCGCTTCAGTGATTCCGGCTAGTCAGGGAGGTACCACCCGCAAGCTCATCGAGAGAAAGATTAAACGCCTCTTCGATAAATTTCCGTGTCTTCGGCTGCGTAGCGAGTGACGCCACAACTCTTTGCGGTGCGTAGAGTCCGGCGTTTCGCTGAAATTTCGCCTCCCCACGCGGAACAGTTTTTTGCCATCGAATTGCAACAAGGTACTGCGCTAACTCCGGATCGTCCGCGTTTTCAAACAGATTCGGCTCCCGAAGTTGCGCAGGTTGAAGCGGCTTCCCGCGGAAACGAAACTGCTTTACACGCACCGCTCGCCTCTCAACTACGCCGACGCCAGCGTACCCCGATCCAGTAAGATACGCGACAACTACATCGCCAAGATTCAGGCGATCAAGCTGCTCACTCCAATTCCGCCCATTGCCAGCAGCGAGGAACCCAAATCTTCGACAATCCTCCCAAGAACGATGTGGGCCTTCAGCTACGTTAACGTAGTAAATGTCATTGAAGAAATCGAACTCGGGCAACTGAACGTGCATTGAATACAAGGGCCGGAACACTCGTCGCGAGTGATGTCCCTGCACGATATTCTCTAGAGAACGACCCAGCTTCCAAATAAGCGTAGCCTCGACGAGAAATGCCTCCTTTTCAGTGAGGCCTTTAGCAATGACGCGGATAATTGGCTCTTCGCCCGATTTTCGAATTGCAGCGACGCGCTTTGCCATTCCAGACTCACCCGATGCCCCTAACTGTGCGTCTTTCCGCCCACCGCAGCCCTTACCATAGTAGAACTCCTCGTAATTCCGAGGGTCGATATAAACATAGACATAGTAGTCGGATCGCTCTGGCATAGATCGCGCCCCTTCTAGCAAGAATCACCGCAGATCGCAAGTTTTCATTCACGATTAGGCCGTCGCGGCACCGTGACGAACAACTGCCACTTATTTCGCTGTTGGCAGACCGGCGGCTTTCCAGGCTTTGAAGCCGCCGGCCATGTTGCGGACGTTTTTGTAGCCCATCTTTTGCAGGCTCTCAGTCGCCAGCGCGCCGCGGCCGCCTCCGCCGCAATGACAAACAATCATTGCGTTCGGATCCGGCACTTTTTCTTCGATGTCGAGCTCGATGGTGCCTCGGCTCAGGTACATCGCGCTTGGAATGTGGCCTTCGTCCCATTCGTCTTTCTCTCGGACATCCACGATCACTGCTTCGCCACTTTTCAATTTCGCTGCCGCATCCTGCGGCGAGATTTCGGTGATGTTTCTCTTTGCCTCTGCGACCAATTTTTGGAAACGAGCATGTCCTGCCATACCTCAACCTAACCACGGATTACGCGAATGGCACGGATCGAAAAGCGGCGTCAGGCCGCCGCACTCCAAAGCGCTTCCCGCCACGGCGGGCAGGCAGCGCGAAACGGCGCGCCCTACCAATTTAATCCGTGTTATCCGCTTAATCCGTGGTTAAAGATGTCTTTCTATTCGTAGCGCAAGGCTTCGATGGGATCGAGGGCGGCGGCTGTGCGCGCGGGGTAAAAGCCGAAGAAAACGCCGACTGCTGCGCTGAACAAAAATGCGATGGCGATTGAGCTGATCGATATCAGCGTGGGCCAATGCGCGTAGATCGAGAGAACGCGGGATGCGGCGATGCCGCAGACGATTCCAATCACGCCGCCGACGGAGCTCAATGTTACGGCTTCAATTAAGAATTGAGTGAGAATGTCGTTGCCGCGCGCGCCGACGGCCATGCGCACACCGATCTCGCGTGTCCGCTCGGTCACGCTCACCAGCATGATGTTCATGATGCCGATTCCGCCGACCAGCAGCGATACGCCCGCGATTGCGCCGAGCAGGACTGTCATTACGCGCGAGGTCGCTGTGGCCGTTTCGGCGATCTCCTGTTGCGTGCGCACGGTGAAATCATCATCGTGCCCCGGCCGGATGTTGTGCCGTTGTCGTAGCAACGAGATGATTTGTTGCTGGGCGGCTTCGACTTGACGGTTATCGGCGATTTGCACATTGATGTTGCGCAAAGTGGTGCCGCCGATGACGCGTTTCATCGCGCTGGTGTACGGCATCACGACGATGTCGTCCTGATCGACGCCTTGCGGGCTCAATCCCTTTGGCGTGAGCACACCGGTAATCGTGAACGGCACATTTTTTGATCCGCAAAATTTGGCCTATAGGGTTTTCGTTGCCATAAATCTCCGTAGCGGTTGTGCGGCCAATCACGCAAACCTTGTTTGCGCTGCGCACATCCTGTGGCGTAAAGGGTGCGCCGTCGGCGAGCGGCCACTGGCGAATATCGAAATAATCCGCTGATTCGCCGAAGATTCTCGTGAACCAGTTTTGATTTCCGGCTGCCACTTGCGTGGTCGAGACAACTTCTTCGCTCACGCCGATGACGCCGGGCACTTCGCGTCGGATCGCTTCGGCGTCTTCAATTTTCAACGTGCCTGCGCCGCCCCAGCCGGTGCGGATGCCACTCGACGTGGTGCTTCCGGAAAAGATCAGGATCACGTTTTGTCCAAGGCTGGCGATTTGCGCTTCCACCTGCGCCTTGGCGCCGTTGCCGATCCCGGCCATCGCAATGACTGCCCCGACGCCGATGATGATTCCCAGCGCAGTGAGCACGGAACGCATTTTGTTGCGGCGCAGCGCGCGGTAGGCAACGTGAAATGTGGGCGCGATTCGCATTTGGTTCGTTAAAGCGTTGAAGCGTTAGAGCGTTGAAGGGGAGCGCGGGCATGTTGCCCGCCCTGTCCGGCATTTTGCCGGACAGCTTCCAGGCGAGATCGATGTGAACGTCGATTCACTCGTCAGCATGGTCGACATCAATACAAGAGCCGCCGGCAACATGCCGGCGGCAGCGGGCAGAATGCCCGCGCTCCCCATAACATCCGCGCTTGTCGTCAAACTCTGCATTACTCGTTTGCTCTGCGCTTAATTTGGTCCGTCGCGTCTAGTCGTCGCGCCACAACGTGATCGTGCGTGATCAGCCCGTCGCGCATGATGACGTTGCGCTGCGCGTAGGCAGCGATGTCCTGCTCGTGAGTGACCATGACGATCGTGATTCCGCGCTCGTTGAGCTGCTGAAAAATCGCCATAATCTCGACGCTGGTGCGGCTGTCGAGATTTCCGGTTGGTTCATCGGCGAGCAACATCTCGGGATCGTTGATCAAGGCGCGGGCAATTGCGACGCGCTGTTGCTGACCACCGGAAAGCTGGCTCGGATGATGATCTTCGCGGCCGCCGAGCCCGACTGAGGACAGGACGCGATCGGCTTTTTCGCGAAGCTGCGCATGCGACAAGCGCTGCGCACTGTAAATCAGCGGCAACTCGGCATTCTCGCGCGCGGACGTGCGCGGTAGCAGATTAAAATTTTGGAACACGAAACCGATTTTGCGATTGCGAATATCGGCGAGCTGATCGCGGTTTAGTCCGGAAACGTCTGCGTCGTCGAGAAAGTACTGCCCAGAACTTGGCCGGTCGAGGCAGCCCAGCATGTTCATCAGTGTTGATTTGCCCGAGCCGCTGGCACCCATGAGCGCGACGAATTCGCCGCGTTTGATTTCAAGCGACACGCCGCGCACGGCGGGCACTTCCATCTCGCCGGTGCGATAAACTTTGTGGACCTCCAGCAACCTAACGAGTGCACCGTCTGTCATATGGCTTGAAGTTCGCTGGCAGATGTTGTAGCCGCGTCTCTGTGAGACGCGCGGGACGTGCGTGTGAAGCCAACGTTGCGCTTCGCACAGCGAAGCGGCTACAGTAGCCCGCGAGTAAAATGGCGAGTTCTCGTTTCCTCGCCATCATGGGAACCTCCGCGGGCCGCCGAAGGGATTTGCAGGAGTCGATGTTCTGGCGGCTGCAGAAGTTAATTCTGCGGTCACAACGCGATCGCCTTCCTTCAATCCTTCAACAACTTCGGTCACGACGCCGTCGCTGATTCCTGTTTTGATTTGCACTGGCTTCGGTTGGTTGCCGGACAAAACATAGACGGTACGCTCGCTCGTTCGTCGCTGGCGCGCACCGACGCCACGCGCGCCTGCGGGCGCGGGCGATCTGGATCCCATTTCGGGGGGCGCCGCTTCCGCCGGGCGATAACGCAGCGCGGCGTTCTTGATCTGGAGCACGTTGTCCTTATGTGCGACGATGATTGAAACGTTCGCGGTCATTCCCGGTTTCAATTTCAAATCCGGATTGCTTACGCCGATGACCGTGTCGTAAGTCACCACGTTCTGCACTGTGATGGGCGCGTTGCGCACTTGCACAACTTTGCCGTGGAATGTGCGCATCGGGAACGCGTCCACGGTGAAATCGACATCCTGTCCCACTTGCACGACGCCGACATCCGCCTCAGCGACATTCGAGTCGATCTGCATTTTGGTGAGATCATTTGCGATTTGGAAAATGACCGGCGCCTGCAGACTGGCGGCGACGGTCTGGCCGACATCGACACTGCGCGAGATCACGACGCCATCGATCGGCGACGTGATGGTGCAATGCTCGAGGTCCGCCTTTGCCTTATCGAGCGCGCCTTGTTTGATTTTCACGTTGGCTTCGGCTTGATGAAGATTGGCCATCGCCTGATCGAGATCGGCTTGAGAAGATGTTTTCCGAGCGAAGAGGTCCTGTGTGCGTTTTGCGTTCACCCTTGCGAGCTCGAGCGCAGCTTGCGCGTTGGCCAGGTCGCCCTCGGCCTGGGTGACAGTGGCTTGAAAAAGCGCCGGATCAATCTGCGCTACTACCTGGCCGGCTTTGACCTGCGAATTAAAATCCACGAACAACTTCGCGATGTTCCCCGAGACCTGGCTGCCAACCTGCACGTTGACCACCGGATTGAGCGTGCCCGCCGCGGTAACCGCCTGAGTGACTGGACCACGCGTAACGGTTGCAGTCTGATAATTTGCAGCGCCACTGTTGCGGCACTGCCGGACAACAAGCAGGACAATTACCAGCCCGACAATAACGACGAGCCAGGGGAACAAACGTTTCATTTAATCAGCGGTTGACGCGCCTATAGTAAAAGACAGGAGGAGCCGGTGCGGCGTTACATCGAAATATATTCCATCATGCTTCGCAACTCGCTTATTCGCGAGATGAGCTTTAAGGCAAATTTTCTGCTGTGGATGGTGGTGGAGATCCTTTGGTTCTGCGGGCAGATCGTTTTCTTCAGCATCATCTTTGGCAACGTCGATCACATTGGCGACTGGACCAAATGGGAAGTCGTGCTGCTCGTCGGCACGCACCAGATTATCGCGCAACTGTTCCAGGCGTTCTTTTTTGTAAACGTCGCAAACGTCCCCGAGCTGGTGCGCACGGGAAAGTTGGATTCCGTTCTGGTGTTGCCGATCGACAGCCAGTTTGCGGTGTCCACGAAACAATTTGGGCTCGACAGCATCGTAAACGCGGCGCTCGGTGGCGCAGTGGTTTGCGTTTCGTTGTCTAAGTTGGGCGTGGTGCCAAATCCGCTTTCTATCTTGCTGTACCTCACGGCGCTTTGCTTCGGCATCGCCGTGCATTATTCCATCATGCTCGGTCTCGCGGCGGTCAGTTTTTGGATCGTCCGCGCGCAGGGGCTGGTCTATGGCTATTTCAATTTTCTGAACATTGCGCGTTATCCCGACGTGATTTACCCGTGGCTTTTCCGGATCATCTTCGGCTGGGTCATTCCGGTGGTGATCATTGCGAATATCCCAGCGCGCCTGCTCATCAAATCCTTTGGACAGCCGTTTCCGCTGATGTTTCACCTGGTTGTCGCATCGACGATTGTTTTTTGGCTGTCCCGCGTTTTCTGGAGATTTGCCCTGCGGCATTACTCCAGCGCGAGCTCGTAAAACAGCCATCTTGGCTGTCTTGTCGATCGGGCATCTTGCCTGAAAACAAGATACATGCTGGCAGCCTGCATGACAGAACAGGCACGGATGCTCTATGTTACGAAATATCCGCTTGCGCAGTGGACGAAATATTCTTAATTAAGCGTCCATTTTTCCGGCGCCAGGCGATTAGAGGGCGCTTACAGTTATGGCAAAACCAACGAAAAAGAAGAGTTCTGCGAAAAAGTCCGCTGCGCGAAGGCCGCGGCCGACGCGCAAGGTCCACGCCAAGAAGGCTCCCCGGAGGCGGGCTGCGGCGCGGCAGGCGGGCTCGAAAAAGGCTGTGCGCGGCGCGAAGACTGCGCGACGTGCGCCGAAAATTAAACGAGAGAGCACAGAATCGCCTGCGACACTATTGGGGCTGAATCATCGCGAAAAGAGGCTCGATCCGTTCATCCGAAAGCAAAAACAAAAGCTCCTCCAGCTTCGCGATGCCATGGTCGATTCGATGGCCGGTGTGGCCCAAGGCACGCTTCGCTCCCGCGCTGAAGGCAGCGAAGCTTCCGCTTTTGGCATGCACCAGGCGGATGCCGGATCCGACGCCTACGATCGCGATTTCGCGTTGAGTTTGCTTTCGCAGGAGCAGGACGCGCTTTACGAAATCGATGAGGCGCTCAAGCGCATCGAACTGGGGACGTACGGAAAGTGCGAGATGTCGGGCAAACCAATCCCGCATGCGCGGCTTGAAGCGATCCCATTTGCCCGTTTCACCGTTGAATGCCAATCGCAGCTGGAAAAACAAAGTAGAGCGGCCCGCGTACGTCCATCGGTCACCTCTTTGTTCGGCTTGACGGAGGAGGAAGGCGGCGAGGCCGAGGAGGAGGAAGCCACGCCCGCGGAAGTGAAGGAGTGACGCGGAATGGCTCAGGAAATTGTCACGCTGGAATGCACTGAGGCTAAAGCGCTGGGCAAACCCGTCTCGCGCTACATGACCACGCGAAACAAAAAAAGTCCGCGCACGCCGAATCGCCTCCAGAAAAAGAAATACAATCCGTTTTTGCGGCGACACACGTTGCACCGCGAAACCAAGTAGCAATTGATGCAGCCAAAAACCCCAAAACGCCGTTCCGCGTTCCGCCGCGCGAATCGCCCCATGCCGCGGCGCCGGATCGATATCGCCATCGAAGCGATCGATTACAAGAACCCCGATCTGCTGAAAAAATTTGTCAGCGAGAGCGGGAAGATCCTTCCTCGTCGCGTAACCGGCATGCCGGCGCACCTGCATCGCAGAATCACGCGCGAGATCAAACGCAGCCGTTCCGTGCTGTTGATGAAGTGACAAATTTGGCTCGCGCCAAATTTGTCATCCCGAGCGAAGCCGCCTGCCAAGCCGTAGCTTTATGCGGAGGCTGGAGAGATCTCTCAATAAAAGCCGTCGCTCACGCCCATCAGAGCAGATCTCCCGCTGCTTCGAATGATGTGGGCGTTTCACAGAAACGCCCTACAACAATTGGGTGTTGAATATTGGGCGTTGAGCGTTGGACGTTTTCCCGTCACCGCCCCTTCCGGGTCCTTTCGCCTTCCTCGATCAGCTCCCAAAACTCGCGGGTCTCGCCCAGTTGCGCGTCTTCGGAGACCGGCAGTTTGCTGCGGAAAAGAAAATCGCGGAACGTGTTTTTGTGTAACACGCGGTGGACCTTGATGCCTTTGTCGGTCTTCGCGAAATAAATCCGGTAATCTTTCGCGCGGTAGCGATACAACCTTTTTCCCTTGCGCTCGATCACGCCAAACCGGTCCGAATCGAGTTGATCCAGGTCTTCGGGGAGGATTTGAAACTCGGTCAGCAACTCAAGCTGCAATTTCTTTGGCAGCGCTGAGATCTCGGCCGCGCTCAGTTCGTTAAAGATGATTTGGAACACCGGCAGAAAAGTTAAAGTGGCTAAAAGTATTACAAGGTTAAATCATGCTCCGAGGCGACCGTTTAAACAAATACTCGCTGCACCCGCGCGCCGATCCGGGTGATAATTTCCCACGTGATCGTGCCGGCCTTTTCGGCCAGTTCCATGCATGAAATTTCCTCGCTTCCATCGCGCCCCATCAGAATGACTTCGTCGCCAACCTGCACATTGTCGATGGCGCTCACGTCGACCATCATCAAGTCCATTGTTACCCGGCCAATAAGGGCGCAACGTTGCCCGCGTACCAGGACGGCGGCGGCGCGATTGGAAAGATGCCAGGGATAGCCATCGGCATAACCAGCCGACAAGGTTGCGATCCGCATTTTTCTCGGCGTTATGAAGGTGCGGCCATAACTGATAGAGCTGCCTTTGGGCATGTCGCGCACGAGTGAAATTCGCGTCTTCCATGTCATCACTGGCTTGAGCAGCTTCTGAAATTCCGGGAGCGGCGAAATCCCGTACAGCATGATGCCAGCTCGCACGATGTCGAACGTGGGCGGGTTGAACGCGAGTGCGCCTGCGCTCTGCAAGACGTGCGCCTTGTAACTTCCCGGAACTTCAGCGCGAATCCGCTCGACGATTCTTCGGAATCGGACGAGCTGGCCGCGCGTGAATTTCTCATCTTCGTTTGAGACCGGCATGTGGGTCGAGACGCTGTGAATGGTAATATTCGGCAACGCCGTCACGCGTTTGAAGACATGGTGCGCTTCATTCTGCACCACGCCCATTCGCCCCATGCCGGTGTCGATCTTGAAATTGATCGCCACCGGCCCGAGTTGATCGAACGCCTGCGCTTCTTCGAGGCTGGAAATGGTCGGAATAAATCCGTGCTCGGCGATGATCGATCTTTCCTCAGGAATTGCGGGGCCGAGAATAACTATGGGGTGGGGGAGCGACTCGCGCAGCGCGAGCGCTTCTTCCAGATTGGCAACGCCAAATAGCTGCGCGTCATCGGCCAACGCTTGGGCTACGCCGAGTAAGCCGTGGCCGTAGCCGTTCGCTTTCACTACGGCGAGCATCTCGGCGGAACCGATCCGTTGGCGCACAATTCTTGCATTGTGCCGCAACGCGTCGCGATCGATTTCAGCCCAACAACGATAAGTTTCTTTCATTTCGGCAAGGTGATGTGCGGCTCACGCAAATAAATCGGCTCCAGCGGGGGGAAATGAAAACCGCGTTCTGGCTCGCGCGCAACTCTTGCCAGCGCGAGAGCCGAGGGAAAGTGAACCACGGCACGATCAAATTGCGGGAGCAACTCCGAAGAGAAGACCGGCATCGTCGGCTCAAGCGTATCGAGTTTCGCTTTTAAGTCCGGCTCAGGGAAAAGAGCGGGGCCTTCAACCAGTTCGTTCTCGCGAATGCGCGCGAAGAAAAACGATTTCCTGCGCGCGTCGCCGATCACGCAATATTCGGCCGCCTCGCATTCCATTGCGCAAGCAGAAGGAAAACCGATCAGGCGCGCGCCAGAAGAGAGTTGCAACCCGGTTGCGGCGGAAATAGCGATACGTGTTCCGGCATACGAGCCTGGCCCAAGCCCCACAATGATAGTCTCGGGAGAGCCAAACTTTTTGATAATGGCGTCGAGGTTCGTGAAAAGAGCGCCGGAATTTTTCCGGTCGTTAGGCCACTCGCGCGCGACCTCGATTTCGCCATCCAGCCAGGCAAGGCTGCCGCGGGCGGTGGAAAGCTCAATGGCAAGGATTTTCATCGCAATCTCAAGGAGCGGCGGTCTCTAGTCCGCCGTCTCTAAATGACGACCGGGAGGGCGCCGTTCCTTGGAAGGTAATCGCGCGCTGATTTTCTGATTTTATCTCGAACAAAATCCAGCGCGCATGCTGTGGAATAAATTCGGGAAAGCGATCGGCCCACTCGATCACCGAAACACCGTCACCGAAAAGGTAATCATCCAAGCCAAGTCGCGCGACTGATTGTCGATCTTCTAGGCGAAAAAAATCCAAATGGTAAATGGGCAATCGCCCTCCACGATATTCGTGCAGGATGGTAAACGTCGGGCTGGTCACTTCGGCGCGGCTGCCTAACCCGGCGACAATGCCTTTGACGAACATCGTTTTACCGCTCCCCAAGTCGCCCTTTAGAGCGAAAATCGATCCGGCATCGACATCCCCTGCAAGCCGGCGCCCAATTGCGTCGGTTTCAGCTGGGCTGTTGGAAATGAACATAGCCACGGGGCAGGAGTTGACGGTCTTTAGTTGGGAGTTGAGAGAGGGAGCCAATTCGAGTAAGCGGTAAGTTCGGAAATTTTTTCCCCCATTGTCGCTCGAGCCGGTTCCTGTCGCGCGGTGAAATGGCGAAGAGCAACTCATAATCTTCGCCCTCTGAAATTGCGTCGTCGGCTGTAGTCCCGCGGGCAAGGGGCAGGTTTTTCATCTCCATTTCAAATCCGACCTTGCTCGCGCGCGCGAGCCGCGGAAGGTCGGTTCCCAGCCCGTCGCTTAAATCCATCATGGCGTGGATCGAAAAATTTTTCGTTAACCAGCGCGACTCGGCAATTCGCGGCGTGAATCGCAAATGTTTTCGTTTGAGTGCGCCTCCGAGCCGGCCGGTAACGAAAAGATCATCGCCCACCTTGCCGCCGCGGCGCGATGCCCAACGGTCTCTTTCGACCCAGCCAACAACGCTTGTCGAAATAGCAATTGGCCCTGGTGTTCTGCTTGTCTCGCCGCCAACTATGCTGACTTTGAATCGCGTGGCGGCCCGGCGCAGGCCGCGATAAAGTTCCTTCACCCACGCGACCTCCGTTTGTTTGGGAGCCATGAGCGTGATCAGAGCAAATTGAGGCACGGCTGAAGTCGCGGCAAAATCGCTGAGCGGGCGCATCATTGCTTTCCATCCCACGTCCAGTGCACTCGTTCCTCGCAAAAAATGCACGCCTTCGACAACGCAATCGGTTTTGAGCACCAGGAGCTCGCGGTGATCCGGCGTTTCCACGATAGCGCAGTCGTCACCCGGCCCTGCGGCGACTGTTCTTGCGAGGGGAAGATTGAACAAAAGCTGGCCAAGCAACTGGTCTTCGCCCAGGTCGCCAAGTCTCATTGCGAAAGGATTTCTGGAAATGCGAGGACGATGAGGGTGAGCGAATTGAAGAGCGAATGCATGGTCATTGCGACAAGAATGGAGCCGCTCCACTCGTAGGCGATGGCGAAACAACTTCCCAAAACGAACAATGGCGCAAACGACGGGAAATGCGCGTGCGCCGCGGCGAACAACAGCGCGCTGAGTATCACGCCAAGGAGGCGCCCCAAATAGCGTTTGATCACGTTGTAGAGGAAAAATCGAAAGAGAAATTCTTCAATTACCGGCGCAATGGCCACTGCGAAGACGATAATCGCAACCCGCTGCTCGATGGTGCGCGATCCGCTGAAAAACTCCACGATGCTTTGTTTGCTCGAGCCACCCCCGAAGACCCGCTGCGTAACGGCGTCACACAACAAGATCAATGGATAAGCGAAAAAAAGCAGGACCGCTCCGGTGCCCAACGTCCGGATGAAACTCATTTTAAAAAACCCGCCTAACGAGCCAACATCAAATCCGCGGAGCTGGAGAAGAGTTACGATGAAGAGCACCACGAAAACGGTGAGCAGGAAATTCGCCACAAGATTGCGCGTACTGAACTGGACCGAAGGATGGGAGATGGATGTGCCGATATTCAGCAAAAGGAAAAGGATCAACAGCCCCGCGAGTATCGCTTCGGGCAGCCCGAAGGTTCGCTCCGGGGCACCAGGCGGCGCCGATGATCGTGCGCTGATCTGGTGAATCAGGGAAATATAAAGGTAAAAGCCAGCCAGAAGATAGAGGAGGGAAAGAAGGCCCAAAGGGAAACTGGAAGTGGCTTCGAATGCCGCGAAGAGACTGCCGGATGGCATGCGTTTTCCCAGCCCTACGGCGCGTAGTAACTCGGCAGGAAATACGCGCGCCCCGATTCCAACTGCGGAATGAACTGCTTCGGAAGCTGGAGTTCGATTTTTGAATCCGTTTCTCCAAATATCCGGAGGAAGCGGCTCAGACTGAAAGGTGGTCCGTACTTCACCACTTTCGCATACGGCGCGTTACCCAATTCTCTTGCTTTAGCGAAGGCGTCATCCAATTCACCAAGGCCATCAATTAATTTATGTGCGAGCGCTTCCTTGCCCGACAAAATTCGACCATCGGCGATCGTGGTGCGCAAAAGATCGGCCGGCAGATTTCTCTCCTTCGCCACCACGCCGAGAAATTTGCCGTACGTTTCCATGATGAAGTTCTGCACCAGCTGCCGTTCCTCCGGCGTCACCGGTCGGTCCCCGTTAAGCATGTCTTTAAATTTACCGCTTTTGAAAACCACGGAAGCGAGCCCGACCTTGTTAAATAACTGCTCGTAATTAAGCGTTTGGATGATGACCCCGATGCTGCCCGTGATGGTCGTTTCGTTTGCCATCAAAAATTTGCCGCCGCAGGAGACGTAATAACCGCCGGATGCCGCCAGCGAACCCATATACACGACGACTGGTTTCTTCGTGCGCGTTTTGACGACCGCGCTGTAGATCGCATCCGACGCAGTCACTTCACCGCCGGGCGAATCGATCTCCAGCACGATGGCTTTGACGCGACTGTCATCGCGCGCCTGTTGCAGCGCCGCGCGCATGTCATCGACCATTGAATCGCTCACGCTGCCCGGGAGCGAAGAACTAATCAAGCCGTGCATGCTGATGACAGCGACCTTGTCCAGGCTTCCGCGCATGCTCCTTTGAAGCAGGATCTCGCGAAAACGCGGGATCGGCTCTGGTTCCCGGATCCCCGCCAGGCGCTGAAACACCGCCGCTATCAGCACAAAGTTAACAAACAAGCTGGCACAAAGCGCGACGAACAAGAAAATGCTGAGACAACCTAGTGTGCGATTTCCCGCCATGACAGAACGAAACTGCCGGAGAACCGCCGCGCGCACAAGATGTTTTCGTTGGCTCGGAAATCTCTATGGAAACCTGCGCATCGCGCGAGACTTTGGGGAGCACAGGCTGCCAGCCTGTAGTCGTCGGCAGCTTGCCGATGACCGCACCGGGAGCCAAGCGGGAGTTTCAGTGAGCGCAGAAGCTTTTCGGCAGGCTGCCGAAAAGGACAGGCTGGCAGCCTGTGCTCCCCAGAATGCCGCCTCGCGGCGTGATCCGTTTCAACGCTTCAACGTCTCAACGAATCACTAGTCACACAAAAACGGATTATTCGGCGAAGTCTATTTGGATTGGAACGTCGATGTAGCCTTTGCTGCGCGCTTCCGTCAGGAATTTGCGGACAGCGGCGCGACCGGTCTCACCATAATCGCGAGTAAACTCATTCACATACATGCCGATGAATTTCCCCGTGAGCGTCGCGCCCATGTCGCGCGCGTAAGCAAGGGAATGGCGCACCGCCTCGTCCCGATGCGCCAGGCCGTAGTCGATGCTTTCGCGAATAATTTCGCTGAGATCGCGCCGGACTCGGGGCGGGATATCCTTGCGCACCACATTTGCACCAAGGGGCAACGGGAAGCCGGTCTTGCGCTTCCACCACTCGCCAAGATCGATCACTTTCTCGAAACCGGATCGCGCGTAAGTGAGTTGCCCCTCGTGAATGATCAAACCGGCGTCGGCGCGACCGGTTTTGACTGCGTCGAAAATTTCATCGAACGGGACGACAAGATAATCGAATTCCCCGAGAAAAAGCTGAAGCGCGAGAAATGCGCTGGTCATGCGCCCTGGGACAGCGATTGTGCAACTTCGCAATGACTCGCGAGCGGCTTCGTCAGTCGTTGGCGGCCTCGCGGCGCGCACGGGAGTGCGCGTCCTACCTCGCCGTTTCGCCGTTTCGCCGTTTCGCCGTTTCTGAACAATAATCGGCCCATATCCATCGCCCATGCTCGCACCACAGGGCAGCAGCGCGTATTTGTCCGCGACATACGCATACGCGTGAATCGAGATCGCGGAAATATGCAGCTCGCCGCGCCGCGCCCGCTCATTCAGTGTTTGAATGTCCTCCAGCCGATGTTCGAACTGGTAACCGCGGAGGTCGATCTTATTTTTCGCGATCGCGTAGAACATGAACGCGTCGTCGGGGTCGGGGGAATGACCGAGGGTAAAGAGATCAGGAGTGTCCTTTGTACTGCGATGCATTTACGCGGAGGAAATCGGCGGTCGGTCAGTCGCCGTCTTCTTCAATTAGTGGGCAGGCGCAGAAGAGGTGTCTGTCGCCATAGACGTTGTCGATGCGGGCGACGGCGGGCCAGAATTTGTGTTCGCGCGTCCAGGGCGCGGGGAACGCTGCTTGTTCGCGCGAGTAAGGACGCTCCCATTTGTCGGACGCGATTTGGCGCGCGGTGTGCGGCGCGTTTTTGAGCAAGTTATTTTGTCGATTTTGTTTTCCGTCGGCGATCGCTTGCATCTCCTCGTGGATGGAGATCATCGCCTCGCAGAAACGATCGAGTTCGTGTTTCGGTTCGCTCTCGGTCGGCTCGATCATCATTGTGCCGGCAACTGGAAAGGAAATGGTCGGCGCGTGAAAGCCGTAATCCATCAAACGCTTTGCCACGTCTTCGACTTCGATGCTTGCGCTTTTCCACTGGCGCAGATCGATGATGCATTCGTGCGCGACCAGGCCGTGCTTGCCTTTGAACAGAACTGGAAAGTACGGGTCGAGACGTTTGGCGATGTAGTTTGCGTTGAGAATTGCTACCTCGCTCGCTCGTTTCAATCCTTCCGCGCCCATCATGCGGATGTACATCCACGTGATCGCCAGAATACTGGCGCTGCCCCAGGGCGCCGCCGAAACATTGCCGCCTTTGCCGCCGCCGTGGCGGTAATCAGAGCCGCCTCCGGTTGGCGGGCGTTTGCCACGTTCTCCTTCGCCAAACAAGATTCGGCCAGTCTCCGGATCGAGAATGAATTGTCGCGGAAAATACGGTGCGAGATGTTTGGCCACACCGATCGGCCCCACGCCGGGCCCACCGCCTCCGTGCGGGATGCAAAACGTTTTGTGCAAATTCAAGTGACAAACGTCGGCGCCATAGTCGCCGGGGCGACAAAGACCGACCTGCGCGTTCGTGTTCGCGCCGTCCATGTAAACTTGCCCGCCGTGCGTGTGCATGATGTCGCAGATTTCGCGGATAGTCGGTTCGAATACACCGTGCGTGGACGGATACGTGACCATCAACGCGGCGAGATCGCGTGCGTGCTCATCTGCTTTGGCACGCAGATCTGCAAGATCGATGTCTCCATCTTTCAAACAGGCAACTGAGACAACTTTAAATCCGGCCATGACCGCGCTGGCTGGGTTGGTGCCGTGCGCCGAGGTGGGGATGAGACAAACGTTGCGATGTGCTTCACCGCGCGACGCGTGATACTCTCGAATGGCGAGCAGACCCGCGAATTCGCCTTGCGATCCGGCATTTGGTTGCAAGGACACGGCCGCGAAGCCGGTGATTTCCGCAAGCCAGTCTTCCAACTGCCGGAAAATTTCCGTGTAGCCCGTTGCTTGTTCAATGGGGGCGAACGGATGCAGCTTGGCAATCTCCGGCCACGAGATGGGAAACATTTCCGCAGTCGCGTTGAGTTTCATGGTGCACGAGCCAAGTGGAATCATTGATGTCGTCAGCGACAGATCGCGCGATTCCAGCTTTTTCAGATAACGCAGCATTTCCGTCTCGGTATCGTGCGTGTTGAAGATGTGATGAGTGAGAAACTCGGAATTGCGGATTGCGAATTGCGGAATGCGCAGTGGTGGCTCGCCTAAATCGTCATCGGCGAAATCGCGCACGGTGGTGCCGCGGAAGATCGACATCAGCAGCTCGATGTCTCGCGGCATTGTTGTTTCGTCGAATGAAATGCCGACTGCGCGTTGACCGAGCGCGCGCAAATTGCAGCCGGATTTTGCCGCGTGTTCCAGAATGACTTCGCTCGATTCAACTTCAACACGAATCGTGTCGAAGAAATTTTCGTGCGTCATTGTGCAGCCAAGGGCGCGCAAACCGTCTGCGAGTTGACTCGTTAGGCGGTGTACCCGCTCGGCGATCGCGCGCAATCCCTTTGGGCCGTGATAAACCGCATACATCGACGCGATCACGGCGAGGAGAACCTCTGCCGTGCAGATATTGCTGGTGGCTTTGTCCCGACGGATGTGTTGCTCGCGCGTTTGCAGCGCGAGGCGGTAGGCGGGGCGGCCCTCCATATCGTGTGAAACCCCAACCAGCCGGCCTGGCATGTGGCGCTTGTATTGATCCCGCGTGGCGAAGTATGCCGCGTGCGGGCCGCCGAATCCGAGCGGAACCCCAAAGCGTTGCGTGTTGCCGACGGCGACATCGGCACCGAATTCGCCCGGAGGTTTCAATAATGTGAGCGCAAGAATATCCGCAGCGACCGCCACGAGCGCGCCCGCGTTGTGCGCTTGCGTGACGAAATCGGCGTAGCCGTAAATCGCGCCGTCGGTCGCCGGATACTGGACGAGCGCGCCAAACGTAGGGCATGCCTCCGGCTTGCCTTCTTTGGAACGCAAGCGAGACGCATGCGCTACTTCAAAATCGAATTCGCGGAAATCGCCCACTACCACGTCGATTCCAAGCGGCTTCGCGCGGGTTTGAACGACGGCAATCGTTTGCGGATGACAATTATCGGCCACAAAAAACGTTTTCCGCGTGGCGCGGCTGGGATCACCGATCCCGGCTACAGCGTAACAGAGTGACATCGCTTCGGCGGCGGCGGTGGCTTCGTCTAACAGCGATGCGTTTGCGATGTCCAGCGCCGTCAGATCCATGATCATCTGCTGAAAATTGAGCAGCGCCTCCAGGCGGCCTTGCGCGATTTCGGCCTGGTAAGGGGTGTAAGCGGTGTACCAGCCAGGATTTTCCAGGATGTTTCGCTGAATAACCGGCGGCGTAATGCAATCGGAGTAGCCGGCGCCGATGAACGAGCGCGCGATTTTGTTTTTGTTTGCGATCTTCCGCAACTCCGCCAGCGCTTCGGTCTCCGATTTCGCTTTCGGCAAGTTAAGTTGTCGATTAAAGCGAATGTTCTTTGGAACCGCGGCGTCGATCAGGGCATCGAGATTTTCAAAGCCCACTTGGCGCAACATCGCGTCAACTTCCTCTTCGCTTGGACCGATGTGGCGACGCGCGAATGAATCGACGTCAATTGTTTCTTCGCGCGTTTGCATGGGAAGAGACTACGGAGCGGCAGACACGCTTCAAGTTTTCGGCGCGCCCGGCGGTCGCGCCCTACCATTTTATCGAGAGTCGTGGCTCTTGAGCGCTGCTTGCGCTGCTGCCAGTCGCGCAATGGGAATCCGGAACGGACTGCAACTGACGTAATCCAGGCCGAGCCGGTGGCAGAATTTAACGCTGGCCGGTTCGCCGCCGTGTTCGCCGCAGATTCCCAGTTTGATGTCCGGGCGCGTTTTGCGTCCGAGATCGCGAGTAATTTCCATCAGGCGTCCGACACCTTTTTGATCAATCGATGCAAACGGATTTGTATCCACGATATCGAGCTCGGCATAAGCGGGCAGGAAACTGCCCGAATCATCCCGGCTCATTCCGAGTGTCGTCTGCGTGAGATCGTTCGTGCCAAAGCTGAAGAACTCGGCGCCCCGCGCGATCTGGTCCGCCACGAGCGCAGCGCGCGGAATTTCGATCATTGTCCCGACGAGGTATTTGAACTTTGTTCCTCTTTGCTTCGCAACCTCGGCAGCGACGCGGCGGACGATCTCGATTTGCAACTTTAGCTCGCGCGGAAATCCGACCAACGGAATCATGATTTCCGGATGAACCTTGATTCCCTTTGCTTGGACTTCGGCGGCGGCTTCGAAGATTGCGCGCGCCTGCATCTCGGAAATTTCCGGAAACGTGATCCCGAGCCGGCAACCGCGATGACCGAGCATCGGATTGAACTCGTGCAACTCGTGAACACGCCGCGCGATTTGCTCAACCGCCACACCAAGCTTGTTCGCCAACTCGCTTTGCTGCGCGGGATCGTTTGGAAGAAATTCGTGCAACGGCGGATCCAGAAAGCGGATTGTTGCGGGCAGCCCTTTTAGCGCGGTAAAGATGCCGATGAAATCGCCGCGCTGATAGGGAAGCAGTTTCGCCAGCGCCCGCGCACGTTCGTCTTTCGTGTCGGCGAGAATCATCTCCCGCATCGCGTCGATCCGGTCGCCTTCGAAAAACATGTGCTCGGTCCGGCAGAGCCCAACTCCCTCCGCCCCGAACGCCACGGCATTTTTTACCTGCTCCGGCGTATCAGCGTTTGCGCGCACGCCCAGCGCGCGGAATTCATCCGCCCACCTCATCAATTTCGCATACTCCTGATAGGTGATGCTTTTCTTCGGATCGAGCGACCGATTCACCAGCACCTGCACAATCTCAGATGGCGCAGTAGCGACTTCACCGGCAAAAACTTCGCCTGCGGTTCCATCGATGGAGATGTAGTCTCCTCGATTCAGCGTCGTGCCGTTTCCGCTGAGTGTACGGCGTTGATAATCGATTTGAATCCCTGTCGCGCCGCACACGCACACTTTCCCCATTTGCCGCGCGACCAGCGCCGCATGCGAAGAAACGCCGCCGCGCGAAGTGAGAATTCCCTCGGCAGCGATCATGCCGCGCAAGTCTTCCGGCGACGTCTCGATGCGGGCGAGCACGACGTTTTCGCCTCTTTCCGCGCGCGAGACCGCTTCCTCGGCGCTGAAAACAACATGGCCGCAGGCCGCGCCAGGTCCGGCGGCGAGACCGCTGCCAATTTTTTTTGCGCTCCGCACGGCCTGACGATCAAAAACTGGCGCGAGCAGATGCGAGAGCGAATCGGCCGGGATACGTCGCACGGCGTCCTTTTTATCAATTAACTTCTCGTCCACCATATCGACCGCAATCCGGACCGCGGCGTGACCGGTGCGCTTGCCATTTCGCGTCTGCAAGATGTAGAGGCGATTTTCTTCTACGGTGAACTCGAGGTCCTGCATGTCCTTGAAGTGACGTTCGAGAGTGGCGCGCACTTTCATGAGCTCCTTGTGCGCAGCGGGCATTTCTTTGGCTAGATCATCGATCGGATGCGGCGTGCGCACGCCCGCGACCACGTCCTCGCCCTGCGCGTTGATCAGATATTCGCCGTAGAAAACTTTCTCGCCGGTCGCGGGATCGCGTGTGAAGGCCACGCCGGTTGCGCTGGTTTCGCCCATGTTGCCAAACACCATCGTCTGGACATTCACCGCGGTTCCCCAGTCGTGTGGGATGCCGTATTTCCGTCGATACACGATCGCGCGATCGTTCATCCACGAACCAAACACGGCGCCGATTGCGCCCCAGAGTTGTTCGTTCGGATCCTGGGGAAACGATTTGCCGGTGCGCTCCTTGATCAACGCCTTGAAACGCTGCACGAGCTCTTTCAGATCGGCGACCGTTAATCGCACGTCGGGAAAATCATGCTTGCCGTAGCGCTCGTCCTTGAGGTGTTCGATCACAGCTTCGAACGGCTCATGGTCCTCGCCTTGCCGTTTCTGAACGCCCATGACCACGTCGCCGTACATTTGCAGAAATCGGCGATATGAGTCCCAGGCAAAACGCGCGTTATTCGTTTTGTTTGCGACGATCTCCACCACCTCATCGTTCATTCCCAGATTCAGGATCGTGTCCATCATTCCGGGCATGGAATCGCGCGCGCCTGAGCGCACCGAAACCAGCAACGGGCGCTCCTTGTCTCCGAATTTTTTGCCGGTGGATTTTTCGACTCTCGCCATTGCCGCGGCGACTTTCGCTTGCAGCTCTCGCGGATAGGCGCGGTTGTGATCGTAAAAGTAAGTGCACACCTCGGTGTCGATGGTGAATCCCGGCGGCACAGGCAGACCAATGCGCGTCATCTCGTGGAGGTTTGCGCCTTTGCCACCCAGCAACGGTTTCATGCTGCCTGATCCATCTGCGTGCCCGTCGCCGAAGTAATAGACGTAACGAGGCGATTTCGCTCGGTATCCACGAGTTCGCGGGCGCGCACCATCCGTGGACTTCTTTCGCGAGCGCTGAGTCAGTTTTCGTTTGCTGGACTTTTTCTTAGTAACCATGATCAGGGATCCGGGAGAGCGTCAACGGACCGAAACGGCAAACTAGTTTCGGGTGTCACGCTGTCAATGCAGGGAGCGAATAAACGCACACGAGAACGGCTTTAATGGCGGGCTCGTCGGTCGCGTATGCGACCATTGCCGCCGCGGTGCCGCGCTCGCGAAAAACTGAACCAGCGGTTCAGCAGTTACGCTGGCGCAGTTTCGCCATTTGTCAGAACTTCAGCAATCGTCGCCGTAAAGTCATCGACGCCGGTACTGGGCACAATAATGCTGTTGCGGCGGCCGTGAGCTTCCTCGGTGATGCGCAAAAATCTTCCGCGGTCATTCTCCCGGAGCTCCACGTAGAAATGCTTGCGCTCGATTTGCAGTTCTCTCGCCTCGATGATGTTATCCATTTTTTGCCTAAGGCCGCCGACTTTACCGCATCCGCTTTGTCGAAGGGAAGCAAAATCTGCAGGTTTTTGGCAATTTCTTCTCTGCGAGGAAAGGCAGCCGTAAAGACACGAATTACACGAATCCTTACGAATTCTTTGTAAAACTACGCTCTGTGAGGCTTCTAGAATTTCTTGATCATCCTCACATACCAAAACCGCCCCAGGTTGTCATAGAGGCTGCCCGGATACCCGATGCTGTTGCCAAGCTCGAATCCAAACGACTTTGGTGGGTCTTCACTGAAGATATTGGTCACACCCACCGTGAAGGTGGTGTTATTCAAAATATTCTTCCAGCACGGCATGGCGTAAGGAACCGGAGGCGATTCCTTCTCCTTGCCCACCACTTCTTTGCCGGCTTTCGAATACCCAGGCACCGGCGCCGCTTCCACCGGAGGCGTGAAGATCAGGGTGTAGGAAAGCTGCGCGTCGTTGAACCAAGTGGGATGCACCCAGTGGCGCTTCCAGAAGCCGTTAAACTGGACTGCATAGAGCTGCTCCCAGTATCCGTCTAGGAAATGCACGGTCCAGTTCAAGTCCCAGTTGTGCCATGTCCAATCAAACGTCGTGTCCCCTCTCCATTTCAGCCACGCCTGTGGATTGGTTACGTCCCCGAAAAAGTTGCCTACATACCACTCCGAACTAGAGCTACCAGCTGCCTGCCGCGGCCTTGAATTGGGGAAATTGACCACCATCTCGTTCAGATAACTCCACCGGGTTAAGAGTGAAAACGTGCCGATGTCCGTGTCGATCTGGTGCTGAAGACCGAGGTCAACACCGTTGGTGCGCGTGCGCCCGCCGTTGATGTAGGGGCTTGTGACCCCGGAGTAATTCCCTTCCGGATCGAACAAAACCGCTGGTCCAGTACTCAACGTCGGCTGCGCAGGAAGCACCACACCTGGGAAAATGCCCGCGTTATACCCGGAATTGATTGAGCTAGGAGAAATGTACATGGCGACGCCACTGCGCTCGACGTCCCAGAAATCAACTGTCAACGTCAGCGTTCCCCACTTGGGCGGAATCCACTTTGGCGTGTAAACTACGCCTCCCGTCCAGCTTCGGTCATGTTCCGGGTGAAGGTTCTTGTTAGGAAGCTGCTCGATGATTGTTTCAGGATCGACTACGTCCTGCAAGGTTGGGTTCGAAGCGTCGCACGGAGTACTAATAAAACCATTGGCGCCAGGAGCGCATGTGGTACCCCCAATTGGCCCCAGAAGAAACCTTCGCGGTCCATACAACTGTACCCCGGATGGCTCAAGGAAGCCTTCACCCCAAGTGCTGCGAAGAGTCAGGCTCTCGTCAAACGGCTGCCAGCGCACCCCAACCTTCGGCACCGCTGCGTTGGTATCGTTATTCAGCCACTCGTCGTACCGCACACCAGCTGAAAACTCCAGTGAGTGAACCCCGGGTATGTTCCACTTGGGACTGAAAACCGGGATGAGCGTTTCCGCATAAATCCCCCACGATTTCCGCCCGGCCTTAGCCGGGCGGATGAAGCTGACGCCAGAGTTCTCTCCGAGGCGGTTTTGGTCATCCGGATCGACCGTGTAAGATTCCCGGCTAAAGGCGCCGCCAAAAGCCAATCCCACCCCGCCTGCGGGCAAATCAAACAGGTCGGTCGTATAAATGTTCAGGTCAAGTGTGGCTAGCTTCGACGTTAAAAGGTCCCTCGTGTTCAGCGACGCGAAATCAATCAGCGGAAGATTGCTCGGGAACACGACATGCTGGGTATCCACAAACGGGTTGTACGGCACCGTTTGCCCGATATATTGAGTCGAGGTAGGATCAAACAGCGGGTCGTTTGCGTTCAGTATCCGCTCGAACCGCGGAGCATTGACGCTGTGGAGCTTCGCAATCTGCTGGACCTGGCTATACATGAGCGCGCCGTCGTAGCCCCAGGTTCCGTTAAACAGCTTGTCGCCTTTCACACCAACCGTGAAACGCTCGGCGACGTTTTCGTTGTCGATCAGGCGGTTGCCAAAATCGAAAATGCGCGCGCGACTGCCGCCCGAGATGATCTGCTCAAATGGATTGAACGGGTTAAACGCGCCCACGGGCGCGCCAACTTCCGCATAAGTCGGCCCGCCAAATGGTGGTTCTCCCGTGAACGCCTCCCTTGGCGGGATGTAGAGCGTCGGGGCACCCGGGAACTCGAAACTGCCCGTGGCTATTGGCGCAAGTTCATCATGCGTCTTGGCATCCACGTAGTAGAAGTCGCCGAAAAGCCGCAGTTGATCGTCGCAGATCTTGTGCTCGAAAGCCGCGTAACCGCCCCAGCGTTCCTGCTCCGGATATGAGCTTGAATACAGATTGAAGTTAAACCCTGGAAGAATGCTGAACGGCGCCCTCGGACGGCTACTGAAATAAATATAATCGCTAGCCGGCACCAATCCGTTGGCATTATCCGGCGGCGTGCCGAACTGCTTCGTGAGAGTTGGATCGAATGGCGTTCCGCCCGCTGCTATGATGGCCGCCGTTTGCAACTGAAGATTCCACGGAACCGCGTTTGAACTCAAGAATGGCGGGACAATCGAGTTACCACGATCGCGGTTGAAC
>QHQA01000224.1 GCA_003219695.1 Verrucomicrobiota bacterium
TGTTCGGAAAGGATAAGCGCTGAAAGCATCTAAGCGCCAAGCCTATCCCAAGATGAGTTCTCCCTGAAGGGTCGTGGCAGACCACCACGTTGATAGGCTCCGGGTGTAAGCACAGTAATGTGTTCAGCTCAGGAGTACTAATAACCCGTTCGGCTTGATCTTTTACTTTTCCAATAAGCTGCCCCGAAAGCTTTCGGGGCAGTAATGGGAAATTAAAGATCTCAAAACAAAACGAAGCCTTAAAGTCTCGACATTCGTCATTCGGATTTCGAGCTTACTGCCCGTATGTAGATGCCAGGGAATCAGCTCGTTCTTTCCCAGGTGAATAGTGAGAAGTGATTGGTAAGAAAAACTGTAGCGGCGGACCGCCGAAATCGTCGATCGCAAGATCGACAACTGATCACTTCACCAGAAGCGAACCCCGAATTGTTTCGGGTTTCGCTTCTGGTGACAGTAGCGCAGTGGCACCACCCGTTCCCATTCCGAACACGGAAGTGAAACGCTGCAGCCCCGATGGTATTACGGCGACAGGCCGTGCGAGAGTAGGACGTCGCCAGAACTAAGAGCCCGTTGGCTAAGATGCCAGCGGGCTTTTCGTTTTGTGGCGTCGCCTACTCGAGTAGAGAACACGACGTGCCGGGAAGCCGTCGGGTAGATGGTCAAATCCGCGAGGGGTAGCGGACGAGCGAACGGGCGTGTGCGAGTCAATAGTACGTCCGCGCCAATTTATCCGCTTGCCCAATCCAAAGAACTGCATCGATGTCATTGCTCTGAGCGAACTTGTCCGGCGCGTCTTCGAATCCTAAAGCAAACGCTGCGGCGGCCGTACCGTGTGAGCTCCACCGATTTGGTTTAGTTCCCCCCATCCAGCGCCGATAAGATGCGCTCGTGGTTGTTCACGACACCACCACCCACCGCTCCACGTTAACGCGGCCGTTCTTCATTACCGGCTGAGCCAGGGGCGTGTAATGCGCAAGCGGCGACGCGGCCGGTTTCTCAGTTGCAAATCTTTCGTCGATTTGCCGCCAGAGCGGATGATCGAGTTCTACCTTGCACGCCTGCCTGGCAAGCTCAGCCAGAATAAAGCCGATCCGCTCACGAGTCGCCAGCCATATCAGCTCACCGAGATCGACGGCCTTTCGCGAAATCAACTGCGCCGCCAGGCACAACATCTGAGGTCGGTCGCGGTTCGGCAACAATAATCCGATCACCAACTCCTCGTTTGTCAGCTCATTCAAATCCGGTCCGTTAACAAGCTCCTCACGGGTGACGATCCGCGTCCCGCGGCTATTGGCAATATCGACAAGCCAGTGTTCCAACACTTCGGCTGACCCAGGATCTCGTTGCCACAACCGGATCAACTTCATCCGCAACGGCGAAACATGACACGTCCGCCCTAACCGCTTGGCCAAGGTCATTTCTTGTGCCATTGCTGCTTAAATAAACCCGTCCTATCAACGCTCAAACCCGAACGCTTTCGGTGTCAACCCATCGCGACTAGCAATTGCAGAATGAATCGCTGTGCTCGTTGTCGATCTTCACCGCGCGCGACAATTTCGCAGAAACACCGTCGCCATCTCGTCCGCTGCTTTGCGCGTGACCTCGACGCGGCTATTGCTGAAAACCGGTTTCTTCAAAATCGGCAGAAGAAAATTGAATGAGGCCGCGTTCTCCGGCAGTTCGTTGAGCACGACGCGATCGACTGGATCGAATAGCTGCGTGTTGAAATCGTAAATCCAAAACTCATCGAAGTTGCAAAGGATCCCGAACGGCAGCCTCTGCGGAACGATGTGCCTCCAATAATTGAAGGCTTGGTCATAATACCGTTCGAGCTTCTCGCCGCGCGATTTCATCTCGATCAGCACGCGATCCGACCAAAGAAGATCGGCGAACTTCTTCCCGGCTTTCGTTCGCGCTGCGGCGCCGTTACCTTTGATCAGTTCGAGCTGCGGCGAACCGGGCTTCTTCGCTACTCGAAACTCGAACGTGGCGCCTGCTTCGATCACACCATCGTGGCCGAGCGCGCGGAAGAAATGATCGAGAAAAGTTTGCGCCTCTCTTTTCGTCTCCGCGCAGCGTCTGCGCGAAGCGGACAAAATCGGTGAGAGCGGCTTTCAACTCGTGAGCCACGATAGGATTGTCACGAAAACTGTCGCCGCAGACAAGCCACGGCGCGCCCGGCGGTCGCGCCCTACCACACCTTTTGCGAGTGCGGAAGTCGGACGGCAGCGTCGTGCTCGCGGCTGTCGCACCTCCAGGGCCATGTGTGGCATCGTTCGCGCTGACTTTGGCTGGCGGCGTAGCAATTGGCTGCTGGCCTTTGGATTTGAGCGAGTCGTTTAAGGCGGGCAGATCCTGCGCGAGAAGTTGGTCGAATTGTTTCGTCACGTCACCTAGCTCGCGTTTGAGCGTGTCGATGTAGGCCAGCTGGTAACCGCCGGGTTTGCCTTCATAACTGAGTATGGCGCCGTAAAGCTGGTCGGTGTGCTCACGCAGGCGTTCTTCCCCGGTGATCGCGCCGCCCTCGGTCGTGGCGACGATTTTTTTCCGCACCGCGTCAACTCTTCCGTCGAAGTCGGAGATCTGCTTGCGAAGTGGATCGCCTTGTGGCAAAGCCGCGCCGCTTTGGGTAAGCTCCTTGCGCAAGGCCAGAATCCGATCCATCACCTCGCTTTCGTCACCAAACAACCCGTGCACGCGCATCGCCGCGTCGAACTGCGCCTTACGGTCTGCCACGCTAAATTTCGCCCGGTGATCCAAGCCGACCGTCAGCTTTGTATTGTAAACTTTGCCTGCTTTCGTCAGGCGCACATCGTAATTACCGGGCACGAGGCGCGGGCCACGTGTTCCGGCGATAGCAACCTGGGCTGCGGGCGGCACGCGCGGCGGCTTCGCGCGCATCGTCCACGTCACGCGGTTCAACCCGGGCCGTTTACTGGCGGGCAATTCATCAAGCACGCGACCCGATGAATCCAGAACTTCGAGCTTCATCTTTCCAAACAAATGCCGTTCCCGCTGGTAATAATTGATCACGGCAGCGTCAGGCGGATTGTCGCCGATAAAAACGGCGTCGCCGTTGGCCCAGCCGCCCTGGCCCTCAATCCGCTGTTGCACCGGACGCGCTGACACAAACGCCACGTCCTGCTTCAACAAATCCGGCGTCAACATGCGCAACGGCGTCATGTCGTCCACGATCCAGATGCCGCGCCCGTGTGTCGCCAGGACAAGGTCGTTATCACGCGGATGGATAGCGAGGTCGCGAACAGCAACAACAGGAAAATGGTTGCCTTTGAATTGCGCCCAGTTTTTTCCGCCGTCGATCGAGACCCAAAGTCCAAACTCCGTGCCGAGAAAGAGCAGATCGGGTTTAACCAAATCTTCCTTAATCACGTGAGCGTAGCCGCGAATGCCTTTGGGGTCTTGCGGCGTGACCAGCGGCATCCACGTCTTGCCGTAATCAGTAGTTTTGAAAACATACGGCGCCATGTCGCCAAAGGTATGCCGATCGAAAGCGGCGTAAGCGGTCCCGGCGTTGAAGTTGCTGGCCTGCACCCAATTCACCCATGAATTTTTCGGCAGCCCGGGGACGTTACCAACGACGTTATTCCACGTTTTGCCACCATCGCGCGTAAGCTGAAGGTTGCCGTCGTCCGTGCCGACCCAGATCAGCCCTTTCTGCTTGGGCGATTCGCTGATGGAATAAATTGTGGTGTGCATTTCCGCCGACGAATTGTCCACTGTGACGCCGCCGGATTGTTCCTGTTTCTGCTTTTGCGGATCGTTGGTGGTCAGGTCTGGCGAAATACGCTCCCAATTCTGGCCGTGGTCGCGCGAGCGGAAAAGAAATTGCGCGCCGATGTAAATAGTCCCTTTCTCGTTAGGCGAAAGCGCGATTGGCGTGTTCCAGTTGAACCGGAGTTTCTCGTTGTAACCCGGCCGCGGCTTGATGTTGCGAGCTTCGTGCGTGTTGCGATTTACCCGGCCGATCTCGCCACCCTGATATTCGGCATAGATGTAATTTGAGTCAGCGGGATCGGGAAACATCCAGAACCCATCTCCGTTGTACATATTTTCCCAGCGCGAGTTGGTAATGCCGCCGGGGTACTGCGAGTCACCAACAAACGAACTGTTGTCCTGTAACCCCCCATACACGCGATACGGATCGTTCTCGTCGAGGCTGACATGATAGAATTGTGAAACCGGCAGGTTGCCAGCTTTCCACCATTTCGCGCCGCCGTTGTAGGAATACCACATCCCGCCATCGTCGCCGGAGAACACCACCTGCGTGTTGGTTGGATCGATCCAGACGTCGTGCACGTCGCCGTGCATCCCGCCGAATCCTCCGATGACTGCGAAACTTTTGCCCGCGTCTTCGCTGACAATCAGCGAGCCGTCGGTCTTGAACACGCGATCTGGATTTTTCGGATCGACAATGAGATTCGCAAAATAGAATGGCCGCCACACCATCCATTGGCTTTTGTCGCGCTTGTCCCACGTCATCCCGCCGTCGTCGGAACCGAACAGCGCGCTGTCAGGCGATTCGACGAAAGCGTAAACGCGTTTGGCGTTCGACGGCGCGATCGCCACTGCAAGCCGGCCATACGGTTTCTTCGGGAAACCTTTGTTGGCCTCAGGCGTAATTTCCGTCCATGTGTTGCCGCCATCCGTGGTACGAAACAATCCGCTGGCAGACGGCGCGGTGGGACTTTCCCCGCCGGAGCGGTACTCCCACCCTTTGCGCCGGAAATCCCACATGTCTGCAAACATGATGTCGGGATTGGTCGGATCCATCGCGATGTCGGTGCAACCGGTCGAAAGATTCGCGCCCTTGAGAATTTGCTGCCAAGTCTTGCCGCCATCGGTTGTTTTGTAGAGGCCACGGTCCGGCGAATCACTCCAAAGCGCGCCGGGCACAGCAACGAAGACAGTGTCGCTGCTTCTCGGATCAACGACGATCCGCGAAATGCGCTCCGATTTTTCCAAACCAACGTGCGACCACGTTTCGCCGCCATCGGTTGATTTGTAAATTCCATCACCAATGGAGACGCTATTGCGCATCCACGATTCGCCTGTGCCGACCCAGACGTTTTTCGAATTCTTCGGATCGAGCGCGACGGCGCCGATCGATTGCACATCCTGCTCGTCAAACACTGGGCGATACCGCGTTCCGCTATCATCGGATTTCCAAACGCCGCCGCTCGCCGCGCCGACGAGGAATGTGATCTTACCCGACGGCTCACGTGTGCCCGCGATGCATGAGATGCGCCCGCTCATTGTCGCGGAGCCGATGTTGCGCGCGCCAAGGCCGGAGATCGTCGCCGAACTATAAGGTGCCTGCTGCGCGTAAGCACCTATTGAGACAAGGAACAACGCGCCGATAATTCCGATCACTTTGGGAAAGAACTGAAATAAGCGCATGTGAGGTGGAATTATTTCGAAGCTGGAAAGTGAAAGATCGAGTCATCCACCGGCACGTTGGCCTCAACTTTGTCGATAATGACGCGTTGTTTGTCCGACGCGCCTTTGCGCCCGGATTCGATTGATGTCGGAACAAATACGCCGCCCGCCTGTTCGTAGTCGCCCAAGTCTGTCTCCACCTCTTCGTGCGCGCCGTGCCGCATCCGTTGGGTTACAACTCGAATCTCCAGAAAGTGATCAGGGTCGAGATAGACAAAGCTCACGTCGCCGTTCTTCCGGACCACTTTTAACTTGTGCGCGGGCGTACCATCGACGTCCTCGGTCCCGAGGTATTCGACCGTGCTTCCTTTCGCCTTCCAATCAACCAACGGCCCATCGATCTCCGAGTCCTCGACCAATGCTTTCACATCGTCGGCAGACATTCGCTCCGGATCTTTCCGTCCGAAAAACGGCGACACTTTCCATCCTTCCTTGCCGTCATACGCTTCGATCTGTGTCATCCCCTGAAGAGACGCCTCGGTGCGGACTTCGTCCGAGCGCTTCTTAATCTCCAGATATGCGAGCTCGATTTGGCCCTGCTGCACCAGCATCTTTCCCGTGAGGCGAAGAGTCTGCAGCGCTTTCAACGCAGCGGCACCGCCCTTGGCTTCGATATTTTTCGAGACCAACTGATCGACGGTCGGCTGATTTATATTTTGAGCGAACCCTGCGGTCACCGTGAGAGCCACAGAGACAAAGGAAATTATCAGGCGTGGATGCATACGAATTTTACGGGCACAAATATCGGACACGCGGCCTACCCGATATTCGAAGGAATTCGCAAAAGCAAGCTGTTCTGCAACATTTCAGTCCTGGATTCGCATTACCCTAACGCCCCAAAGGCGAGGCCCAGGCCGTAAGTCACCACCGCGACGATGACGCCGATCCAAGTCATCTCCAAGCCGGATGCCCACCACGAGCGGATGGTGATGAGCGATTTCAACGCGCCGACAGCAAAGTGCGCAGCGAGACTGATGCCGAAAGAGGCGATCACCGCGTCGAGCCCGCCCGAGAAAAAGAATGGAATGATTGGAATGAAGGCGCCAATGGCAGTGGAAACGCCTGCGGAAATCGCGGCAGTCCATTGATTCGGAAACCGATGCTCGGACAAACCGAGTTCGCTTTGCGCCATCGCCTGCACGAATTGCTCGGGTTGCTCAGCGAGGCGCTCCGCCATCTTTTGCGACTCTTCCGGCGTGAATCCCTGCAATTGATAGAAGAGCGACATCTCTTCGATTTCTTCCTCGGGATTTTCTTCGACTTCCGCGCGCTCGCGCGAAATTTCCGCTTCATAAACTTCCGCTTCACTTTTCGCGGCGAGATACGCGCCTGCGCCCATGGACAGTGTGGAAGCGAGCATTCCCGCAAGACCGGAGATCAAAACGTAATGTTGCTGGTTGTTCGTCGCGCCGGCCACGCCTGACACAATTCCAAATACCGCGCCCAATCCATCGTTTGCGCCGTAAATCGCGTCGGCCACCCAACTGCCGCCACGCCCGTGCCAGCGTTCGCGCTTGAGGATTTTGTCCAACGCGGTGCGCGGACTGACCGGCGGCGCCATCGCGCTGAGCGCTCGCGCATGCGCTTTTTCTTCCAGCGCGCTTTTTCGTAAAAATTCCTGCACATCCTTTTCGCCGGCGAACGCGCGCTCGGCTTGATCGTGAAACTCCGCTTCCTGCCGTTCTTCGGTCGCTTCCATGCGACGAATCGCAATCTCCGCGCCCGCAATTTTGTTCCACCAACGGTTAAGCCGGCGCGCAACGGTCTCTTTGTAAACAGGCGGCTCGGCGCCGAGTTCTCTGAGCTTTTTCTCCCAACGCTGCGCATGACGTTCCTCGGCTTCCGCCATGCGCAGGAGAATGCCTTTGCGTTTCTCGTCGCGCTCCCGTTCTGCCAGGTCGCGATACGTCCGAGCGGTCTCAATTTCCGCCTGCCAGTTGCGCGTCGCGACTTCAATCGTTTGCTGTCGATCTTTCGGGTCACGAGGCGGATTTTCGTTGCTCATAAGCTTCAATCAGCAGGTTCCAGCGCAGCGCTGATCGGTGGCTCGACTCGCGCTCTTAGCTGCTGCGCCGTGATTACCAATGCTACTGAACCGATGATCAGACCAGCGGCAATCAGTGTGCGCAATGTCAAAGTTTCGCCGGCGAAAAGCGTGCCTAACAATACTGCTACGATCGGATTCACATACGCGTAAGTGGCCACCTTCGCCGGCTCACAGTAACGCAGCAGCCAGATGTAAGCGGTGTATCCAACCACAGCGCCAATGAGCACGAGATAAATAAATGAACCGACCGACAAGATCGAGATGGAAGCGGGATGGAGACGTGGCAGCTCGCCGGTCACGACGCCTGCGAACAAAAGCAAGAGTCCACCGCAGACCATTTGTTGAGCAGCAGTGAGAAAGGGTGAGGCTGCATGTTTCGCGACGCGCGAATAGAGCGAACCTGCAGACCAGATAAAAGTTGACACTAGCAGGATCGATATTCCGAGCGCAGGACTTCGGCCGCCATGAAAATACAGAGCAGGACCGAACAAAATTCCCACGCCAGCGAAACCTCCTGCCAGCGCAAGCCAGATGATTGGAGTCGGCCGTGGTGCCATTCCCATCGCCCATCCCAAAAGCACAATGTAAATTGGAACAATCGCCACGATCACGGCGGCCAGCCCCGAGTCGATATACTGTTCTGAAATTGTCACTCCGCCGTTACCGCCGAGCAGCAAACAGGCGCCGATAATCAGCGACGTGCGCCAGTTCGCCCAACTCGATTTGCCGATGCCTTGCGACCATGCGATCGCGTACATGATCAAGCCGGCCAACACGAACCGCGCCCCTGCCATGAGAAACGGCGGCATCGTTTCGATCGCGAACCGAATACCGAGATAAGTGGATCCCCAGATCACGTAGAGCGCAGCGAACGCAACGATCATTCGGGCTTTTGTTGGGGCGGCCATGGAGAGTGACAATGTCGCATCACCGCGACAGAGCAAACGCGCACTGTGAAGTCTATTGCACGGCTCCGCTCCAAGAGCGGCGCAGCAGCGCCGCACTTCAAAACGCAATGCTAGGAAAATGCGGTCGGAAGGACGGCAACGTTTTGGAGTGCCGCAGTGCTCTGCCGCTTTCAATTCAAGTGACGGCGTGCGCTTTATACGCCGCGCCTGAAAAGCAACCGGTACAGCAGCAATAGAACCATCGCGCCAACGATCGACATGATCCAGCCGGCGGTATAATTCTCGCCAACAAAAATCCGACCGATCCATGTGCCAACAAGCGCGCCTGCGATGCCGAGCAAAATCGTCACGATGCACCCGCCGGGATCTCTCCCCGGCATCAACAGCTTAGCGATCGCGCCGATGATCAGACCGACAAGAATGATCCAAATGATTGAGTGCGCACCGAAATCCATAATCGATCAGTTCTATCGAGTTCATTGTTGGTGGACAAGAAAATTGGTTGAAGCTGCAGCCCGGCGCGCCCGGCGGTCGCGCCCTACCAAGTGCTAAAGTTGAATCACTTGGGCGGAGTGGATGTCTTCGCTGGCGCGAATTTCGCGCAGCAACTCCTCGCTCGGTACGGTGTCCAGATTTAGCACGGTGAGCGCGGTGCCGCCGGCCTGATTTCGACTGAGCGACATCGTGGCGATGTTGACGCCATGCTGGCCGAGCAATGTGCCGATGCGACCGACCATGCCCGGGCGATCAGTGTTTTCCAGCACGAGCACGACGCCGTGCGGGCGCGCTTCGACCGGGCGGCTGTTGATGCTCACAATTCGCGGTGTCGCCCCGAAGAACGCGCCACCGACCGAAACGGTTTTCCCCTCGCCTACAGCGGAGAGTTCGAGCATATCCGTGTAATCGCCGGGCGCGCTCAGCCGCGATTCGCTCACCTGCAACCCGAGTGTTTCGGCAAACGCAGGCGCATTCACTTCGTTGACCTCGCCGCCACCGGCGATTTGCAAAAAGCCTTTTAAAACTGCGCGCGTGATCGCAGTCGTATCGACCTCGTTGACTTTACCGCTGTAATTGATGTTGAGCGAGTCGGCGCGTTTCGGCGCGAGCTGCGATAAAAATTTGCCCAGCTTTTCGCCGAACCGCAGATGCGGCCCGATGATCGCCAGCGTTTTCGCGTCGAGGCTTGGCATGTTCACAGCGTTGCGGATGGTGCCGTCGAGCAGTACCGCGCGGATGGATTGCGCAATCTCGATGCCGACGCTCTCCTGCGCTTCTGCCGTTGATGCGCCGAGATGCGGCGTGAGAACAAGATTGGGCGGGCCGCGCAACGGCGAATCGGCTGGCAGCGGTTCCCTCTCGAAAACATCCAGCGCCGCTCCCGCGACATACCCATCTTGCAGCGCTTGAGCCAGCGCGGCTTCGTCGATCAAACCGCCGCGAGCGCAGTTGATGACGCGGACCCCGTGTTTTGTTTTTCGCAAACGAGCAGCATCGAGAATGTGGCGCGTCTCCGCGGTGAGCGGCGTATGTAGCGAGATGAAATCCGCGCTTGCAAGCAAATCGTCGAGCTCGTCCACCAACTCGACTTGCAGACTGCGCGCGCGTGTCGCGGAAAGATATGGATCGTAGGCGACCACACGCATGCCAAACGCGATCGCGCGGCGACTCAGTTCGCTGCCGATCCGGCCCATGCCGATCACGCCGAGCGTCTTGTTGTAGAGCTCGACACCTTCAAAATGTTTTTTGTCCCAATTTTTACTGCGAACGTTCGCGTCAGCTTGTGGAATCTTGCGCGCCACCGCGAGCAACAATGAAAACGCATGCTCGGCAGTGGAAACCGTATTTCCACCGGGCGCGTTCAACACGACGATGCCGCGGCGCGTGGCCGTCTCCACATCCACATTGTCCACCCCCACCCCCGCGCGGCCGACCACGCGAAGCCGCGCGCCCGCGTTCAAGATGTCCGCGGTAACTTTGGTCTGGCTGCGCACCACGAGACCAGCGAATTGCGGGATCAGCTCGACAAGCTCGCGATCGCTCAAACCGGTCTTGATCGTGACGTCGAGCGCGTCACCGCGCGAAAGCTCATCCACTCCGCGTTGCGAAATTGCATCGGCGATCAGGACTTTGGGAGCGGTCACAGGCGTTTTAAGTGTTAATTGTTAAGAGAGGCAAGATGCGCCCGCCAAACTTAAAACTTAAATCTTAAAACTTAAAACTTTCTGTTTAAGCTGTGGGCGCATGCCAGAGCGCAGAGCTTTCTATGTCGTTTTCGCGATCGCAGCCGCGCTGGTTGTTCCTGCTGCGATCGCATTGCGCACGATCATTCACCCGGCAATTTTGCAACCCAGTTCGGATAATTCGACGCCGCTCGGATATACATGGAGCCTCCTCTTGTTTGTTGTTCCGATCGGTGCGCTGGGATGGTGGTTCGCCTGCCGGCCTGATCTCATTTTTCCGAGAAAAGCATTCTGGAGGACCATCGCAGTGCTCGCGCCACTCGGCTTTTTGCTGGATTTGCTCTTTGGCAACGCCTTCTTCATTTTCCCAAATCGGGCGGCCACACTCGGCTGGGACGTCCCGGCGACAGGCGGAGGAATTCCAATCGAGGAATTCGTTTTCTATCTGACCGGCTTCATGCTCGTGCTGCTGAGTTACATCTGGTGCGATGAATATTGGATGGCCGCCTACAACGTTCCTGACTACAAGGCAGCAGCCGAAGGCATACCGCGGATCGTCCGTTTTCATTTCGCTTCCGTCCTTCTTGGCGTGCTCCTAATCGCAGCTGCGATTGTGTACCGAAAATGTTTGTCGGGGGCCTCCGACGGGTTCCCGTGGTATTTTATTTATCTCGTCTGCGCCTCTCTTATTCCATCGGCTGGCTTTTTCCACACCGCGCAACCATTCATCAACTGGCGTGCCTTTAGCTTCACATTTTTCCTGCTTCTCCTCCTCAGCTTACTTTGGGAAGTAACGCTCGCTTTGCCCTATGGTTGGTGGGAATACCGCAGGGATATTCTGGTCGGGCTGCACATCGGAGCGTGGTCCGGTCTCCCGATTGAAGCAGTCTGCGTTTGGTTCGCCGTGACCTTTACCACCATTATCACTTATGAAGTGATCAAAATTTGGAAAGCCCTGGGCACTCGCGCGCTCGAAGCATTTTTTGGCATTAGAAAATAAGCCGCTCCAAAACTTGCTTAGCCGAAGATGAGCAATTGAATCGATTCGGGCAACTGCTGAGCAACGTTTGTGGCCACGCTGCCGCGGAGCAACTTCGCCATGGCCGGACGCTGCGAGGCGCCGATGACGAGGAAGTCAACGCCCATCGTTGCGGCAAGATCGACAATAGTCGCGGCGGCGTCCTGGCTTACGGCGTAAA
>QHQA01000059.1 GCA_003219695.1 Verrucomicrobiota bacterium
GAGAGATATTGGTTAAGGTCTTGCCGTGCCTCCTCACGAAATTGCGAGCCTGAGATCACAGAACAGAGATCATCACATATCAGGCGTCCAGGGTGTAGGCGCGTATTGCGACCAATCAAATCAGCTCGGCTGGCAGCGAACTTTAAGGTCGCAGTTTGCGACTTCAAACCTTCGCGTGGAAAAGCATTCGGCCAGCGGCCGAATGCAACACGCCAGCGGCGTGTGCTCCCAGAATTGATCCGTTTGCATCCGTGTAATCCGCGGTAGTTTCCTTTATGCTTACCAGTCAGAAGGTCATTGACGCAATCAACGAACAAATCGGATATGAGTTTAGCGCGGAGCTGCAGTATTACGCGATTGCGGCGCATTTTGCGGCGGAGGCGTTGCCGCAATTGTCCCAGCATTTTTTTCAGCAGGCCGAGGAGGAGAAAGGGCACGCGCTGCGCTTCATAAAATACATTGTCGATGCCGGCGGACGCGTGGTGATCCCGGCGATCGATGCGCCGAAATCGAAATTTAAGACGGCGCGCGATGCGGTGAAACTGTCGTTGGACCAGGAGATTCATGTCACCCAACAAATCAATGGGCTGGTGGAATTGGCCCGGAAACAAAACGATTATATCACGATCAATTTTTTACAGTGGTTTCTGACCGAGCAACTCGAGGAAGTTTCGTCGATGGACAATCTGCTCAAGATAATTGAGCGCGCGGGGACGGATCTTCTCCAAGCCGACGAATACCTCGCACGAGTTGGTCTGAGGACGATGCCCGAGCCGCCGAAACAGTGAAGGAAGCAAACATCCAACGCTCAACGTCCAACGCCCAAACTCGAATTTCGGCGGTCGCAGACCGCCGCTACAGCAACGTCGCGTTCCATCCATGTGTAGGGCGGCCGCGCCGGCTGCCAACGTGCACGATCGGCAAGCGATGCGCTTGCCCTACAAAATCGGCCAGAAATTCTGTTGATTCCGTCTAGTGTTCGCTAGTGGCGTTTAAAGATCACTTTTCCGCGCAGGCCGCTGATTATGCGAAATTTCGACCGGGCTACCCACAGCAATTATTCGATTATTTGGGGAGCATCGCTCCAAGTCGTCAGCTCGCGTGGGATTGCGGCACGGGAAATGGACAGGCGGCAGTGGGATTGGCATTACTGTTCGATCGCGTGATCGCGACCGATGCAAGTGAAAAACAGATCGCGAAGGCGGAGCCGCACGAGCGCGTCGAATATCGTGTCGCGCCGGCAGAAAACAGCGGCATCGAATCGGAGACGATCGATCTGATCATGGTCGCGCAGGCACTGCACTGGTTCGACCTGCCACGATTTTATGAAGAAGCACGACGCGCGTTGAAGTCTAACGGCGTCCTCGCTGCATCGGCTTACAACTTGTTGCACATCGAACCAGCGATCGATGCAGTTGTAAATCGGTACTATTACGAGGTGGTCGGTCCCTTCTGGCCGCCGGAGCGCGAGCTTGTTGAGAATTTCGCCGATCTCCCCTTCCCGTTTCACAAGATCGATCCGCCGAAATTCGAAATGATGACACAGTGGAATCTCGAGTATCTGGTCGGCTATCTTAGAAGCTGGTCTTCGACTCAGCGGTTCATCACTGCGAAGGACAGCGATCCATTGCACGAAATTGCAGATGAACTCCGCGCCGCGTGGGGTAACGCCAAACAGACGCGCCGCGTGATGTGGCCGTTGACTCTGCGGGTTGGAATCAAGGCTATTTCGGAATCGCTGGCAACGTGACCCATTCGACTGTTGCTCAGGGCAGGCAGTTGCGTCTTTTTTGTCGCTGACCAGCCTTCGCGTAACGAGCTACGGCTTGGCAAGCACGGCCGCCGCAAAAACAAGCCGAGCGACATCTGACTTGCTTCGCGCGGTGCTCGGCCTTATCGCCAACTTATGAATTCGAAAATGATTTGTTTGCTGGCGGCAATGATGCTGGCGATGAGCACATCGGTGTTCGCAGCAGCTGGAAAGACATACGAAATGACCGGAACGATCGTCGCGGCTACCGGAACCACGCTGGCCGTAGAAAAAGGAGGCGAAAAGTACGAGTTCGCGATCGACCCGGCGTCAATCAAAGGATCGGCCGAGCTCAAAGTCGGCTCGACGGTGACGGTTACCTACGTGATGAGCGCGACCAAGGTTGAAAGCGTTTCTCCATCCAAAGAGGAAACCAACACTTCGCCCAGTCCGTAATTGGAGCGGTACAATTTGTAGGGCAGCCGCTCCGGCTGCCGACTTTCTGAATCGGCAAGCGATGCGCATGCCCTACACGCAACGTCACGTTGCTTTGCGCCAGGCGCCGAGGACGAGGCCGCTGATGGCGAAACCGAGGAGCGGCCGGCCCATGTCGATGCAAATGAGCGGCCACGGATTCGTTTCGAAAGCGGAGAACACCGAGATCGTTGCGTACTCCATGAACAAAAATGCGAACCAGCAGGCGAGCGCAATTTTCAGACCGCAAAATGCGCTCGTTGCGTTGAAGCGCGCGATCAGCATCGCCAGCGTGTAATTCACCACAATTGAGGTAACGAACGCGAGCACATATGCGCTGACATTATGCGTCCGCTCGATGTCGGTCATCGTTCGAGCATGCAGATTGAGCCACTTCTCGCCGAAGATGCTGTACCACCCCCAGCCAATGAGGAAATAAACCACTATAAGAATCCAGACGGCGAGATGATTGATCCTCACGGTCATAAAATCTCCACGCATTATCGAGGCGGCTGAAGTTGGATTGCAAGCGAATTCCTGCGATGACGGAGCGCCAAGTACACACGTAGATGGCAGGGCGCGACCGCCGGGCGCGCCACAATCAAACAAGAACGACACGGACGGCTCGGCGATCCGTCCCTACCATTCATGGGATGGCTTCTAATACAAATACGGCTTGGAGAGTGGAAATGCGTTCTTGATTAATTCAAGGCGCGGTTTCGCGTCTTCCGTGATGATGACTTCCACGACGTCGAAACGGAAGAAAATGTCCGGATTGTCGAGCATGCGCAGCCAGGCTAGGCCGCCGCGCGAAATCCGTTTTTGTTTTTGTCGATCGACAGCCGACACCGGCCGCCCGAAATCCTCGCGCGTGCGTGTTTTCACTTCGACGAACACGAGCGTGTCGTTGTCGCGACAAACGATGTCGATCTCGCCGCCGCTGCGCCCTTTGAAATTGCGATAGAGAATTTTGTAGCCGTTACGCCGCAGGAATTGACACGCCAGCTTCTCGCCGCGCGCGCCGCGCCGGAGATGGACTGATTTTGACGAGCTCCTCGAGAGCGAGAAGCGGCTGCGCCACCGGTTCGAAAGATCGGCGATGGATCGGGCAAGGGCCGAATTCATGGAGCTTCAGGAGATGCAGTTCAGTTCCGTAACCTTTGTGCTGGCTGAAAGAATACTGCGGGAACTGCGCGCAGAAGTCACGCATCATTCGGTCCCGTGTGACCTTGGCGATAACGCTGGCGGCAGCGATGCTCAAGCTGATACAATCGCCGTCAATGATTGCCGTCTGCGGAAGTGGAAACGGAATCACGGGCAGGCCGTCGATCAAAACATGATCGGGCGGTTCGATGAGCGCTGTAATCGCGATGCGCATGGCGCGATGGCTCGCCCGCAGAATGTTGATACGATCGATCTCGATGGAATCAACAACACCGACCGTCCATCTCACTTCGGGATTAGCGACCAGTTCGCAATAGATTTTTTCGCGCAATTCAGGCGCGAGCTGTTTGGAATCATTTAGGCGCCGATGACGAAATTTCTCGGGAAGAACCACCGCGGCTGCGACGACCGGGCCTGCCAGCGCGCCGCGGCCGGCTTCGTCAATCCCGGCAATGCGCGAGACTCCCGTGGCGCGCAATTTTTTCTCGTAACGAAATCCGCAGCGCCGATACATCCCGCGCAAATCATTGACAGATTTGCGCGAGTGACAAGTGAGATGTGATCAGTGAGAAAAAAGAGACAGAGCCTAGACTCGTCACTTGTCACCCGTCACTCTCTCACTGCTGTCGCTTCCTTCCCTTTGCGACTGCGCAGATAGTTGAGTTTCGCCCGACGGGCGCGGCCTTGCTGCTCCACTTCCACTTTTGCGATACGCGGAGAGTGAAGCGGAAACACTCGCTCCACGCCCTCGCCGTAGGAGATGCGGCGCACGGTGAAAGTTTCGTTCAGCCCGCGGCCTTTGCGGCCGATCACCACTCCGGCGAATATCTGGATTCGTTCCTTGTCGCCCTCCACGACCCGGGTATGAACGCGGACGCTGTCGCCCACTACGAACGGCATGATCTCATTTTTCTGCTGCTCTTTCCCGATGGCGTCGATGATCTGGTTCATGATGCTCCTCCCAGAGCGGGACGCACAGCTTCCAACACACAGGAAGAAAATGCAACCGAGAAGACTGCGTTACGGGGTGGAAAGCCTCCGAGCTGGGCCCGCCAGGATTCGAACCTGGGACCAAGGGATTAT
>QHQA01000060.1 GCA_003219695.1 Verrucomicrobiota bacterium
CACTCATGTCGATCTAATTGTTGGCATGGACGATGATTTTCTATCGGCGGATTTTCCAAAATGATCTGAAGCATATCTAACCTGACTATCGCTCGGGAAATTGGACCACTCTCTCATCGCCCTCCGTTGCAGCTTCCTTCACCTTTGCCTTACGGAAAATCATCCAAACGCCGGCAAGAACCAGGGCCGCACCTAGCAAGGAGGAAACCAGAAACGTTTCACCGCCTAGCAACCAACCGAGCATGACTGCACCGGGAGGCGTGATAAGGGAGATGCTTTGGAGTTGCGCAACCGTCAGGCGCGGCAGGAGCCAGTAAAGAAGCAGAAACGTCAACGCCGAGCCGATCACAGCGAGGTACAGCAGGCAGAACACCGACATGGCGGTCCAGTGAAAGCGTGCCGGATTTCCTTCGACGGCAAACCCAAGAACCAACAAGGGGGCAATTCCGAAAATCATCTGCCACGCGGCCAGCATGGCGGGCGCGAGCTGGATCGATCGCGCCTTGACCTCAACGTTGGCGAAGGCGGCGCTGGCAGCTCCGAAAACAACTCCTACCCCACCCCAGAAAGCCAGCGGGCCGCTGAAACCGAGCAGTCGCCCACAGATCAGGATCACACCGCCAAGGGCGATGATTGCGCCGCCAAGCTTTTGCAACCGCAGCGGTTCATCCGGCAGCATCGAATGCGCGAAGAACATGCCGAAGATCGGAATGGTTGCCTGGAGCACAGCTGCCAGACCCGACGAGACGTATAGCTCCGCCCAAAACAGTAACGTGTAGTTCACAGCGAACATAAGAATTCCGGTAATTGCCAGGACCACGTAATCGTTGCGGCGCAGCGGAAGCAATCGGGTGCGGCCTATCGAAACAGCCAGCAGCACGCCGATGGCGATCAAAAACCGAATCGCCACAAACGAAATCGGCGGCAGATCGCGGAGGCCAATCTTAATGACAAGCCAGGTCGAGCTCCAAACCGCGCAAAGCGTCAACCATGCCGCAGGCACACCCCATCCAACCCGTGGCCGCCAATTGTCTAAAAGCGATCTCATAAGAAATGTGACGTTTTGGTAGGGCGCGACCGCCGGGCGCGCCGCATGGGACGGACGGTCCGGCGGTCCGTCCCTACCATTAATAAGATGGCTTCTATTGAGCTTCTGGTCATTCCCATTCTCGCCTCGACGTTGTTCAAACGCACCGCAGCATGCTTGCGCGCCCTTGTCCGGATTTGAAGACGCTTATGCGTCACCGGCCCGAATATCATTGCCTTGACTATCCGCGCTCAACATCTTTAGAGTTGCCTATCATGGGACGAATCCGACAAATGATTAATGTTGACGCTCGCGAATGCTGGACGCTCTTTGATTCAGGCGCACGCAATACTTACGTAGTCCCATCAGTAGCGGAAGTTCTGATGACATCGCCCACGCCACGAACGATTAGAACCGCACTCGGCGAGGACATTAAGGAGACGAACACAGAAGCAGTTTTGCATGCTGAAATTGAAGGCCATCCGGTTTCCACGTATGCCCTTGTGATCAATGACATCGGAAATGATGAAAACGGAAATCCGATTGAAGTCTTGTTTGACGCGCTGGCCACGCAGCAATGGGGAATCAGACTTAATGTTGCGGAAGAAAAACTCGACCTGTCACATTACCCCAAGAAGTTCGTCGAATTCTGAACGGGCTAAAGCAAGGAGCGGCGGTCTCTAGCCCGCCGTCCACAAAAAAAAGCGGATTGGGAAACCGCTTCTTCTTGATTTGCGTCTGCGCGGATCAGAATTACTACACGACCCATCTCGGCTTGCGCTTTTCGTTAAAAGCGGCGATGCCTTCACGGGCTTCGGTCGATTCACGCGCTTGCAAATGATATTTCAGCGCAAGATCGACATCTTCCTTCACGGCATGCCACCAGAGTTCCCCCACCAAGCTTTTCGTATGCGCGAGCGCGCCGGGCGCGCCTTGCAAAACCGATTGTGCAAACTTTTGCGCTTCGCTCATCACATCGTCCCGTGCGACCACACGATTTACCAGGCCGATTTCCCTGGCGCGCTCGGCGTCGATTAACTCTGAGCCTAACAACAGCTCGCGCATGTTTCGTTCGCCTACCTGCCGGCGCAGGAAAGTCATGACCAACCCGGCAACCAGCCCGCGGCGCACCTCGGGATAGCCAATCTTCGTTTTCTCTGCCGCCACCACAAAATCGCACGCAGACATGATGCCTGCGCCGCCTGCAACCGCCGCGCCATGCACTGCCGCAATGGTGACGAGACGTGTTTCGCTGATGGCGATCAAAGTATTCGCCACCATCTCCGCGGTCGCGTGTGCTTTCGTGTGGTCGGCCGCTTCTTTCAAATCGAGGCCGGTGCAAAAAGCTGCGCCTGCACCGCGCAAGATGATCACACGCTGTTCCGGTTGTTCCGAAGCGACTTTAATCGCGGCGTGCAGTTGCGTGAGCAGCTCGAGAGTAAGGGCATTACGCCGTTCAGGCCGGTTGAGCGTTACGACCGTGATTTGCGGCGTTTGTTTTTCAATCAGAACGACGGGCATGGCATTGTGATTCGTTACATCGTTACATCGTTACAAAAGTTACAATCGTTAAAATGGGCTTAGACCTGAATAACACCGGTGTGAAACCGTCCTTGCGGCGTGGGACGCGAGGCGTATTCCAACAAACGAACCAGGACGTCGCGCGTTTCGTGCGGCTGAATGATCGCATCCACCCAGCCGCGCGCGGCGCCGTAGCGAATGTCAGTTTGTTCTTCGTAACTCTGTTTCACCTTTGCGCGAAGTTCCTCGAGTTCTTCGGGGGTCGCTTTTTTATCGCCTCGTTCGCGGGCGCGGGCCAGAATGGCAAACACAGTGTCCGACGCCTGTGCGGCGCCCATCACCGCGTA
>QHQA01000061.1 GCA_003219695.1 Verrucomicrobiota bacterium
CTCGTTGGCATGGGGTTTTGCCTTCTCCTCTCCTGTCTGGTGGCGCTTACAGCCGGGCAGCTTCTTTTCGGGCGACTCAGCATGGTCAGTATTGCCTTTTGCGCGATTCTCATCGGCCTCGGCGTTGATTTCGCAATTCTCACGATTGGGCGGTATCACCAGGCGCGCGCAGATGGAGAACCGCATCAGCAGGCAGTCGCGACCTCGGTAGCAAAACTTGGACGCGCAGTTTTCTTTGGCGCGCTCACTACTGCAGTGGGATTTCTCGCGCTAGTGCTGAGCGGCGCGATGAGTTTTTCCCAGCTCGGAGTGCTCATCGCCATCGGCATCTTCGTCGCGGGATTGTTCATGTGCTCGATCTTGTTTCTGTTTGTTCGCGAACGGCAGGCCGCAGTTCGCCACGATTGGCTCTTCGAAATTGTGAGGAAATATGTGCGATGGACGGTGCGCAAACCGGCGCCGATGCTGATTTTCTCAGGCGCGACGTTGTTGTTGCTGACTGCCATTGGCTTTTCGCCGATGCCCCCACTCCGCTTCGAGGCCAGCACGCGTTCCTTGCAACCAAAGAACATCCGCGCCAGTCGCGATCTTGATGAAATCATGCACAGGATGCCGGTGCGCTGGGAGCCGGTGCTGGCCATCGTTCGCGGGACGAATTCTCAGGAGCTGCACGATTACTGGCAAAAAATCTCCGCCCATTGGCGGCAGCTCCAGGCAGCTGGTAAAATCAAAGGGTTCTCCACGCCTGCGGCGTTTTGTCTTTCGCCAAGGCGGATGCAAAGGAATCGCGAGCGCTTACGCGCGATTAATTTCCAGGCAGTGCGCGAAACGCTGGAGCAAACGCTCGATGCCGAAGGATTCAACCGTGATTCGTTCATGCCGGCGTTCACGTTGCTGGACGATTTACAGCACGTTACCGATCCGACCGTGCCTCTGCCAGATTGGCGAACCCAACTGCCGGAATCATCGAGCTGGTGGTTTTTAGTCGATCGTTACTTCGGCCAGGATCCATTGCTTACCACTGGATTTGTGACCACGAATCAGCCGGTCGCGACGCACGCGCAAAGCACAGAGCTGGGGCGCGATCTGGCGGTGCCCGGCGTGCCGATGATTCTCTCAGGCTGGCCTTATGCGCTCGCCGATCTCAAGCCGTGGTCGCATCATCAACTCCTTCTTATCAGCGCGCTAATGGCGATTTTCGACATCTCCTTGCTGGCTATTTTGTATCGCGACCTGCGCCTATGGTTGATCCAAGTGATTACGCTCGCGTTCGGCATCGGAGCGATGATCGCCTCGATGAAACTGCTGAACATCCACTTGAATCTGCTGAATGTGCTGTCGTTTCGTCTCGTACTGGCAATCGGGGTGGACTACGGGATCTACGTCGTGCTGGTCTGGCAAAAGACGCGTAACATCGAGCACGATGTCGCCGGCGTGGTGAAACCGGTTTTGCTCGCAGGACTGACTGCAGTGAGCGGGTTTGGTTCACTTGCCATTGCGCGCAACCCGGCGCTAACAGGGCTCGGAATCCCGTGCGCCATCGGAATTTTCTGGAGTTTGGTTGCCACAATTTTCTTCACGCTTCCCGCAATGGTGGCGGCTAAACCCAAACCGTTCCATTCAGCCAATACTGATACTAAGTTCTGATCCCCGCTTCCATTCCTTGAAGCCATATTCGCGGCGAGCGTCATGGGTAGATCGTCGTGGGTGTAATGGACGTCGTTGTTCCTTGGATGTTCACCGGACTGAAGATCAAGTTCGGTGTCGACCGGGCGAACGTCGCCTTAATGTTCTGCATGCAGCTACAGCCGCCGATGTTCCCGTCGCTGTCGGTCTTGATCACCCACAGACCCGGGCCACCGTATGTCAGGTCCGAGGTCCACGAGCTGCCTGTCACCGCATAACCTCCGTCGCTGGTTTGGATGACCTGTTCGAATACGTTCCCATCATTGGTGGTCAATCCCGTGTAGGTTTTCTGCCACAGGATATTTCCCGACCCGTCTGTTTTGAGCATCCAACCGTTAGCCCCCTGTAGAAAAATGTCGCTTTGACCCGCGAGGATGTAACCGCCATCAGCGGTCGCGACTGCGCCAGCTGATTCGCTGCTGACGTGGTAATAGCCGTTCGTCCCTCCATATCCCTTTTGCCAGATGACGCGGCCGCGAGCATCAAGCTTCATCAAAAAAAACAGCTGTTCGAATGGGTAAGTGCGTTGTTGGACCGTGCCGGAGAGGACGTAGCCTCCGTCTGACGTCTGGAAAATGGGGTACCTCGCGTCGCCGGCGGGACCGCTGCGCCAATTACTGCCGTAGTACGCTTTTGACCATTGCACGTTCGCATTTGCATCGAGCTTCATCAGCGTCAAAACATCTGCGTATCCAGAGCGGAAGTGGGCGTCAGCGACGCCGGATACGATGTAGCCTCCATCGCGCGTCTGCTGGAACGATTCAAACGTGAAGTTCCCGCCCGTGAAAGCTCCCGGAAACGACTGGTCGGTCTCAGGAAAAGCCGCCGACCACTGCAGCTCGCCGGTTGCCGAGATCTTCATGATCAGCGCTTGCAGAATGTAGGTTTGGTCCGTTTGGTTTCCCACTGCGATGTAGCCACCGTCCGCCGTCGGCTCGATTTGGATGGCCCCTGCTGCGTACGCTCCCGTCAGATCGTGCTGCCATGCGATGGACCCGTTGCTGTCGAATTTCGCGAACCACCCGCAACCGAGTGCGCAAGCCGGATTATCGAAATCGCCGCCCGCGAGAATGAACCCTCCGTCCGTTGTGTGAGCAACATAGCCGGTGGTCTGCGCATCGCTTGCGCAAGTTGAATACAGCCACTGCCACACGTTGCTGCCACCACTGGGCGTGACCGCGACCAGCCACGCGCCTCCATAATTCGGCTGGCAGTAGTTCGGCTGGTTGCCGTCATCCCCGCCGACGACAATCGTGCCGTTCGACAGCTGGGTTAACGAGTTGCCGGTTTCGTCCGACTGGTTGAACTGCGAAAGCGCAACGGTCCAGATCTTATTGAAAGGGCCGCTGGTGGTCACCTGCGTTTGCGCGGCAAATCCCAAACAAATCATGAGCATTGCCAGGATGGCGCAGAATGATGTTGTGTGACGCGCGGTGCGTGTGTGTTTGGCAATTGTTTTCATAGCATTGGATAATCGCGCCGGAACGGATCCACAGATTGCGCGAAATCGGATAGCCATGTGCCCGCGAACGACTGAAAAGTAACGATCTTG
>QHQA01000062.1 GCA_003219695.1 Verrucomicrobiota bacterium
GGTTCATCGTTTACTGGAAATGGCGCGCGCTGCGGACCGGTGACGAAAAATACAATCAAGCCGTCCGGTTTTGGGCCAAGATCTTCGGACTGAATTTTGCCGTCGGTGTCGTCACCGGCATTCCGATGGAATTCCAATTCGGAACGAATTGGGCAGACTTTTCGAAATACGCCGGCGGCGTGGTTGGCCAAACGCTGGCAATGGAAGGAATGTTCGCGTTCTTTCTCGAGAGCGCGTTCGTTGGCGCGCTAATCTGGGGAGAGAAACGCCTGGGACCGCGCGGACATTTCGTTGCTGCAATCGCGGTCGCGCTCGGGAGTTGGCTCTCGGGCTACTTCATCCTTGTCACCAACGCTTTCATGCAGCACCCGGTTGGTTACCGCATCGAAGCGAACGGTTCGTTAGGCATCGCCAGTATGAGTGCCTATCTCTTGAATCCATGGGCCTGGATTCAGTTCGCTCATAATCAATTGGCCGCACTCGTGACCGGCTCGTTCGTGGTCGCTGCGATCGGAGCCTTTTACGGGCTGCGAGGAGTTCATCCAGGCCAGGCCAGGCTTTATCTGCGTGCAGGAACGTTCGTTGGTTTGATTGCGTCGCTTTTGGTCGCTTTCCCAACCGGCGATCAGCAAGCAAAAATGGTTGGCAATCACCAACCAGTCACCCTCGCCGCGATGGAAGGAAAGTTCGAGGGCGGATCAATGGCGGGTGTTGCTCTTATCGGGCAACCTAATGTCGCCAAGCAGCGGCTCGATAACCCGATCGAAGTTCCTGGTGCGCTCAGTTTTCTCGCTTACGGACACTTTGGAAGTTTTGTTCATGGGCTGAACGATTTCCCGAAGGATACGTGGCCCGACAACATCGAGCTTCTTTACTACTCATTCCACATCATGATCACGCTCGGGACGTTGTTCATCGTCCTGATGGGCTTCGCCACCCTGCAGAATTTGCGAGGAAAGCTCGAATCAAGTCGCTTGCTGCTCTGTGTGCTAATTCTGGCGTTCCCGTATCCATACATCGCGAACACACTCGGTTGGATGACCGCCGAACTGGGCCGTCAACCGTGGTTGATCTACGGATTGTTTCATACGCGCGATGGCTACAGCAAAGTAGTTAGTAACGGCGACGCCATTTTCACGCTGATTGGCTTCACCGGCCTTTATTTTGTAATCGGTCTGTTGTTTCTCGGCCTGACCGGTCGCGAAATCGGCAAAGGCCCTAATGACGAAGTTGCTGTCGCTCCGCGAAAGGAGGCTGTGCTGGCATGATCGCGACCTGGTACGCCGTGGTCAGCTTCATGCTGATCATCTACATCGTTCTGGATGGCCGGAATTTTGGCGCAGGAATGCTCCATTGGCTTGTCGCCAAGACGCCTGAAGAACGCCGACAAGTCATCGCTGCGATCGGGCCGTTATGGACATGGCATGAGGTATGGCTCCTCGGTTTCGGCGGAACATTAATCGCGATCTTCCCGCGACTGGTGTCTGATTTTGCGCGGTATCTCGCTCGAAGTCGGCGGACACATCAACGATCGCCTTTGGCAGGCGTATTGGGATTTCATTTTCGTCCTTTCCAATTTTCTTCTCGCCATTCTTTTTGGCGCGGCCGCAGGCAACGTTGCGCGCGGCGTTCCACTTGATGCCCAGGGTAATTTCTCAATGGCGTTTTTCACGGACTTCAACGTCCGCGGTCATGTCGGATTGCTCGACTGGTACACCGTGTCTATTGCGGTCTTGGCAACAGTGGTGCTGGCGGCTCATGGCGCGACTTATCTTACGCTGAAGACCGAAGGCCCGGTGCACGATCGTTGCGAAAAATACGCGAAGTATCTGTGGATCTCGTGTATTCCGCTGCTTGTCGTTATCTTGCTCGAATCGAGATTTGTTCGCCCGGATCTGCCGGGCCGCGCGTGGTCCAACCCATTTTGGTGGCTGGGATTGATCGTAACGGTTGTTTCAATTGTCGCGCTTGTGTCTGGCCTGGCTGGTCGGCGTGAACTGCGAGCGTTTCTCGGCTCGAATTTTCTAATCATTGGCCTGCTGGCAACGGGAGCTGCCGCAATTTTTCCGGTGATGCTCCATTCGACCCTCGCGCCCGAAAACTCACTCACCGCCTCCGCAGTCGCTGTCAGCCCGAGCACTCTACGTCTTGCGAGCTTTTGGTGGCCGGTTGGTTTCGCGCTCGCGATTTTTTATTTCATCTTCATTTCGCGGCGCTATGCGGGAAAAGTGAGCGTCCAGCGCGATACTCAAGTTTCTACTAGGGCGCTTCCATGATTTATGTCCACTCACTAGGCCGGGCTGCTCGATATTTTCCGGAACGCACCGGGCTTGCCGCAAACGGAACGCGCTCAACTTTCCGCGAACTACACGCTCGCGTGGAGCGTATTGCTGCGGCGTTGACGAAACATGGCTTCAGAGCGGGAGATCGACTCGCCATTCTTCTTCCGAACGAGCCTGATTACATCGAGCTCGTTTATGCCTGCGCCCGGCTCGGTATCACAGCGGTTCCGTTAAACACGCGGCTCTCAGTCAAAGAAATCGACGGCATCCTCGGCGACGCCAAACCGCGCGGCCTGATCCGTCATTCGTCGCTGCCGGTCCCAACCGCGCAAGTTCCATGGCAGGTCGTGCTCGACCAAGAACCGCTCGATCGA
>QHQA01000064.1 GCA_003219695.1 Verrucomicrobiota bacterium
CAAAGTCCACCTCCGCGCAATTCGCGATCGTGACGAGCAACATCGCGAACGATTGATGATCGGGCCGGCGAAGTTCACCGCCGTAAACGAGGATGGGGCTGATCGCGTAGAGCAAGAGCATGGCCCAGCGATAGCGAAATCGCATTCGACCCGACCATGGCCGCCTCCGTTTCACTTCGGTGTGGCAGCCTTTCGCTTTTTCGCTGCGCGCCAAAGCGAAGGCTGGGCCCGCCAGGATTCGAACCTGGGACCAAGGGATTATGAGTCCCCTGCTCTAACCGCTGAGCTACAGGCCCGTCTTCAGAGGTAAATTTGAACAATCAGAAACGATTTTTGCCTTATGTTCACGGCGATATTCTACGGTCAACCTTATGAAGCCGCGCAAATCCACGGAAACATGGCAGAAAACCCGAAAGCCGAATCTTCTCCGTCATAAGTCCGGGCGCTATTATGCCAGAGCTTTTGCTGGCGGCAAAGAAGTTTGGAAGTCGCTCAAGACATCGCATTACAGCGTCGCCGAAGCCAAGCTCGCAGAATTTCGGCGGATCGGGAAATCCGGCGCATCACCAAAATGGATTGCAAGGAGTGGGCGCCCACGTTTCGCAAGGTTGCGTCTCCGACACGATATAATAACACGCTCGCGGGATGACAACATGTGTTTGAGGTGGCGAAGGACGCGGGGATTATTTATGCCAACTCGGCAGAAAAACTGAAGCGCGTGCCGCTGCGCGCGAAGCAACTTACGCTCCCGAGCGGCGACCAGTTTTCGCAACTTGTCGATGCGGTAGAACATGCCGGTGCCCGGTGTTCGCGAGATTGCGCGGATTTTATTCGCGGCCTCGCGTTCACCGGTCTGCGTAAAAGCGAGGCCGGGCAAGTGGAATGGCGCGATCTGGATTTTTGAGCGCAGTGAAACTGTGGTACGAGGCGACCCCGAAACGGCGACGAAAAATTGGGAGGTGCGCCGGGTTCCGATGATCCCCGAAGCCCGCGCGCTGTTTGAACGGATGCGAGCCGAACAAAGGGATCAACCGCTGGAAGCGAAAGTCTTTCGTGTTCGCGAATGCCAGAAGGCGCTTGATCGCGCGTGCAAAAAGGTCGGCACGGGTCGCATCACGCATCACGATTTGAGACATTTGTTTGCGACACGCTGCATCGAATCGGGCGTGGATATACCAACCGTCTCCCGTTGGCTTGGACACAAAGACGGCGGCGCGCTGGCAATGAAAACCTACGGCCACTTGCGGCGCGAGCATAGGCTCGCCCAGGCACAACGGGTCACGTTCGCGCCGGCACCGACAGTACAGGCCCATGTCATTTCGTTTCCAGCCACTGAATAGCTCTACGATGCCGAATCGACAAGAAGACTGTGGCAGCGCGCGGGCATTTCGAGCTCGTGAAGGCGCGCCAAATATGTCCGCGAATCGCGACCATCCGGCAGCGGTGTTCGCGTGCCGTAAATTCGCGTCACCCCCGCGCTCACAAGCAGCTCGTTCAAGTCGTGTCCGTCCGCCGTCAGCACAATTGCATAATATCGCGGCAGCGTGCTGCGGCCAAGCGCGAGCCGCCAGCGTGTCTGAATCGTGAACGGCTTTGCGAGCGCCTGCTTTGTGAACTCGCTTGCCTTGTGTCCTACGTCTACCGCCGCGTTAGGGCTGATTCCAAAATACGCGGCCTGCTCAGCGATGCGGTCTGCGTAAACGCGCTCCTCCTCCGGTGTGTCCACAAAGTAGAGCCGAAAAATCACCTCTTTCCTGTCGAGCAAAATGACGTGGAAGCTGTCCCCGTCATTCCAGCGTTGCGCCTTGTAGATGCAGCCGTCGAAACGCTGAAACGGTCGAGACGGAGGCGCGTGCTGCGCGAACGCGAGCAGCGGAACGAGCAACGCTGTGAGGGTCGAAACGCGAGCTGTCACGGATTCAAAGAATCAACCGGCCATGCTGAGGTTGTCAGCGATGATTTCCCCCGGATTTCACGCGCAGCGGATTCCGGCGCGGCTGCTTTACTGATTGTTGAGGACGATTTGCGGGGCAGTCTTGTTGACCTCAAGCTGTGCACTCACCTTCCGATGATTTCGACGGAAGGTATTGGGATTCGTCGGATTACGCCGAACACGGTCTTCACCTAATAATTTGCGGTAAATCACTTTTGGGGTAAGAATGCTCTATGCAACCCCCACATTCGTTGATTTACACTCTTGCGGCGCTAATCACGCTCACGTTTTTCGGAACCGTTGCCCCTGCGACAACGATCGATATCATTCAGACGTTCGATTATCCCGGTGTAACCGCAACTCTGCCACAGAAGATTGAGGATCAGACAGACCTCGTTGGCACTGTGATTACGGCCGACGGGGCAGTGAGGGCCTTTATTTACAAGCCGCTCCGCCATTCCTTCAGCCCCCTGCTCATTCCGCCTTTTGCTAACCACGGCCCTACTCAAGGCCGAGGCATTAACTTCAGGCGGCATGTCGTCGGCGAGTACCT
>QHQA01000063.1:0-1323 GCA_003219695.1 Verrucomicrobiota bacterium
CGCGATACAGCCGACGCCATCGCCGAAAAATTCCACAGCGATGTTCATTTGCTGGAGCAACTTAATCCCGGCAAAATGAAAACAGTCAAAGCCGGCGATCAACTCATGGTTCCCAATGTCGAACCATTCGAGCTCGGGTCGGTGAAGGAGATCAAGCCCGGCAGCGAGCTCAACGCACAGCCCGCAAATGACGTTGAATATCAGCCCGGGGCACAAAGTGAAAATGCCGCTGAAAACAAGCAGAGCAAGAAAGATGAAGCCCCATCAGTACCAGTTGCGATAAAGATCGACAGCAAAACGAACATGCTTGGGGTATTTGACGGCGACAAGCTCGTCGCTGCATATCCGGTCACGATCGGCTCCGCCCAAACGGCTTCACCGATCGGTGAATGGAAAGTGAGCCGCATCACGAAGATGCCCACTTTCCGTTACGACAAGGAAATGCTCCAACATGGAAGGCGGAGCGGCAATTTCCATTTGCTTCCGCCAGGTCCGCGCAATCCAGTTGGGGTGATGTGGATCGCACTCAACAAAAAAGGAATCGGCATTCACGGCACCAACAGTCCCGATTCGATCGGTCGTGCCGCCAGCCATGGCTGCATTCGTCTTGCCAACTGGGACGTTGTCCGGCTCGCGACAAAAATAAAGCCAGGCGACAACGTCTCTATTCATTAAAGTTCGGTGATGAATGAAACGCTCAGTACTCGCGCGCTAAGCATTTTGCACGCATGGGTCCAATCGGAAAGCTTGCGAAAACATTGCTACGCGGTCGCCGATTCAATGCGTTACTTCGCGCAATTACGGGGCGCAGATGCGTACTTGTGGGAGGCGGTTGGCTTGCTACACGACATGGATTACGAGCGGCATCCGAATCTGGAACGTAGTCCAAGCGAAGGCCATCCGTTCGTCGGCGTCGCGTGGCTGCGGGAGCAAGGCTGGAGCGAAGAAATTTGCCACGCAATTCTTTCCCACGCGGATTACACGAACGTCTCGCGCGAGACGCCGCTCGAGAAAACGCTTTATGCGGTCGACGAACTAAGCAGCTTTGTCATTGCCGTCGCGCTCGTTCGTCCAACCAAAAGCATCCATGATGTGGATGTCGCAGCAGTAAAAAAGAAGATGAAAGACAAAGCATTTGCTCGCGCGGTCAACCGCGACGACATCCTGCGTGGAACGGCCGAGCTGGGCATGCCGCTCGACGATGTGATTGCCGGAGTCATCAACGCGCTCAAGTCAGACGCTGATCGGCTGGGACTGGTGGGAACCGCGTAGACAGACCGAAATGCCACACGCACAACTACAGTTTTTCTGCAACAATCTCCA
>QHQA01000063.1:1563-1834 GCA_003219695.1 Verrucomicrobiota bacterium
CGGCGGCACCATCCGGTTCACCGCCCGATTCACGCCACGTTTGGATCACGTGCTGCCTGAATCGTTCCTGATTCGGCAGACGCGGAACGAAGCGCCACGTCTCATAATGACCGTATTCCTGGAAGATAGCGATGCTGCCTTTCCGCATTACGCCAGCCAGTTTCTTGACCAACACGGCAGGATCGCTGACAAACGACACGACCCATCGGCACCAAGAGAAATCGTAATCTCCTTTCGGCAGATCGTCGGTCATTAGGTCCAGCTTGTGGAT
>QHQA01000067.1 GCA_003219695.1 Verrucomicrobiota bacterium
CGATCGCCACGGTGGGGATCACTGCCGCGGCTAAAGCGTTTAAAACAAATCGATTTAGTATTGGTAGGGCGCGACCGCCGGGCGCGCCGAAGCGGATGAAAGGCCACCGGTGATTAGAGTCCGCCATTCATGGAAGCCCGCGAAAATTCAACATGAATCACAAACCTGAAGTTGTCGTAATCACTGGCGCCTCGGCCGGAGTTGGGCGCGCGACGGCGCGGAAGTTTGCCCGGGACGGCGCGCGGATCGGTCTGCTCGCGCGCGGAATTGACGGCTTGGAAGGCGCGCGCAAGGAAGTAGAAGAACTGGGAGGTCGGGCGCTGGTTGTCCCAACCGACGTTGCGAACCCGGACCAGGTCGAAGCGGCTGCCGCGCGAATCGAAGCCGAGCTCGGAGCGATCGATGTCTGGATCAATAACGCCATGACCTCGGTCTTTTCCCCGATCAAACAAATGACGCCCGAGGAATTCCGGCGCGTCACCGAAGTGACTTACCTCGGCTGCGTCTATGGAACGCTCGCCGCGCTCAAACGGATGTTGTCGCGCAATCGCGGCGTCATCGTGCAGGTGGGCAGCGCGCTGGCGTATCGTGGGATACCGTTGCAGGCCGCCTACTGTGCGGCCAAGCACGCGATCCAGGGTTTTTGCGATTCGCTTCGGTGCGAACTAATCCACGATAACAGCAAGGTGCGACTCACAATGGTGCAGATGCCTGCGCTCAACACGCCGCAGTTTGGCTGGGTGAAAAGCCGGTTGCCGAGAAAGGCGCAGCCGGTGCCGCCGATTTTCCAGCCCGAGGTCGCCGCGGAAGCAATTTACTTCGCTGCGCATAATCCTCGGCGTGAATTTTATGTGGGCATGCCATCGGTCGCCGTGATCATGACAAACAAGTTCGCTCCCGGGTTGCTGGATCGTTATCTTGCTCGCACCGGATACGATTCGCAGCAATACGACGGAGCGGAAGATCCGAAACGTCCCGATAATTTATGGCAGCCGGTGCCCGGCGATCACGGTGCGCACGGCGCGTTCGACGCGCGCGCAAAAAGCTGGAGCCCGGCACTCTGGACAAGCGAGCACCGCACCTGGATTGCGATCGGCGCCGCGGCGCTCGTCCTTGCAGGCCTTGTCGCTTTTTTCAAGAACAAATGATCGCCTCCTGTGGGAGGACAATCGTCGTCAGCGATTCGTCATTTCACCACGTAAAAGGCGCCGAGGATGATGCCGAAGATGGTGTGCGCAACTAAAACAGAGATGGGCGTGCGGATGCCGTAGTGCAAGCCCATGAAACCGGGCGGTTCCAGTTGCCGCTCGATGGTTGGGCCATATTGCTCGTTGGCGATACGCGGATGCAACGCCGGCATCGCAGGCAGCAGGACCGCCAGCATGAAAATCGCCTGCACGATTCCAAACAATCCGCCGAGCCACCAGGTCGATCTTCCCAGCGATTCAAATACGGCCACGTAAATCAGCGAAAAAATCCAGCCGTTGAGGAAATGAATAAAAATGCCGATGAATTTCGCGCGGTCGCGGTTTGGAGTAAAGATCGTTCCCAGCAGATACGGCACGCTCATGCGCGTGACGCCGAGGCCTTGACTGCCGGCCAGGATGGACTCGAGCACTACCGTGGCGACAAAACCCCATAGCAACCAGCTGCCCCAGTTCATGTGCGTCGATTTAGCGGAGGTCGCATAGTGAAGCAATACTAGGACAATAAAGCGATGCGAAAACGCATCGCACTCCAAAGCACTTCGTGCAAAATTCACGAGACAGGGTTTTCAGTTTCGCGCAGCTTTAGGAGTGCGCACGGGTCCCCGCATCGCTTTCCGCACTGTTGCTACCCTGTGTGTGCATGCAGCAGGTTCAAGGCGCGCGTTATTCACTATCACGCAATGAGTGCGCGGCGTTGATCAGACCCAGATGCGTGAAAGCCTGCGGGAAATTCCCCAGCGCGTCGCCAGTCTCAGGATCAATTTGCTCGGCGAACAGATCGACGTCATTCGCGCAACCCAACGCCGTTTCGAAAACGCGGTGCGCTTCCTCGAGATCTCCGGTGCGCGCAAGAAAATCTGCTTCCCAAAAACTGCAAATCCCGAACGCGCCTTCACCTCTCGCCGTGCTGCGCTCGTTGCGATACAGCAGCCCGGGTTTAGGTGACAATTTTTCGCGTAATCGCTCATGGGTTTTGCGCATGCGTTTCGATCTCGCGTCTTCGAAGCCATAAATGGCGAGCAGCAGCGTGTTGGCATCGAGAGCTTCCCCGTCGAGAACCTGTGTGTAAGCTTGCAATTTTTGATTCCAGCCGCGCTGTTCGATGTCGCTGCGAATGCGCTCCCGGGTCTGCCTCAGCTTTTCCAACGGCAGTTTCTTAATTCGCCCGCGCCGGTGCAAATCGATTAAGCGATCGAGCGCGACCCAGCATAACAAGCGCGAATGCGTATAGAGCCGCTGCGCGTCGCGCGATTCCCACATGCCGTTGTCCGGCTCACACCAATGCCCGCAGATGTACTCGCCATATTGGCGAAGCATCTTTTGCGCTTCGCGATCGATCTCGTTTTGCTCACCAAAGAAATGCGAGACTGCCTCGATTACTTCGCCATAAATATCAAGTTGAAACTGGTCCGATGCTGCGTTGCCGAGGCGAACTGGACGCGACTGCGCGTAGCCTGAGAGATGCGGCAATGCTCTCTCGGGCACGATCTTTTTACCATAAACATCGTAGAGCGTGTGTAAACGCGGCCGGGTAAGACGAGTCGCGTGCAGCAACCAGCTTACGAACGCTTCGGCATCGTCATCGTATCCGAGCGCGAAGAGCGCACGCACCGCAAGGGCCGCGTCGCGCAACCAGCAAAAGCGGTAGTCCCAGTTTAGATCGCCGCCGATCCGTTCCGGCAGCGAAGTTGTCGGGGCAGCGACCAAGGCGCCAGAGGGAGCAAATGACAAAAGCGCCAGCACCAGCGCGCTGCGGATCACCTGTTTGCGATAGGGTCGGTCGTATTTAGCGTGCCCCGCCCATTGCCGCCACCAGTCAAGGGTGAGCTTCAGTTTCTCGTTTACCAGACCGCCTAGCGGCGGCAGAACGGCCGGGGCTTCCTCTGAGAACGTGAGCGAAAACGCCACAGAGTCACCGCGCCTGAGCGTCACCTTTGCGGATAAACCGCGGTTACCGTTTGGCGTCAATTCGGCGTCGCTGCACAAATTGAGCAAGGTTGTTCCAACGGGGATGCGCCATCCGAGTTTGCCTCCATCTTTAATGAATGGAGCTATACGTCCGTACTCTGGACGCGGGTCAAAATCGGTAACAACCGGCACTTCGCCGGTTTCGCACTTCACCAGCCTGATGATCTCGTGCTCCGGCCAAAGTCTTCGGGCCTTTTCGCCTTCAGAAGTCACAGGCATGAAATCCGTAAGCACGATTCTGCCGGAGCCGTTCGAAAAGGCCGTTTCCAACACATTTGTGTTTTCGATATAACGCCGGGTTATTTGCGAATCGATTGCGGAGCGCACGCTCCAATGGCCCCCGATTTTTGGATCGATAAGTGCGCCGAAAATGGACGCGCCATCGAAACGCGGCCAGCAAAGCCAATCGAGCGACCCACGCTTGCAAATCAGTGCTGCCGAGCGCGCGTTGCCAATGATCGCGTAGTCCTGAATTTTTGCGGGTTCTGCAGCCATTCGATTGATAGAGAGACGCAGACCAAGCGGGCGCTATTCGGTCTTGATAAAACTGATATCTCCGCTGCGTTCTAGACGGGCAATCCTTATCTTCGACAGATCTTCGGTCGCAGCATCAAGACGCATGTCTTCCTCAAGATCATGTGGAGAGATATGACTGCGACACATCTGTCTGCGGTCGCATTTGCCATTATGCACGAGCACGACTGCTTTTCCCTTTACCAGAATGCCGAAGCCATGTGAAACGTAAGCTCCCAGCGCGAAAAGCCGATGCAGAAGTACCAAGACGACCCCCACGATGAGGGTTGGGAAAAAGGGGGCCGAACCATTAATGGCGCGCGCCAACACCGAAGCGATGATGACGATAAGCGCAGCATCGAACGCGGTCTTTTCCGCAAGCGAACGTCTGCTGCTGATCCGCATCAACACCAAAGTCGCGATGAAGATAATCACGCCCCGCAATGAAACTTGGAGCGCGGTCAAGTCTTTTGGTTCCGCACCCAACCCGAGTAACGTTTCGATAGTTTGTGAGAATGTATTCATACAAACGTTCTATCGCCGAGCAACGCTAAGACGCGTGTATCAACTTCAGAGAACAAAAGCAGGTCCAAGCCGTACACGAAATTCGTTGTTATATCAGAAACTTGAGAGGGAGGTAATTCATGGCAGGAGGAAGCAAAAAGAAATACACATCGAAGCAAAAACGGAAGGCATCGAAGATCGAGATGGGTTACAAAAAACGTGGTGTCAGCAGTAAAGAAGCGGAACGCCGAGCATGGGCGACCGTGAACAAATCGGACAAGGGTGGCCGTAAAAAAGGTGGAGGCGGGCGCGGGAAAAAGCGAAGTAAATCGAGTTCCCGCAAGGGTGGCAGAAAAGGTGGCCGCAAGTAAAGCGGATGCCGAGTTCCTTACAGAAAAAACATCGCCCCAGCAGCAATAAACATAATCGCAGCTGTAAGCCCGACCAAGATGCGCCCCAGCCAAGGACTCGGCTGACGCTTCATCAGTGTACGATTGCTCGAAATTATCAAAACGCCGATTAAGAGGAAGGGGGCCAGAATACCGTTGATGACGCTCGCCCCAAAGAGCGCCTTGATTGGATTGATTTTCAAGAAGACCATCGCGATGCCCATTAGCGTGGAAACACCGATGAGCGCATAAAAGTAGCGCGCCGATGTGACCGGCACATCCAAGCCTTCTTTCCATGCAAACGTTTCCGCAAATGCGTATGCGCTCGATCCGGCAAGGATCGGAATCGCCAAAAAGCCGGCGCCGATAAGCCCTGTTGTGTAAAGGATTGCTGCAAATGAGCCAGCGAGAGGTTCCAAGGCTTGTGCAACTTGGCGCGAGCTCTCAATATTCGTTACGTGGTGTGGATGGAGCGTGAGCGCCGCCGTCAAGAGGATAAAGTACATGACTAGGTTGGAGTAGAACGCCCCAACTCCGACGTCGATTCCGCGATGCTCGATCTCCTGTTTGCTTGCACCTTCGCGTGAGACCAACAAGCGCCTTCCCTTTGCCTTTTCCTCCTCTACCTCTTGAGAAGTTTGCCAGAAAAATAGGTAGGGACTAATGGTCGTTCCCAGGACGGCTACCAGACTCTGCCATGCGTTTTTTCCGTGTGGCCAGGACGGAATGAATGTGTCGTGCAGAATGCTTCCCCAGTTTGGCTTGACAATAAACGCCGTAATGACGTAAGCGAGAAGCGCCAGCGTCAGCCATTTCAGAACAAAAGCGATTTGGTTATAGCGGAACTTGACTATGACAAACGCGATGCCTGCTCCGAAAATGATGGTCAGTAGATAAGAATTAATTCCAGTGAGCATTTGGCCCGCGTCGGACATGCCCCCGAGATCCGCTCCAATCGTAATGATATTAGCGCCTAGCAGACCCGCGGCAGCGATCACTAAGAGCCAACGAGGGCATACCTGGCGCAGGGCGCCGGCCAGGCCGCGCCCGGTGACCATCCCGATACGCGCGCACGTGAATTGAACGAACCCCATCAATGGCATTGTCACGAAAGCTGTCCAAAGAAGAGACGTGCCAAGCTGCGCGCCAACGATCGAGTAAGTCGCGATGCCGGATGGGTCGTTGTCAGAGGTACCCGTAGTGAGCCCCGGCCCAAGGAGCAATAAAAAGCGCCTTAGCGGGTTCTTTGTCGCGCGGGACATCGGTCTAGCTCGCTTTGGCGTTACTCTCTATTTTGCTTTATCCACCCGAATGCCAAACCGGCTAAGCCGAAAATAATAATGATGGCGAATCCGAGCATCGCCAGCCAATGAGGGTTTATTCCGCGGAATAGCAACAAAAAGGTATTGCCCAAAACGAAGATTCCTGTGCCAGCAAAAATCAGCGCAAACAATATTGGTTTGCTGTTCACAATGCTATTTTGATCGAGCTCGCTTCTTTTTTGCAGCTTTCGCCCCTTCTTTGCCGAGCGCAGTGCGCGTCTTCTTCGGCAAATGCGCAACGGTTCTCTTCTGTCGCGCAGCTTTAGCTGCTTTCTTGATATTCCGCTTTGCAGCGGCTCGTTGTTTCTTAGTTGTCATAATTTCAAATAAGCTGGTAGTTAAAGGCTATCGGCGCATTTGCGCTGGCAATCAGCCATTCACGATAGTGCCTCCATTTGGATGCAACACCTGACCCGTCATGTACGAAGAATCGTCAGAGGCGAGGAATACAAAGCTCGGCGCGATTTCCTCCGGCTGACCCGGTCGGCGGAGCGGAACGTCCGAACCGAATGTCTCGACATCTTTCGAAGGATATGTCGATGGAATGAGCGGCGTCCAGATCGGACCCGGTGCCACGCCGTTTACTCGAATGCCTTTCTCAGCTAAAGCCTGTGACAGGGAACGCGTAAACGCGGTAATTGCGCCCTTCGTTGAAGAATAATCCAGCAGCTCTGGATTGCCCTTGTAAGCAGTGACCGAGGTGGTGTTGATAATCGTAGCGCCATTCTTCAAATGCTTCATCGCGGCTTTTGTCATGAAGAAGAACGAAAAAATGTTTGTCCGAAATGTTCGTTCGAGGTCCATTTCCGTGATCTTTTCGATTGACTCTCGGAGGTGCTGCTCGGCCGCATTGTTTACCAAGATGTCGATTTTGCCGAACTCCTTCACGGTTAATTCGACAGCTTTTTGACAGAATTCTTCTTGGCCGACATCGCCTGAGATCAACAGACATTTGCGCCCCTCTTTTTCCACTAACCGCTTGGTTTCGTTCGCATCCTTCTCCTCTTCCAAGTATACTACCGACACGTCCGCATCTTCTTTCGCGAAGGCGATCGCAACTGCACGGCCAATTCCGCTGTCCCCACCAGTAATGACCGCCACTTTCGCTCGCAGTTTTCCACTACCGCGATGCCTTTCGTCCTCGGCCTTTGGCCGCGGCTTCATTTTATGTTCGCGGCCAGGTTGTCGCTCCTGACGCTGAGGTGGTTGGAGTTTCTTTTCTTTGGGCATAAACCAATTTTCCGGTGTAATTTTTTTCTCGGGTTCGCTCCAATAAAAGAGCGCTCTCAGAAATCGCCCCTGATCGCCTGGTTGGTCGTAATGAAAACCGTTTCGGAGCTGCGCAGGTGCGTTCTACTGCAGCCGGCCTAGCTAGCAATAGTCGACTACGTATTGAGTAATTCTTTACGCCAGAAAAGGATTGCCATTACGCTCTCAGCGATGACAGCCTCAATTCATGCGCACAATCCTAATAATTATTCTCATTCTTCTGTTAATTGGCGCATTACCTGGTGTTACAGTTCCAGCTGGGGCTATTACCCGAGCGGTGGCCTAGGCCTTATTCTTTTAATCGTGCTGATCCCTTGGCTATTCGGGCGAATCTGAAGTCCGGCGCGAACTCTCAACCATCTCAAGGCATCTTACCTCGATCAGGTTTATTTGGTGGTATCGCGGAGATGTTTGATGCGGTCGTGCGCGTTTTTAATTTCTGCGTATTGACGCGAAACAATGTCCCGCACGGGTGTTGATAGGTTGCTGTCTACCGCCTCTCTGTATGCTTCCACCGCAGAGTCTTCTCCGCGTTCGCACTCCGCTAGAATTGCATGGTCATCGCCTCTGGTAACAGCGGATTTCAAGTTAATCCAGGCGCGGTGCAATGCACCGGTTGCGGTGCTGCTAGTCTCCGGCTCCGGTTCGCCAAGGCTTTGAGCCTGGCTCTGCAGCTGCGTTGCAAACCGTGAGCGCTGGTGTGAGTAATCATTAAACAGTGCCTTCAACTGTGGATCTTTTACGCCTTCAGCGGCCTGTTTAAAGCCTTCCTGCCCATCCTTGAGTGTTTCGATCAAATTGTTGATTGCTGAGATAATTTCTTTTTGTTTTTTCATATAAATTTACGTCGCACGCCACGGCGGGTGCGCGTGTCTCATTTCTTGGTTTTTTTGCGCAGCACACCAAAATTAGAGGTTCAAGAGGCGGTCGAAGAACGCTCGGTAGCGCTGCAGTGCGACGCGTAAATCTTCCGTCGAGACGTTATCACCGCGACCCCATTGTCCCTCTAAGTTGGAACGTTCTTGGGCGAAACTGTCTGCGAGACGCTTAATGACCTCAGCAACTAATTCGTCCGCGCGCTCAACTGCGCGCCGCGGCTCGTCCACAAATGCTGTTTGAATATCGGTCCAGCGTTTGTGAAAATTTCTCGACTCCTTCTCTGGAAACAGAGCCGTAGTTGCGGTGTCATCGGCTTTATCAACGGACGTGCGCTCCAAATCCTCAGCCACCTGTCTCGTCGATGTGGCCCGGTCAGCCCGCTGTTGCTCGCGCTCTTCTTGGTCAAGTGCGGTCTTCTCTTCATCCTCTGGGTCAACTTTCTCATCTCCTTCGACTTTCATCGAATTCCTCCTTGCTTGTTGCTGATTCTGCTGTCTCCACTAGTTCTTCAAATAGCGAGCGATAGTGCATCATCGCTTGCCGCAGATCCTCTGTCGTCGCCTCTCCCTTTTTGTTGCGCACAGCGATTTCGCGCCCGGCACGGTAATTAATCACCACGTTAGGATGATCCACGGAGATGTCGGCAGCACGTTGATCGAAATCTCCCACTGGATAGCCACGCGTCTGCATGACTTCCTTGATCAATTCGTCGGCTTCGCCAACCGATTTGGACGGCTCATCCACGAAGCGGGCTTGAGTTTTTCTCCATCTCTCTGCAAAACTGCTCTGCTCTTCGTGTGTGAGAGGCCGAATTTCTAACTTGCGAACTCGCTTTTCGCGCGCGGCAAGCTCGGCCTCCGCTTTACGTTCGTCGCCATATTGCCTGACGGCGTGCTTGTACTCGGGACCGAATTCCTTCCGCAAAACTTGCGAGCGGCGCCATCGCATGGCGATAAACACTCCCAGCGCGATGAGTACGACCACCGCAATCGCGAGAATCACAACTGTTATAGTATTCACGTTGGTCTCCGACCTCCTATGGACGCGCTTTTGCTTCTTTCTTTTTACATCGCAAACGCGCGGTCATTCGCGTGTAAAGGAAGCGGTTCAATCGAGAGGTCGTCGTCCTTTAAGCAGGGCAACGATCATGAACACAATTGCAATCACGAACAACAGATGAATAAAAGTGCCGCCCACATGCCCCAGAAGACCAAGAAGCCACAGAACCAGCAGAATCACGAAGATAGTCCAGAACATATATGTCACTTATTGATTCGCAATTCGCATTTAGGGCATGTCTAAAAAGATTGCCGACACGGCTAAATTCCGCTTTCGGTGCGAACTGTGAGCACAGACAATCGCTGATGAGAAAGGATGCTAGCAAAAAGTTGAACAGGAGTACGGTTAACCCACGAACTCGAGTGAACAAGCGGCGTAGAAGGCCGAGGAGGAAGGGTAAGTCGGCGACCTGCATGAGAGACTTGACGATCTATCTGAACGATCATCTGGCAGGCTCGATCGGCGCAATGGAGATGGTCGAGGACTTGATCGAGACGCACCGGGATAAGCCATTAGAGCTGCTTTTGAAGACTCTAAAGGCAGATATTCAAAGCGATCAGCGCGACCTGAAACTCCTCATGGAAGCTCTCGGTGTTAAGGAAAGCAAAGTTCGCAAGGCCGGGGCTTGGATGGCCGAGAAGGCTTCACGGCTGAAATTACGTGTTGCCGATTTTGGCGAGCCAGACCTGGCCCTTTTGCAGTCGCTGGAGACGCTTTCCATTGGTATTATGGGAAAACGTCTGCTTTGGCGCACACTCGAGGCCGCGATAGCGGCAACTGTTCGAGCAGCCGGCTTGGATCTAACGCGATTGGAGAGGCGTGCTGTCGAACAGTTCGAGCTGGTGGAAAAACAAGCATTCAAGATCGCACAACAAATTTTTGTCCGTGACATCCACGGCCAAAATAAATCCGGCGGATGCTAGCCCGTCATGTACAAGTCGCGGCGTTTACTGTGGCCGTGGAATCTTTGCAGGAATTGCTGTGGGCTAACATGTAAATGGCGAGGCAACCGTGAAAAAGCTTGATCGGCACCGGGGCAATTCTGTTGTTGATGGCCTAGCTGCGGCAACGCAGGCCGGTTTGCACTACGTCAACAATGACGGTCCCGGCTACAGGCGTATTCGGAATGGCGGCGGCTTCCAGTACGTCGACACACAAGGTAAACGAATTCATGATGGCCAGCGTCTTCTCCGAATCAAACGGCTGGCGATTCCGCCAGCGTGGACAGACGTCTGGATCTGTCCCTCGCCACATGGACATATTCAGGCGACGGGGCGCGACGCGCGCGGCCGCAAGCAGTACCGTTACCACGAGCGCTGGCGCGAGGTGCGCGATGAAAACAAGTTCGACCGGCTCGCCCAATTTGCCAAAGCGCTGTCAAATATTCGCCGGCGAGTTGCTCAGGACCTGAACTTGCCAGGTCTGCCACGGCGAAAAGTGCTCGCGACAATTGTGCGGCTCCTCGAGCGAACTTTTATACGCGTTGGAAACGAAGAGTACGCGCGAGAGAACAAGTCGTTTGGTTTGACTACGTTAAAAAATCGTCACGTCATGGTCAAAGGCGCGCAAGTGCGCCTTCGATTCCGCGGCAAGAGCGGGCGTCTTGTCGAAGTGGACGTGACGGACCGCCGCGTGTCGAAAATTATTTCCAAGTGCCAGGACTTACCGGGTCAGGATCTGTTCCAATACGTCGATGACGAGGGAGAGATACAGGAGGTTACATCTCAGGACGTAAACGATTATTTGCGCGAAATTACGGGCGAAGACTTTACTGCAAAAGACTTCCGCACGTGGGGCGGTACGGTTTTGGCCGCAATAGCGCTAAATGCGCAGGGAAAATTTGAAACAAAGAAACAAGCGAAGGCGAACGTCAAAACAGCGATCTGCGCAGTGGCACACCTTCTGCGCAATACACCTGCGATTTGCCGCAAGTGTTACGTCCATCCGCTCCTGATTGAAACTTATTTGAACGGAACGCAAATTGCCGGTCTCAATGGCGCCAGCAAGGGAACCAGGCATCCTGATCTGCACAATGCCGAACGAGCAGTCCTGAAATTTCTCCGCACGCGAGCATGATGAGCGCCGCTGGTATAAAAGAGCGAGCGATTTACGTTCTACTTGGTTCGTTGTGCAGAGCCGGTAATGACGTAGGGAGCGAGGCGGTAATGTGGTAACCGTGTCAGGTTCGACGTCCAAAAGCATTCGCGGCGACGAAAATAGTTCAAGAAAGGAGGAGCCATGGGCACGATTTTGTTAATCGTCCTGATACTGCTGTTGATCGGTGCGCTGCCAGCCTGGCCATATAGTTCTGGCTGGGGATATTGGCCGAGCGGAGGACTCGGATTGATTCTGCTAATTGTAATAATCCTCGCTTTAATGGGACACCTTTGAACCGGCCCCGTTGCTGCAGGGGAAACGCTGTTCCGATCATTGCAGTCTTCTCACCTTGCTGGAGCCATAATGCTTCAGGCGCTTTGGTTTGGCGCTCTCTTATCTCCCCGCATCTGCTCTAGAAGCAGGATTCAATGCACAGTCCCGAGCTTCCTTAGTGATTTCGCTTTCTTGTGTGTGCGATTTTTTAGTGGGTTGCATAAGACGATTAGTGCTTCTTGCACGTGATGATTCGGAAAGCGCTTCATTTTTCACGAAATGCGAAAACCAAAGTGCTGTCGGCTCCGATTGTAAGCACAAAGATTTAGATTTATTCGAATTACAGATCGCGATTAGGGCTTTCCCGCTGAAGCGCGCTGTGCTGTGAACAGTCGCCAGTGGAGCTTGGATCTCGCGACGGGGAAAAGGATATGCGTATCGCCCAGGTAGCGCCGCTATACGAGAGTGTGCCTCCAAAACAGTACGGAGGGACCGAACGAATCGTTTCTTACCTTACTGAAGAATTGGTTCGGGCCGGTCACGACGTCACCCTATTTGGCAGCGGAGACTCAGTTACAAGCGCGCGACTTATTTCGCCGACCCGGCTCTCGCTTCGGAAAAATGAGCGCTGCAAGGATCAACTTGCGCACCACGTCCTGCTGTTGGAGCAGGTGTCTCAGCGCGCGCACGAATTCGATGTGATCCATTTCCACATCGATTATCTGCATTTTCCAGTTTCTCGACTCTTGCGAATTCCGCATGTCACAACCCTGCACGGCCGGCTCGATATCCCGGACCTTGCTCCGCTTTACGACCATTTTCGAGATATGCCGGTCGTGTCGATTTCGAACTCCCAACGTGATCCTTTGCCATGGGCGAACTGGCAGGCGACGGTTTACCATGGACTTCCGAAAGACCTCCTTCGGTTTAGGTCGGAAACAGGAAGATATCTCGCCTTTCTAGGACGAATCTGTCCCGAAAAACGGGTCGACCGCGCGATCGAAATCGCTAAGCAGACGGGGATACCATTGAAGATTGCCGCCAAGATTGATCCGGTAGACAAGCGCTATTTCAAACGGGTGGTCCAGCCGCTGCTGCGTGACTGTTCGATAGCGGAATGGGTCGGTGAAATCAGTGACCGACAGAAAGACGAATTCCTCGGCAATGCGTACGCGTTGCTATTTCCTATTGACTGGCCCGAGCCGTTCGGACTCGTCATGATCGAAGCCATGGCCTGCGGGACTCCAGTGATCGCGTACGCGGGTGGCTCGGTTGCAGAAGTGATAGAACAAGGGCGAACGGGCTTCATCGTAACGCCGATCTCAGTCGCGCACGTTGCCGGCAAGTTTTCGAGAAGCGCTTCACGGCAACCCGGATGGCACGCGACTATGTCAAGCTGTACATGCGCATCGTTGACCGTCGCATGAAACAGTTGAACGATGGCAGCCGATTGTCACGGCGTGCTTTAACCGGTGCACAGGCAATATCACCAGACATTCAGAGTAAAAAGAGAAAACGTAATCCTAGGTAATTGACAATTTCCATGGGCGCCCTGAGAAATTCTGAAATCAAGGCACGCGATTATATATTTCGTGTCGTTTCCTTCTTGAGGGGTTGCTAGGCACTGCTTCAATAAAATCAGTAGGAACAAAATTCAAAAATAAGAAAGGAAAACGGATTATGAAGTTGGATAAGCTATAAAAACTTTACATCAACGAATTGCGAGACCTCTATAACGCAGAAAACCAACTACTAAAAGCTTTGCCAAAGATGGCGAAGGCTGCCTCATCGCCAGAACTAAAGCAGGCTTTCGAAAAGCATCTGGCACAGACAAAAACACATGTCGAACGGCTGGAAGAAGTCTTCAAAGAGATTGGCGAGAAACCGAAGGGCAAAACCTGCAAAGCAATGAAGGGTCTGATCGAGGAAGGCTCGGAAATTCTACAGGAAGAAGGCGAAGAATCCGTCATTGACGCTGGTATCATCGTCGCGGCACAAAAAGTCGAACATTATGAGATCGCTGGTTACGGCAGCGTTCGTACCTTTGCTGAGCTGCTCGGAAAGGAGAGATCCGCAGAGCTTCTCCAGATCACCCTCAATAAGGAATCCGAGACGAATGAGGCACTCAACCAATTGGCTGAAGAGATCGTGAATCCGGAGGCTCTCATGGAGGCTGAGCTAGCCGGGGCAAGGAGTCAATAGCATTAGCTTCTTATCTTCAACCGAAATGCCTATGGCAAATTCTTGAGTCCAAAGGGGCTGTGCAAAGCGATCTTAGAGAAAGAAGGGAATTTGGCCTCATCGCTTATAAAAAAGAGGATGGGCCGCATTCACTGATACACTAACGAAAGGTAATCATGGAAACAGAACGTAATCCAAACGAACCGGGTAAGTCCGGCGGTCCCGGACAGCAGGGCGGCCAAGAGGGGGATCGCGAGAGGCAGGAACGTGAACGCCAACAGCGCGAACGCGAGAAGCAGGGGGGCGGAGAACAACCCGGAGGTGGCCAACAAGGCGGCGGTCAGCAAAGCGGACGATAAGGCTGATTGTCCTTGCAGTGGTGAGCGGCGGGAGGCAACTCCCGCCGCTTGTTATGCCCGCGCATCGTTCGCCGTGAAAAGGACACAAAAATTCCCGGCAATGCCTGTGAGAATCAAGGTTTGCGTTTCCACGTAGCGGAGAAGCGTTTCAAGGGTGGCGGAAAAGAATCCGGAATGCTTCGGCTTGAGCACAAAGTAATCATTCTCTTCAGGCCGCAGTAATTCTACCACTTCGGTACCCCGGCCATGTTGCGCACAATGCTCGACAGTACGGCGGAAATCGGATTTCCATCGCCCGAAATTGTCATTCACATAAACCACTGGTACGCCTGCTTTTTGCGCGCGTCGTTTCAAGCGTAAGAGATTTCTCGCCATCGGCCGCGCATATTTCAGTAACTGGTCGGCTTCCGGAAAATCAAAATCGTTGATGACGTCAATCAAAAGCAGCGCGAACTTATGCTTGTCCGGTGCGCTGCCGTGCAGGTCGATGTTTTTTCCGGCATCTTCGAGGCTCAAACTTATTTATCGAAGTGAAGCCACTGATTAATTATTAGCGCGACAGCACTGAAACCGAGCCAATTAACGATCCATTCCTGCAGAGTGAGACGCAAACCACCGGTCCAAAGAAGTACGCACACGACAGCGCTCGCGGTGAGAGAAAAACAAAAAATGCAACCGAGCCATTCCTGAGCCGACCCACGACCGCGTGGCAAGGCGTTTCGAATACGTTCAAAGATGGAAAACGGCCCGCCTTCTTTCGAAACTAAATGGCTAAGGCGAAAGGTCGCTAGTGCGCCAGAAACAAATAATAACCAGCCCACGTTATTGACGCGCTCTCTCAGCGCGATTCGGCAGGCTCGGCGTGTCGCGAAGGACTTCCATCGTTCTCAGCTCGTTTACGCATCCTCTTGAATTGTTCTTCGAGCTTCTTCAGCTCCTCATCGGATAAATCCTCAAGATCAACAAGTTCGTTACGGGCGTCTTTGAGGGCGCTGATCAGCTCGTCCAACTTGAGATGCACTGCTTTAGCATCCCGGTTTTGCGTGTTCTGGATAAGAAACACCATGAGGAAGGTGACGATCGTCGTGGCAGTATTGATCACCAACTGCCAGGTATCGGAAAAATGAAACATTGGTCCGGTGAGAACCCAGACAAGGATGACAAGCACGGCTCCGGCAAAAGCCCAGGCGGTCCCGAGAGCGATTGAGGAATGACGGGCAAAGACCCGAAATGCATCGCTCACCACGCAAAAGAAATCCCGCTCGTTATCTTGTTTCTTTAGCTGTTCGGCTTCGGTTTTCATCACCATCGCCTTAACTTCGCACGCAACCCGAAAAGTGGTCGCAAACAGTCACGGAGCTCCCAGGTTAGCCAGACGGGGAGCCGCTAAGCCGCAGAGCCAACGCCGGGGCTGATCAAAGTTTCGAGAAGATCGTCACGCCTGCGATAGGATTTTGTCTGATTAGACAATCATCCGCCGTCCCGATTGTGCGTTTTCAGCAATCAGAGCAGACTCTTGCGCATACTAATCAGTAAACTCACTAATTAAAGAAAGATACTATGGAAAAACAACGCAATCCGAACGAACCTATCAAACCTACGGCTACCGGACAAGAAGGCGGCCAACAGGGCGGTGGTGGACAGCAGGGCGGTGGCAGCCAACAGGGAGATCGCGAAAAGCAAGAACGTGAGCGCCAACAGCGCGAGCGCGAAAAGCAAGGTGACCAACAGGGCGGCCAAGAACGCGGCGGAAGCCAACAAGGAGGTCAGCAAACCGGACGATAAGCCTTGGGCCTCGGCTTAGCTAGCGGCGGGAGGCGACTCCCGCCGCGTTATTTGCGCACAAAATCGAGTCGTCAAAGCCATTTTTAAGCGAAAGACGAGCACAGTCATCGGCTGATTCGATTCTTTCGTAAAGGAAAGGAGGTGAGAGATGCTAGGTTGGGCTGTAGTTTTTCTAATAATCGCAATAGTTGCAGCAGTGCTGGGTTTTGGCGGTATCGCCGCGGCGTCGGCGGGAATTGCCAAGTTCCTGTTCTTTCTGTTCCTGGTGATATGCGTAATCTTTTTTATCTTTGGCTGGCGAGGCAGGGGAGCCCCATAAATTCAGGAGCGGCGCCTAAGCCAGCATAGGACTAACTGCTGCTGAATTCCAATCGGCTTTTAATTGTACTTCATGTGCAACTCCGCCAGAGGAAAGATCAAAAGGAACGTCGGAATCAGAAATGCGAGCCAGATTGAGACGCGAGCCGCGATTTCGCGCTTAGTTCGGCGGCGGTTGAGTCTCGTCGCACTAACAGGTCTGGTTCGAGTTCGCACAGTATCTCCGCCGTTTCGTGATCTTAACAAGCCTCGGTTCGTATATCCTATCGGGCGCGGATCTCCGCCTGGTCGTTAAAGGCTACTGCCTTGGTGCTCCGCGGTCTCGTTTCTGGCGCACCCACATTTTCAAATCTAGAACAGGCAAGAAATTGACGATTCGCTCTGGTGGAATTTTGGCTTTTAGTGCAGCAGCCAGGCCAAGCTCAATAAACCCCAACTGCCATGGATGATGGGCATCGGTGCCCAGCGAAATGCGAGTTCCATGCTCTCGCGCGACTTTCAGTAGGTTGACATTCAAATCTTGCCGGTCCGGATAGCAGTCAATTTCTAGCGCCTTATCAAGCTTGACGGCTTCTGCAAAAACGCGCGGCCAATCTGCGTTTAAGCCGATTCGATAATTGTAAATGCGACCACGCGGGTGAGCCAGGATTTGAATGTTTGGATTGCGCAATGCCGCAAGGTAGCGCTGCGTTTGGTCCTCGGCTATTCGAAGCGAGGAATGAAATGAGCCTAGGACCAGATCTAACGATGTTAGAGATGCTGGTAGCATATCTCCCTCGCCGCGAGTGTTAAGATTCATTTCAACGGAGCGTAGAACAATCAGGCTTTCGCCGGATACGTTAACCTTCGTTATTTCCGCCCCTTGTTTTTTCAACGCGCGTTCGTCAATCCCACCCGCAATTTTCAAAGTTTTCGAGTGATCAGTAATTGCGATGTACTCGTAGGAGCGTTGCTTTGCCGCGTCGGCCATCTCCTCAATGGTGCCAGACCCATCGCTCCAGCGAGTGTGCATTTGCAAGTCGCCACGCAGTTTGTCATGCCAAGCAGGCCTCGCTGCAACAAGCTGTCTCGCTTCAGCAAGCGATACGAAATCAAAGCGGATTGCCGGAACTGGCTTCGTCCGGCGCGGAGGCTTGTTTATCCAACGCCGAATCTGTGTTTCGATAAATGGCCCAATTCCGCGCAATTCGATTAGCGAGCGGTTCTGTAACAAAAGATCAGATGCTTCTTCCGGCCATAGAAAGGCGCTCCGCGCCGCTCGACGGAAAGCGCGAGAAAGGATTCCTGTTTCCTGCTCCGCTCGCTGAGCAAGTAGTTCCGCAATCTCGGTGTTTGGCAGCATAACCTGGGAATCGATCCAAAATTGGTTTTCACGCTGGCGCGCGTTCGTTTCCTTGAATGCGATTTCAGTAGTGATGGCTGAAACCGCGGAGGACATTTCCCGGCAACCCGAGGTCCGCAAAGAACTTCAACGGACTACCGGCAAAAAACGCGGTCAAAAGATCAAAGCGCGCGGCAGAGACAAATTCTGGTTTGTTACGCACACACTTATACTTGCTGGTTGTGTCATTGCGTTTTTTCTGCTCGCTTGGAAACTAATTCCGCTACCACAATCAACTTTGAATATCGCGTGGCGGGTTCTGCGGGGCACAGCGCTAGTCGTTATGGTCCTTGCGATTGCAAAAGCTGTTTCCGTATATGGACTCGGCCGAGTTGAAGATGCCTCCGTTCGTTTCACGCTCCAACGTATTGTACATCTAGTCGTTGCTCTGCTTATCGCGCTTATTGTCATATCGATAGTTTTCGTCAATTGGTATGGCGCGCTCGCTGCGCTCGGCGTCGGATCAATCGTCGTCGGCCTCGCCGTCCAGACGCCGATGAAAAGCTTCATCGCTTGGATATACATTTTGGTCCGTCAACCGTACCGCGTAGGTGATCGGATTAAGATAGGTGATGCTACTGGCGACGTTATCGACGTTGGTTACCTAGATACGACGCTGTGGGAATTCGGCGGCCAATACATTACAGGGGACCATCCAAGCGGTCGACTGATCAAGTTCCCGAATGAAAAAGTGCTGGACGAACTCGTTTACAATTATTCGTGGCCGCTGTTTCCCTATATCTGGAATGAAATCAAATTTCAGATCGCGTATCAGAGCGATTTGAAATTTGTCGCCGAGACGATGCAGCAGATTGTTGAAAAAGAGCTCGGCGAAGAGATGATCAGGCGGGTTGAAGTCTTCCGCGACCTGCTAGCTCGCACGCCAGTTGATGAGCTCGAAGTTCGTGCACATCCGAGAGTCATTTTTCGTGCCGATGAAGTAACTTGGATCAATGCGATCGTCCGTTATCTCGTGTCGCCGCGCGAGGCCGGTTCGGTCAAGACCCGCCTAATTCCAAAATTGCTCGCTGCTCTCAATGCTCAGCCAGATAAAGTTATGTTCCCGGCTGGAGCCAACCGCTGAGTCGACGCACGGTAATCACGATCACGCGACGGCTAAAGATTGCGCTTCATCGGTCTGCATGGCCCTGGTTACCGGGTGAAAAGCTCGGCCCAATCGGGCGGGAGCTGCTGAGCGGCTTTTTCGAACGACTGCCGGCCAGCAACATCTCGCGAAAAATGGGTCACTGAAGTAAATAGCTCTCGCGCCTGCTCGCGTGAAATATGAAATTGTTGAAGCAGCGTCGTGACCGCATCCTCGACCGAGATCTGCGGCGGGTTTTCTTGATGGCCGCGGAGAAGATCGAGCGTTAGTGGCTCCGGTAAACAGCGGGTGAACTCGTGTGCATTGGCCTCATCCATTCGGCTCGCAAGAATGCCGCAGACGGCTTTTATAGCTGAATCCGGGTCATCGACAAACTTGAATCGACGGGCGTGCTCTAGGAATTTTTCGTAATCTGCTGTGGTTCTCATATCACAAACAGGTTCGCCGCTGCTCAGCTTTGTGGTTGTTCCGAGGGTTTTGTTGGGTAGTGCTGAATTTTCTAAACTTCTGGAGCCATGCTCGGCCCGAAGAATCCGATAAACGAATCGGTTACTCAAGAGTTCGTGTCGATGCCACCCATGCAAATCCAGATCGATGCGGACCGTCTTAACGATCTTAACGAATCAGATGGGGACGCGCACGCCATGATTCCGACGCGATTCTAATGGGACGCAACCGGGAAGATTTTTATGGCGGAAGAATCGAGCGAACTGAAGGGCCGGGATTTCG
>QHQA01000069.1 GCA_003219695.1 Verrucomicrobiota bacterium
AGTGCTGGGTTTAGCCTGTTCCGCTTTCGCTCGCCACTACTGACGGAATCTCTTTCGATTTCTTTTCCTCCGGTTACTGAGATGTTTCACTTCGCCGGGTGTCGCGATGTTCCTGCTATGGATTCACAGGAACTCTAGCAGATATTATCCTGCTCAGGTTACCCCATTCGGAAATCTACGGGTCAAAGCGTGTTTGCCGCTCACCGTAGCTTATCGCAGCTTGCCACGTCCTTCATCGCCTATTGGCACCAAGGCATCCATGATGCGCTCTTTGTAGCTTGATCAATCTGATGATCCGGCGGCTGCCGGATCAGATTCTGATAACTGAAACTCTCCTGAACCCCGATAGAAATCGGGGCTACAGATATTTCAGACTCAGCTCTTAAAGTTGTATTTCTTACTACCCTGTATGTAGATGTCAAAGAACCAGCCGTTCACGTACATTTCAGACCACAAAAAAACTCAATCTCGAATCCGACTTGAACTCGGTCTGCCGCCACAACAAGTGCGCCGGGAGTTCCGATAAATCATGTCGGGACAAAATTGAGTTCCAATTTGCAGTCCCCAGATGTACGTAGAACACACTCCCAAACTAGAGGAGTCCCGCTTCCTGCGGGATCATCAAACTACTCGAAATTTTGTGCGTGTCAACCGAAATAGGCGGATCACAGAAATTTCTCTTCTGCCACAATTACTTTGAACTCAGCGAGTTACACGTCGCAGTAGCGACGGGACCCCTAAAGCCGTTACGCGGAGCTCCCTGTTCAACTAGCGCTGACGACCGGACTCGGCATACCCGGATCGTTGAAATACCCCGGAAGTCATAAGACCTTCACTGGGCGCGGGCTTGGTCATCGCGTCGGTCGTAGCAACGACCACTTTGTCGAGGAGCCGGGTGTGATCCGAATCGTAAAGGCGGAACTCGTATGTGCGGCCGGTTCGGATCCAATTTGCAGGGGCGGAACCCTGTCGTGAAGTTGCGAACAATAATTCTTGCTGAGCGTCAATGGAAACGTAAACCTTTCCGGGATTGGCTGTACCTGTGTTCCATGAAATGATAGTCGTGGCGGTCTCTTTGTGAGCAGGCACTGGATTTGGCGATGCGGTGACCATTGGCACAAGTTCGCTTCGTAGAAGGCAGAATGCCCGCTCATCCCGCTCAGGATCGGCTGGTGTGGAGTTGGCCCTTAGGCCAATGCCTAAGTACGACAGAAGGCTCCAACCCGTGCGATTGATGAGTCTTTTCAATCCTTCCTCCGAGAAAATCCAGAAGTTCGTGCTGTCGTTGTTGCATTCCTGCGGACCGAGCAAGTAAGCCATCGGCGCTTGTAAAATCTGTTGGCCGTTGTCCGTTTGCCGAGCAATGCGCGTGCTCAGGAAGCAATACCTCGCGATTGCAGCCAGCTTTTCCAACACGAAGAAAGGATTTTTTAAATGATAGAGGACTCCCAGGAGGAAGATGACGTCGTATTTTTCGCCGGAGAGAGTGAACTGCGAGTCCAAATCAACTGTTCGGATTGTAATATTTGAGCGTAGCGCCTCCTTCAGAATCCGCGCCCCTTCCAGTTGATTAAAGTTGGTAGGTTTGTTGTCGATTAAATCCACGGCCAGCCCCATTCTCTCCAAAAGAAATGCAAGGTCGCCGTCCGCGCCTCCAATATCAGCTATTTTCCCATCCGGACCTCGGCATAGCTGCATCAAATCAAGTCCTGCACTTGCCAAAAGCCGCTCTAGGACGCCGACGTTTTGCAAAGTGTGGTAGGGATACCAAAATGACTTGGGCCGATGTGCCAATTTGATTTCCCAAAGACTACGCTCGCCAGTCATAGCCAGTTCGCGAAGTGGAGACTTGGTGCGTTTACAAGTTTTTCGTTGCTGTCCTGCTTCGAGAGAGGCGGCACGGCCGCCTTGCGGGCCCTTGGTGTTCCTGAACGCCAGAAGGTGCTTTAATGTCACGCTGTAATCTGGCGCGGCAGATGGGCGGCGACAGATAGACCTGGCCGAATATTTTTGTAGTATCCGGCCCTACAGGCGTTCGCCTGTGCCTGACATTGGAGAATGAAGCGTTACTTTACATTGGTAGCATCTTCCCAGCGGATGGCTGCGCGAAGCAACTCGCCCAGTGAGCTGACACCGAATTTTTCCTTTGCGCGCCCGCAGTAAGCCTGCACGGTTTTCAGACTCAGGTGCAGATCTTCGGCGATTTCGGAAGTCGTCCGCCCCTGGCCGAGGAGCCGGAATATTTCCAATTCGCGATCGCTTAAACACTCCACCGGGGAGGCGCCTGCGGTTTTAGGCGAGGTGCTGAGCCGGCGCGCCATGCTGTTGACGACCCTTTCGCTTACATAAACACCGCCTTCAAGCACGCGGCGGATGCAAGTCAGGACGCTCTTGGTAGTCTCGCGTTTCATGACGTAGCCGCGCGCGCCAGCGCGCAGGGCGCGTTCGGCGTACAATGCTTCGTCGTGCATCGAAAGGACGACCAGTGCAACCAGCGGGAACTGACTCTCCAGATTTTTGATTAACTCCAATCCTGATTCGTTTTTGAGAGAGATGTCGATCAGCGCGACATCTGGCCGCGCTTTTGCAATGCCGGCGATGGCACCCGCCGAATCTTCCGCTTCACCGCAGACTATGAGGTCACTCTGTCCGTTGATAAGATTGGTGAGCCCTTCACGGACGAGCGGGTGATCATCAACAAGAAAAATCCGACGCCTGCGGGTAATAGCGGTAGAATGCTTTGAGTTCATATTACGAAGTTTGATTCGCTGTGATTTGGAACTTTTAGCTTACATGTCGCAATCGTTCCTTTCCGGCCATTTCGCTGGACGCTTAACGTTGCGCCAATTAGCGCGGCGCCATGGCGCATCAAGCGAAGCCCAAGTCCTTTTGAATCTGACAGCTTGTCCGGAAAGCCGACTCCGTCATCTTCGATTGCAAGCGTGAGTTCGGGGCCATCCACAAAGACGCGAATGTCGATTTGCTCAGCGGCAGCGTGTTTTGCCGCATTCATGGCTGCCTCCTGAGCAATTCTGTAGAGCTGCGTTACGACCACCGAATCGCGCACTGGAATTAATTCTTCGCCATGAAAAATGCAGTTGATCCCGAATCGTTCGCTTATGTACTCGGCGAGGCCCTCCAAGGCTACCCCCAAGCCATCTGCTTCCAGCTCCGGCGAAAAGAAACCCCGCGCCAGATTACGGGTCAGATCGATCCCTTCTTCGACATAGTGCACGAGCTTCTCTGCTTCTGTTGCTTCGGGCGCCGATTTCGCGGCGAGTTTCTCCTTTAATACCTGGGCCGCTAGAGCGGTGCCTGTCAGGTGTTGGCCGAGCCTGTCATGGAGATCCTGTCCCAAGCGCCGCCGTTCACGGTCTGCCACTTGCGCGATTTCTTGGTCCAACCGCTGGCGCTCGGCGACCTCTCGCTGCAAGGCTACCGTCCGTTCCTGGACGCGCCGGTCCAATTCACCCACCAGTGTCCGCAGTTTGGATAACAAAGCGGCAAAGAGCGCATAAGAGACAAAAGCCATCCCGGCATTCCAAAAGCCGAGAGCAGGGATTCCGGCTGCAACGTCTGACAAGAGGGACACGGCAATGCTGATAACGGCAATTCCAAGAGCGGTAAGCAGGCTGCCAAACCAGGCTGCCAACGAAATCGGCAGAAGATAAAAGAGAAGGAGCGGCCGCTCGTATCCGGTCAGGTAATCGATGTATCCCACGATAGCCACAAGAAAAAGGCATACGACGACTAAAGCTTTCCGGGAAACTCTGAAGGCAGGAAAATTGCGCAGATTTGCCATTATGCTGTCGAGCCTGGAGCGGCGTGGAATTGTGTCGCCGGGTGCTTGCATTGTTTTTGTAAACCTGTGACCGAGCAAAAACTGCCAGGAAAAATCATAGCTCGTTTTGCACGGACCGTTCACTCGAAACTTTTTTTTGTTATTTTTGACGTGCGCATTCGTAGCGACAAACCAGGACCGCGCAGTGCAAAAGCATTTCCCCTCAGGTAGCCATTACGCGATGCGGTTCGTGGAAGCGTTTATGACAGCTGGCATAAAAGAGCGGCACAGGAACTCGCAATTGTGAGCGTCACCTGAGGGATCACGGGGAGGAGCAGTGCCGAGTGATTCAGCTTCTCAATTATTTCCCGGGCATTTTGATAGGCGTTATCCAGGGTCGCGACATACCTGACCCGTTCCGCAAATGCAGCCTCCATTTCGTCGGCGGCCGCGCGGGAAGCCGTGGTTGCTTGGCGGTTTTCTTCTATTTCGGCACAAAGCCGTGTCGCCTTTTTGACGACCGCTGGATTGGTGGCCGCGTCGTCGGCTTTAAAATCGGGCGGCACATTGGAGCTATTGATGCGTTGCGCAAGCGGCTCGAGACATCTGGCCGTGTATGGCTCTCCGAGGAAATCAAGTAACGAGCGCATCGCTGATTCCGGAGCATCGATCAAGTCTGCGTATCGGATGCGATAAAACACACTTGGCCCATACGCCTGCTCCGCCTTGATGCACGCGCGAACGGTTCGAAGCCAATACTTGTAAGCCTCTTCTTCATTGAGAACCAAGTGAGTCCCGGCTATGCGATGGAAATTGAGCATTGAGCGCACCACGGCACGAACGTCCCGGAAAATGTGGACGAAGAGGGCATCTGGAAAAAGCTTGCGTAAGCCACAGATATACAAGGAATACTCTGGCGTTCCGTCCACCCAACGCCTCTTAGGTTCCGACGTTGCACTCGCGACTCCTAGTGCCTCCGGATAAGCACTGCGCTTTTCTTTGCGTTTTGTTTCCAGATCCGTCCGATGACGAAAGATCAAGTCGTTGATGCTCTGGCCGAGCGCAGCTAACAATTCGTCCTCCCGAATGTCCATCGCACTTAAGATGGAGCGGTCGCCGCGTGCCGCGCCGATTTGATACCCAACAGCGGCGTTGACCGCAAAGTCGCCCATCCAGTTCGATTCCGGCACCGGAAACAGGTTCGGGTGCTGCCCCAGGCACCAGGTGAGAATGCTGGTGCCCGAGCGCGGCGATCCCACCACAAAAATCGGTTTGTTTGTCTGATCCTGCATTTATGTATATCAGTCTGTCTTCCCTAGTCGCCTGCGCATCCAAAAGCTGCCCCCGCCCCACCATGGCGAATTGGTAAAGATAGCGGTGAGTTCTTCCATATAGCGATGAGCCAAATATGCATTGGCCATCAACACTTCGAACTCAGAATTAAAGCTCAAGAATGCTTGTAGCAGGTATTGCTCGGTCCAAAAGCGAAGTTCATCCATCACCCAATCGCGCCGATAATCAAAAGGCAAAAAGATATCGTGGACGTGGACGATGACGCCGGGCTTCAGGCGAGGCAGCACTTCCAGGAAAAGATAATTTACGTCTCCGCCAATTTTCACAGTATGAGAACTGTCGATGAACAGAATGTCGCCCGACTCGAGTTGCGAGAAAAATTCTAGGCCGATGTCTTCCACCTTTTTCTCTATCAAGGAATGCAGTCCGGAAAATCCGTGCCGGAGAAAATCCAGTGGATACGGCTCAATACAGATCAGCGCTGAGTTCTTATTTTTCGCAATGGCTTCGGCTGCGACGAGAGAAGAAAACCCGCTGCCCACCTCGATGATCAACCGTGGTTGAAAATGGCGGATCATGCAGTAAGCGACAAGCGCGTCAGTGCCGTCAAAGAGTCCGTTATTAAAATGAAATCGGACTGGTTCACCGGCTGGCTTGACCGGGAACTGATCATATTCGTGGTGAAATTTTGGAAAGTGATTGCGCAGTAGATCAAGCTGCATCGCGTCATTCATATCAATGCCAACCAATTCGCTCGTCCGGTCCCAGAGAGCTTCAGGCAAGGACTGCGTATCAGGAATTGGTTGGTAGAAGTGCACCGGTGTCACATGAACACCGTGTCGCTCCCATAGCCGAAAGGTCTCGCGAAACTTTGCGCTGTGAACGCAACGCGGCAGGACTTTGGCGAGAAAACGTGAGAGCAGGGTCACGCCGATGTTTCCGCGTGTCACCTCGAGCACTACTTCGCACAGAAGCGGGTGCGACGAGTTGATATCGCGCCTTACCTTTACCGAATCAAGTGGTCTGTCAGGCTGGCTGGCCGGATAAAGGCGAAATTCGTATTCTGTTGAGTCCGCGATCCAATGAATTTCAACCCGTCCAGATTTTCCTCCTCGTGTCACGAGTTTTTCTTCGGGGGTAGAGGTCGCAACACGAATCTCGCCGCCACTCGGATCGTTTGTTTCCCATGAAATCACGACAGGCGGCCTTTCGTCAGACGGTACAGGGTTTGGCGTGACCACGATTTTGCCCGTGATCGTCTTTGGTTGAGGGACCTTAATCACTCGTTTAAAAACCGAAAACCTCGCGCGTCTCACGCACTGATCCCAATGGCAGAGTCGGGTCGTTTCAAGCTCTGAGACAGCACTTCCGCAGGCTGGATGTGTTGATTATTGAACAGGCGCTCCAATCTCTCGCGAGCGACGTCGACGGAGTAGAGTGCACGAGTTTTTTTGATCCCGCTTTGCGACAGGCAATTCCAAAGTTCAGCCGACTCGTAGAGCATTACTAAAGCCTGTGCAAACTCTTCCGGTTCATCCGCGACGAGGACATCTTCGCCCGGCGTAAGCTCCATGCCCTCCACTGCTATGGAGGTCCCGACCACGGGGACACCCCACGCCATGCTCTGATTGATTTTGCCCTTTACACCCGCACCAAATCGCAATGGTGCAATCGATAATCTAACGCTCTCAAAGAAGGGACGGACGTCCCTTTGCAATCCCGCGATCACAACATTTTCGCCGGCTAAAGCAACCACTTCCGGCGGCGCCTTATCGCCGATAATATAGAACTTGGCCTCGCGCAGCCGCTCATTTACCAGGGGATAAATTTTCTTCAGGAAAAAGAGAACGGCATCAGTGTTCGGTGTATGCTGAAAGCCGCCAATGAAGAGATAGTCCCGGCGCAGCTCGAAAGGCGTGCTCGAGCCCGGAATGTCCACGATGTTCGAAATGAGTTGAATGGATTTTCCTGGGCATTTTTCTTGAAGCAGCTTCTGTTCGACGCTGCTTGTTACCCACGTCTCATGAGCCTGGCGGACGACATCGTATTCCAGTTCTTCTTTCCACCGCGCCTTTTCTCGCGCCTCCGGATCGATGGTGATTTGAGCCTCTCTGTGCGCACGAAGAGAGTGTAAATCGACAGTGTCAAAAATAATTCGGCTTTGCGGTGCATGCAGCCGGACATCAGCAATATATTTATGCGCAAAATCACACCGGCTCAGGATAACAACGTCAAACTCAGAACCATGCGAAATCAAATAGTCGCGGACCTTCTTAACATAGGGACGATGGATAACCTGAATTCCACGCTTGCGTAATTCATCCCCGTAATCCAAGACATCGGTCAGATTGTCTGGAATGAAAGTAATGCGATGACCAAGCTGGTGAAGCAGCTTGAGGAGTTGGAACATTCGGAGCGATCCTGAATCCTTATCCGGAATCGGAATGTGGTGATCGATCACGAGAATGTTTTTCTTCCCGGCCGGCGCCTGGCGCAAAAATGTCAGATCACCGTTAGTCGGCTTTGTTCCTAGTTCGTCAGCCCAGACTTCCGCAAACGTAATGCGATTAATGTCCTGAAATTTCTTTGTGCCGCATGACAGATCGGTCCCACCAGTTGCTCCCTCATAATGGATTACCTCACTGAGCGGTTGATATAGGATCTTGTAACCGTTCTTTCGAACCTTGAAGGATAAATCCGTATCCTCGTAATAAGCAGGCGCGTACCGCGAATCGAACCCGCCCACACATTCAAACAGCGCCTTGGGAATCATCAACGCTGCCGCCGAACAATAATCGACTTCCCGCAGAAAGTTATATTCAGGGCTCCCCGCATCATCAGACTTTCCATAGTTCCACGCTGAGGCATCGCGCCAGATGATCCCGCCTGCTTCCTGCAAACGGCCATCGGGATAGAGAAGCTTTGAGCCGACGATGCCCGCCTCCGGCTCTTCGGCAAAGCTACTTACCAGCGCGCTCAACCAGCCATCTGTGACGAGTGTGTCGTTGTTAAGGAAAACGAGATATTTGCCCCGGGCGCTTTTCGCACCACGATTGCACGAGGCAATAAATCCGGAGTTTGACTCGTTGCGCAGATAGACAACCCCTGGTATGCGCGGGACAACTTCCGCAGTCTTATCCGTTGAGCAGTCATCCACCACAATAACTTCAAAGCGCTCTGTTCCCTGATGCTCCTGAAGCGACGCCAGACAAGCATGGGTAAAACGGAATTGGTTGAACACCGGGATAACGATTGAAATTTGGATCTGCTCGTGAATCGGAAATTCAATCGGACGCGTCGGCTCTGGAGGTTCAACGGGTGCTACTCTTTGTCCAACGACTGAAACTACGCCTGAAATCAGCGCTTGGATTTCATTATCAATCGCGCCAACCTCGGGATGGGTCGTTCGCCATTTTTGGTAAGCCGAAACGATTTTTTCCAAATGCCCATAGCCTAACAAGTCTCGCGATTTTGAGGGCGAAAGTTTTGCCTTTAACGCGGCAACCGGATTTGCAATTTGCCAGCGCGCCGAAGAACTGAGCCGGGCTGCGGCCTCATCAGCCTCGTCTAAAAGCCGGGCAAGCCTTTTCGTAGCTTGCAATTGTTTTTTCAAGCGGTTTCGCAGCTCTTCCCGCCGCGCTTCGCTCTCTGCCAGAGTAACGCTTTTGTTGCGAAGACACTGATTCGTTTGCTCCAAATGCCTGCGGAGTTCCTCAAGATGCCCCTTAAGCTCATCCGCTTCCTTTTTGTGGCGAGCTTCTGCTTGCGTTAAGAGCTCGCGGTAGAGATCCTCGATCTGTGAAATTCTTTCTGGAATGAAAGCATTTAGCCGGGTGACTGCCCCGGGCAGCAAATCGCGTTCTTTCGGCTCCGCACGTTGCGAGGTTCTTCCTGCCTTTCCTTTCGCTTCCGCGATCAAAGCGCGATAAAGTTCGATTACTTCCGGAGCTACGCGGGCGTCGATCAGATGCTCAAGCGTGAAATGAGTGTGGCGTTTTCGCTTTTTTACCAGTGCCGCTGCGCTGGCTACATGCGCATCCGGCAAACCGATGAATTCCACAATTCGCCGCAACTCTGATTCGGCGTCTTCGAAAAACAAATCGTAATGAGTAACGAGCGATTCTCTGCCAGTCGCGGCCTCGATCAGCCGCCGATTGTAGATTTCCCAAAGCCGCAAGCCGAACGAATAAGAGGTGCCGTTGCGCTCGCGCATCGAGTGAGCGACTTCCAAGGGGTTGCGCACGATGATAACCGTTTTCAATCCGGGCAAAAGATCCCGCCAGACCGGGAGCGTTAAACTGTTGCGCGGATCCTTCCAGCCCCAGACGTTTGCCGAGTCAAATCCTTCGATCAGCAGGCGGGCTTTCATACGCAAAGGCTTGAGCCGAGGATCCGTGAAAGTCTCGTCGGCCTTCGGCGGCAGGTCCCATGCCCCGCCGAGCTCATTCAGTAATTCGTCGTTTAACGCGACGAAGCCCAGATGTTCCCAGAAACCATCGGGATTATCGGCCTGCGGCGGCATCAATGCGTCTTTCGGGCCCAAGTAGAGCCCGCAGGCGTGCAACAGCCGAGTGAGCATCGATGTTCCGGAGCGGTGCGCTCCGGTAATGCAAACCGCCGTTTGGGTGTCAGCCATACTTTTCCCGCAAAGGCCTTATACAACGATGACGCGCCCAGTGCGTCAAGCCGATTGCTCAGCGCCAATGAGAGAGGCCACCGGCTCTGAAATGCATAAAATCTTCATCGCGTGAAAGCCAGCTACATCTTAGGTTCCTTCGATGCAGCGAAGTGACGGCCGCGGCTCAGATGAGATTCGTCCGATCAATTTCGAATTGAACGTGGCGCCGTATGCCAGCGGTTCCGTGCTTGCCTCGATGGGGAACACGCGTGTGATCTGTGCGGTCACGATCGAAGAGGCTGTGCCGCGCTGGATGAAAGAGCAGGGTGTGACCGAAGGTTGGCTTACCGCCGAATATTCCATGCTGCCATATTCGACTCAGCCGCGTAAAGCTCGCGACATTGCAAAAGGCCGCATCGACGGCCGCAGCGTGGAGATTCAACGTTTGGTTGGCCGCTCGCTTCGAGCGGTTGTCGATCTCGAAAAACTCGGGCCGCGCACAATCTGGGTGGATTGCGATGTGCTGCAAGCCGACGGCGGGACTCGCACCACCGCAATTACCGGCGCGAGCCTGGCGCTGGCAATCTCCTGCCGGAAATTTGTGAAGGAGAAAAAGCTGGACGCGCCGCCGATGCAAAGATTAGTCGCCGCGGTGAGCGCCGGCATTCTGGATGGACAGGCGCTATTGGACCTCAATTACGAAGAGGACAAGCTGGTGGCTGTTGATTTTAACCTCGTGGCGACCGAAGACGGTGAATTTGTAGAAGTCCAAAGCTCGGGGGAAGAAGCGACCTTCTCCGGCGCGCAATTGGATGAGATGCTCGCGCTCGGGCGCCAAGGGATCAGCGCGTTGATTGGCGCACAGCGCGCTGTGCTGGCGCGAATCATGGTGACCCCGCCAGAGGCATGACCTTTCCAAAACTGCCGCCATGAAAAAAGCGCTCATCACTGGCGTCACTGGCCAAGACGGAAGTTACCTGGCTGATTTGCTGCTTGAGGAGGGCTACGAAGTCCACGGGATCATTCGCCGCGCGAGCACCTTCAACACTTCGCGCATCGATCATCTTTACACCGATCCTCACGTGAACGGCGTCAGAATGTTTCTGCATTACGGCGACCTCAGCGATTCGGTGAATCTGGTGAAGCTTCTTTATGAATTGAAGCCGGACGAGATTTATCACCTGGCGGCGCAGAGCCACGTGCGCGTGAGCTTTGACATTCCAGAATACACCTCCGACGTCACCGGCGTGGGGACGATCCGCATTCTGGAGGCGATCCGCGAGGCCGGATTGCGTTCTCGTTTTTTTCAAGCGTCAAGCAGCGAGATGTTTGGTAAGGCCCAGGAAGTGCCGCAGAGCGAGAAGACGCGGTTCTGGCCGCGCAGTCCCTACGGCGTGGCCAAGGTTTTTGCTTACTGGGCAACCGTGAACTACCGGGAGAGCTACGGCCTTTGCGCCAGCAACGGCATCATGTTTAATCATGAAAGCCCGCGGCGCGGCGAAACTTTCGTTACCCGTAAAATCTCACGCGCGGTCGCTGCGATTAAGCATGGCCTGCAAAAAGAACTGTTCCTTGGCAACCTCGATGCAAAACGCGACTGGGGATACGCGCCCGATTACGTCGAAGGCATCTGGCGAATTGTGCAGCTTGGTGAAGGCGACGACTTTGTGCTGGCGACTGGCGAAACCCACAGTGTGCGCGAGTTCGTCGAAGCCGCCTTCGCTCAGGCTGATCTTGATTGGAAGCAATTCGTAAAACACGACCCGCGATATGAGCGCCCGGCCGAGGTGGGCCTTCTGCTAGGTGACGCTTCAAAGGCGAAGAAAATTCTCGGTTGGGAACCGAAAGTGCGGTTTCACGAGCTCGTGCGGATTATGGTAGATGCGGACATGGAATTGCTCTCGCGCGAGACGCCTAGAGAACATCTCGGCAAATTGCCCTAGTGACGCAGGCGATCCATCCTGCCTGCGTAAGTCTCTAAGTTCCGACAAGTCGGGATAGTCCGCCGTCCAGTTTGCAGACAGGATCGTCCGCTTCACGCGCAAGTAATCAGCGAAGCACGAGCGTGCCGCGGGGGACGTAACCCGGAATGGCTGCCGTTAGCGGCGCATCGACAATGGTTACAGGGGCGCCGACTCCTACAATGTCGTACAATTGGATGATGTCATTGGAGCGCATCCGGATACATCCGTAACTCGCAGCCGAACCGACTTTCCATTCCTCCGGCGTTCCGTGAATATAGATATATCGGGCAAACGCGTTTGCGTTTTGCGCTTCGCGCCCGCGCAACCAAAGAATGCGCGTCACGATCGGATCGCGGCCGGGAGAATTTGGCACGACAATTTCACCGGTGCGGCGTCGGTCCTTGAACACGGCGCCAGGGGGCGCGTTGTCGCCGATTTTTTCGGCCACTTCCAGTTCGCCGAGTGGAGTGGAACTGCTCCCTGCCCAATCGCCCAAGCCGAACTTCGATGTCGAGACTGGATAAATGGCCGTCAAATTACCGCGATCGAGAACGGCTAATTTTTGCTCGCGCGCGCTGATCACGAGATGATGCCGCGTGTCGGGCGCTGCGCACGATGCGACGAACAGCGCAAGCAACAGAAGGTAGGGACGGGTTGCCGAGCCGTTCGTTTTGCTCCGCGCTTTCGACGCGCCCGGCGGTCGCGCCCTACCATTATCGATTTTCATTCTCGATTGAACCTGAAAAACTTCTCTGCGGTTTCGGTCGTCGCTTCGGCAATTTCTTGCAACGCCACCTCGCGGCCCGCTGCGATCGTTTCCGCTACAATGCGTGTGTGTGCCGGTTCAGCGCGCTTTCCACGAAAAGGAACCGGCGCCAGATATGGGCAATCGGTTTCCACCATGAACTTCCACAGCGGGACTTGTGCAGCGACTTTTCGCACGGCTGCGCCGTTCTTGAAAGTGACAACCCCGGTGAATGAAACGAGGTGGTCGAGATCAAAGACTTGGTTCGCCTGTTCGAGCGAGCCGCCGAAACAATGAAAAACGCCACGCAATTTGCCCGAGTATGGACGCATGATTTTCAGCGTGTCTTCCCATGCGTCGCGTTGATGGATCACCACGTTGAGCCCCAGTTCCACCGCCAGGTCGAGCTGCTGCTGAAACAAACTCACTTGTTTCGATTTGTATGCGCCGTCGCGAATTTGCGCTTCGATTTCTTCATCGGTCTCAGTTCGCAGTGCGGACATGACCTGGACCTGCTTTTCCTTCGCTACTTTTTCACTCGGCAAATGGTGATAATCGAGACCTGTCTCGCCGATGGCTACGACGCGCGAGCTCTTTGCCAGTTCGCGCAGCGGCGTGATCACATCGTCCTCAGCTTCTTCAACGTGAGTCGGGTGAACGCCGATCACCGCGAAGACGGCCGGGTATTTTCCTGCAAGCTCGATCGCGCGCCGGCTGCTTTCCACTGAGGTGCTGATTGTGATGATGCGGATGACGCCCGCTTCGTTTGCGCGACGCAGCACATCCTCCAGATCGTTCGCGAAATCGGGAAAATCGAGGTGTGCGTGGGTTTCGATGAGCATGGTGACCTTAAGCGGCGAGACGCGGGCCCGCCGCGACAAGTTTTTTCGCACGCGGGTCAACGCGAAGATCTAAACCCTCCAGGGTTCGCGCGCCAAGCAGTAAGAGATCACCCGGTTGGGCGAACACAACCTCGTCAATTGTGAAATGATTGTCGATCCGAATGATGGCGAAGCCGACCAAACGAGTCACGATCTCGCCCTTGGCCATTACAAAGCTGAGACCCTTTTCCGGGCGCGCGATACCGAGATCGGTCAATGTATTTTCAGAAATCCAGGTACTATCACTGCCGGTATCAACGAGGAGATCGCGGACCAGTGCTTGCTTCTCTGGCTCGGCGTAATTCTGAACTGTACAATCTACCCGAAGAGTTCCCATGCTGGAATCTACCATTCAATAATCGTGCTCGCCCAGGTTAGTCCGCCGCCAAATACAATCATCAAAACATAATCGCCACGCTTGATCCGCCCGCTGCGATTGGCTTCGTCGAGTGCAATGGCTACGGCAGCCGCGGAGGTGTTGCCGTAACGATCCAGATTCACAAACATCTTGTCGTGCGAAATGCCGAGCCGATCGGCGATGGCTTCGATGATGCGCAGGTTCGCCTGGTGCGGAATGACACAGGCAATGTCTTCAATGGAAAGCCCCGCCTGGTCGAGAACCTTTTTCGCTGCGTTAAGCATGGCGGTAACGGCCTGTTTGTAAACTTCCTTGCCGGTCATATGGATCGTTACCAAGTGCATATCGACATTTTCGCGCGTGATGGGGCAGCGCGAACCGCCGCCGGGCATGAACAAAATGTCGGTGTACTGCCCGTCGCTGCCGATGTGAGTAGCAATCACGCCATGGGCGCTGCCGCGATGGCGCAAGACAGCGGCGCCCGCCCCATCTCCAAACAGAACGCAACTGTTGCGATCGGTCCAATTGGTGATTGACGTCAATTTCTCCGCCCCGATTACGAGGACGGTGTCGTGCGTATGCGACGTGATGAATTGTTGCGCGATCTCCAAGCCAAAAAGGAACCCCGCGCATGCTGCAGAAATATCCAGACAAGCGGCATTGGTGGCGCCGATTTTCTTCTGAACGAAACAGGCTGTGGCTGGGAAAAGCATATCGGGGGTCGCCGTCGCCACGATGATGAGATCGATTTCTTTGGCTGAAATCTTCGCTTGCTCCATCGCCTTCAGCGCGGCCTTGGTCGCCATTGCGCTCGTGTCTTCGCCCTTCGCGGCAATCCGGCGTTCCTTGATCCCGGTACGCGTGGTAATCCACTCGTCGCTGGTATCGACCATGCGAGACAGGTCCTCGTTAGTCAGAACCTTCTCCGGCACATAACTGCCTGTGCCGATGATTGAGACCGTGCGCAGCGCCTTATGGGAGCGCGGGCTCGAGCGGGGTTGTCGTTTCATGGTAACGGCGAATCTCCTCGACGATATGCGGGTTCACCTGCTGTTCAATGGACTCGGCCGCCACGCGCAGCGCGTTTTTGATCGCCAGCGGCGTGCTCGCGCCGTGTGCGATGATGCAAATCCCGTTCACACCCAGCAGCGGCATGCCGCCGTACTCTTCGTAGTTCGTCTTGTCTTTGATTACGCGAAACGCCTTTCGCGCCAGATAAGCGCCGACCATATGGATTTTCGAGCGCGTCAATTCCTGTTTAAGCCATTTGAAAATCGCCACTGCAATCGACTCGGATGTTTTCAAAATCACGTTTCCGACAAAACCGTCGCACACCACGACTTCCACGGGATCTTCGAATAAATGCCGGCCTTCGATGTTGCCGCGAAAATTTAGCGAGCTCTCCCTCAACATTTTGAAAGCCTCCTTGGTTAGTTCGTTACCTTTGACGTCTTCTTCGCCTAACGAAATCAAACCGACGCGCGGTTTTTTGTAGCGGAGAACATGGCTGGAGTAAACCGAGCCCATGATGCCGTATTGCAAAAGCTGCTCCGGGCGGACGTCGATGTTTGCGCCAGCGTCGATCAGAACGAAAGCGTTGAACTGCGTAGGCAATACCGCCGCGATACCGGGCCGATCGACTCCCTGGAGCGTGCGTAATTTGATCATGCTCGCGGCGACGGCTGCTCCGGTGTGGCCGGCGCTCACCACTGCGTCCGCGTCCCCATGTTTTACAAGATCGACAGCGCGACTGATTGACGAATCTTTCTTTCGGCGAACAGCTGTCCAGGCGCGATCCGTCATCTCCACCACCTGAGTGGAATGCACAATGTCGATCCGAGAATCATTGCACTGATGTTTGCGCAACTCGCTTTCGATCTCGGCGGAATCTCCCACCAGGTAAAGCTTGTTGATCTTGCGGTAATCACGCAACGCCATCACGGCGCCGGCAACGAGGTTAGGCGGGCCAAAATCACCGCCCATCGCATCGAGGGCGATTTTCATCAGTGCAAAACTTTGCGAACTTTAGCCGTCGAATGCAAAGCGAAAATTGTAGTCGCTTTGCTGTGCGAAGCGTGGCGTTGACTGTCCAACATTTGGCGTCGCCCACAGAGCGACGGCTACAGCTATTTGCTTTCGAGGGTCAATACCTGTCGTCCGCGGTAGTAACCGCACGACCGACAGGCGATGTGCGACGGGACCGTACTCCCGCACTGTGGACATTTGTTCAGCTGCGCCGCGTGCCAGCGGTTCGCCGCTTTGCGTGTGCGCAAGCGCATCTTCGATGTTTTGCGTTTCGGGACTCCCATGGCAGGCGGCTACAAAAGCATAACTGAAGCAGGAAAACAACCCTTGTTGTTTCCGTTTCAGTACTTCAACCCTTCAACCAATTACCGATTTAACTTCAGTTTATCCAGCGCACTCCAGTCGGACTTTCGCTTTGTATCCTGTTCCGCAGTGTTGAGCTGTTTGGCTTTGCAGACGCGGTCACCGTTCATGTCGCAATGCGGATGGGCCGGCAGATTCAGCAGCACGTCCTCACGCATAAACGGTGTGAGATCGACAGTCTCTGGTCCTTCGAGCTGCATGTGCACGGCGAATGCAGGTACTCGGATTTCGTGCACAAACTTTTCCAGACAAGACACACAACGCAGCTCCACCGGCTGTGAGAGCGAGCCATTCGCCCACAAGGCTACTCCCGCGACGCCAACATCGATGTCGTAATGCAGCGGGCCGGCGCAATGAATTTCTTCCGATTCCAATTCCTGGATGGGGCAATCTTCCTCTCCCTCGAGATGCAGACCGTGGGCTGGAATTTGTTTCAGATGAACTTTCATTGCGACACCTCTATTGCGTTCTTGTCATGTCGAGCGAAGTCGAGACATCTCTGGCCATTAATCAAAACGCGTTGAGTGACCAGAGATTCCTCGACTCCGCTACGCTTCGCTCGGAATGACAACATCGATAATGTTTTGAGAGTTCATCAACTAAATTTCCGGCTCAGCGCCTTGGCTACACAATCTGGAACAAAACTGGAGACATCGCCGCCGAGGCGGGCGATTTCTTTCACGATTCGCGAACTAAGATAAGTGTATTCCTCCTTTGGCATTAAAAAAATCGTTTCCACCGCGACATCCAGTTTTCGATTCATCAGAGCCATTTGAAATTCGAATTCAAAATCCGAGATCGCGCGCAAACCGCGGACTACCGCTCCCGCATTCTGTGCCCGCGCAAACTCGACTAGTAATCCCTTGAACTCAGCAATTCGCACATTGTCGATTCTACCCGCAGTCTCTTGCAGCAAATCAAGGCGTTCCTTGAGCGAGAAAAGCGGCTGTTTCTCGTCGTTGTTCGCCACCGCCACCACGACTTCGTCGAATAATTTTCGTGCGCGCTCAATCACATCCAGGTGACCATTTGTCACCGGATCAAAACTGCCGGGATAAATCGCACGCCGCATCTGCGAAAATTCGCAGAGGAATTGGAAAATGGAAAGATGAATGAGAAGGAATGACGAAGCACGAATGACGAATGACGAAGGAAGCTCGAATGCTGAAATGACGAAAATGCTGCATGCTCGCTTCGCTATTCGTAATTCGTCATTTTCGCTCCGAGTTTGCTTAGAGCTGAGGAAACACGAAATTGGCGCTCCGCTCATGCGCGCTCCATCGCGATACAAAACCATTGCTGTGGCGACGACGTTTTCTCCGCGATTCAGGCACGTTCTTGCCGAGGCGAAGCGAATGCGGGACCGGTTT
>QHQA01000070.1 GCA_003219695.1 Verrucomicrobiota bacterium
GTTGATTGCAGAATCGTGAATGTTCGGCGGTCGCTTAAATATTTTGGCGTCGACGTTCTGCAGGTTCACTTTTGCGGATTCGATCTTGATTAGTTCGACCGATTCGTCTTCCGGATACTCGTCTTTCTCAGCGAAGGGAATGAGGACGCCGTCGATTTCGCGCCAATCTGAATAATGCCGGACCAATCGGCTGCTCCAAAGACTGACCTCGGATTGATGCAACAAGCCGTTCGCTTTTTCAAACCGAAGCAAAACCGGAATCCCGTCCTTCGGCGTTACATTCCAAACCGCTTCCGTTACCTTGCCATCTTTTTCGTCGGGGCGCGATTCTACCCTAGTCGCACCGTTTTCGCCCTCACACCAGCCGCGACGGAAAAGCCACGCCTCGGTCGCAGTGATGGCGCGCGCTGGATCCGAATTGAGAAAATGTGAAGCGCCCGAGCGGTCGCGTTTCCAACCCAGTTGTCCATCGAAGCCGGTTGCCTCGCTGTAGATGCCGTAATCCCGTTGCGCAACGTATCGCCCGGAATGAAGATCCACAATCATCGTGAAACGGCCGGTTAGGCCACCGGCTTCACTTGTCCCGCGAAGTTCGATCATCGTAACGTCGTCCGGCGGCCGATACTTCGCTTGCGGGATTTGTGCGTCCGCTGCGATTGCGTTCACTGGGAAAACGCAGGCGAGACCGGTTCCACAAAGGAAAAGGCGAACAGATTTCCTCATCCAAATGAAGACGCCGTTGGTTGCAAAATCTGTCTTCCTTCCTGCAATGGGCATTGGACGTTTGACGTTGAGCGTTGGACGTTGGCCAAGTGAAATTGCACTGTCGATGCGGTTAATCGAAGAAAAAAAAATCGCGCGTGATTTCCCAGCCGGCGCCTGCTACCTGATCGGCGTTTCCGGCGGGCGCGATTCCGTCGCGCTGCTGCACTGGCTGATCAATCTTGGTTACAAGAAACTGATCGTCTGCCATTTGAATCATCAATTGCGCGGACGATCAAGCGACGCCGATGCGCGCTTTGTCGAGAAGCTAGTCGGGCGCTACAATGAAAAATTTATAGGGCAGGCGCTCCGCCTGCCGGGCGCGGGGAGGCGCAAGCGGAGCGCTCGCCCTACAATGCAGGTGCCGCGTATTGATCTTGAACTCCGCGCGGCAAACGTTCGCGCGCTTGCAAAGAAAAAAAAGATGTCGATCGAGACCGCAGCGCGTGAGGCGCGTTACGAATTTTTTGCTGAGCATCACGCGCATGATCTGGTCGAGACTTTCCTGATCAATCTGTTTCGCGGAGCAGGCAGCGCCGGTCTTGCTGCGATGCGGGAAGTTTCGGCTCGCCGCATCGGCAATATCGAGCTGACAATCGTGCGGCCGTTTCTTGGCGTCTGGCGCAAGGAGATTGACGATTACGTGCGCCAGTACCGAATCAAATTTCGCGAGGACGCCACGAACAAAAATCTCAATCCGCTTCGCAATCGCGTCCGCCACCGGGTGATTCCGTATCTGGAGAAAATGCTCGGCCGCAACATTCGTCTCACCATCTGGCGCGCCGCTGCGATTGCCGGCGAAGATGAAGCCTGGATGGACAATCAGCTTCCCGATTGGACTGATGCCGACCCGGCGGAGGCGGCACTTTCAGTGGCAAAACTTCGCGCGTTGCCGATTGCGCTCCAGCGCCGGGCAATTTTGAAATGGTTGCGCGCGCAAAAGATCTCCGAGCTCGGCTTCGACGTAATCGAGCGCGTCCGTTCCCTTGCCGATCGTGATGCCCGCGTCGCCAAAGTGAATCTCCCAAAAGATCGACATGCACGCCGCCGCGCCGGCAGGATTTTTTTGGAGTAATGGAGTATTGGAGCGCTGGAATAATGGCTGGCGGAGTCGCTTGTTCGATTGGTTCGTTGGGGTCGAGACCTCGCTGAACAAATTCATTACTCCATTACTCCAGCACTCCAATGTCTCATCCGTGGCTTGTCGCATTCAGCTCACGAACAAAATCCTCCGGCTCCGACGGTGAAACAACAATCGTGCGCTCGGCGAAACGCAGCACCACTGTCCGACGGAGGTCAGTAACAAATGCCCGATACGCGCCCAGCGTCTTGTTCCGGAAACAGCCGCTAAACGAAAACAAACCGCCATTGCCAAGGATGCGCAGACTGCCACGCATCGCGCCCGGCGTGAACTCTGCGGACTGCAAGCCAGTCAGTCCAGAACAAGCGATGAACCAGAACGGCATCCGGAGTGACAGTATATCCGCGAACAGTAAAAAGCGCGCCACCGCAAATAGTCGCAAGTAGAAGCACCGCAACCCAGTGGATCCACCAGGGACCGGTCCACAGCATCAGGATTGCGACGCCAAGACAGACGAGCGTGGCGACTAACGAAGTAACGACCAATGCGGCGCCCCACGGTGCTTCGTACCTCTTCATATTACAGGCGTCTCCTGGAATGCCACTGCTCACTACGCCGATTGTTGAGTCGTCGTTAGCTTTTCTCCAAACTCCCGCGTGGCGGCTCATATAGCTAATACGAGTTTAGCGTCGCTTAAGGGCGCTTTTGTTGTCATTCTGAGTTCCTCCGACTTCGTTCAGCACAGACTGCGCGAAGAATCTCAGATCATCGATTTGCGAGATCCGTCGCTTTCGCTCAGGATGACAATTGAATGACTTCCGAAATCCGTGTTCGTTTTGCCCCCTCGCCTACGGGCTATCTGCACATCGGCGGGGCGCGCACTGCGCTGTTCAACTGGCTGTTTGCGCGGCATCACGGCGGGAAATTCGTGCTGCGCATCGAAGACACCGATATCAAGCGAAACACCGAGGAAGCGATGGCGGCGATCTATGAAGGACTACACTGGCTGGGCCTGAATTGGGACGAAGGACCGCACGTCGGCGGCGAGTTCGAACCTTACCTGCAAAGCGAACGCACAGAAATTTATGAACGTTACCTTAAAAAGCTTCAGGACGCCGGTCACATCTTCGAAGACGAGGGCGCCATGCGATTTCGTTCGCCGCGCGAGCATGTCATCGTCGATGACATCGTGTGCGGCAAAATCGATTTCGATCTCAGCAATCCGGCAACGCACCCGGACATGACCATCCGGCGCCCGGACGGCTCATGGATTTTTCATTTCGTGAACGTGACCGACGATCTTGAAATGAAAATCTCGCATGTGATCCGCGGGGAAGATCATCTCTCAAACACGCCGAAGCACATCGAGATTTTCCGCGCGCTCGGCGCAACGCCGCCGCGCTACGCGCACATCCCACTCATCCTCAACCGCGACGGATCGAAGATGAGCAAACGCGATGAGGGCGCGCGCGTGGACTATTACATCAGGCGCGGCTATCTTCCGGCGGCGGTGCGCAATTACCTCTGCTTACTCGGTTGGTCGCCCAAGGATAACCGGGAGAAAATGGACATCGACGAGATCGTTCGGATTTTCGATTTGAAAAACATCGGGCGCAGCTCAGCGACGTTCGATCCCGACAAGCTGCATTGGTTAAACGGTGATTACGCGCGCGAGCTCAGCGACTCTGAGTTTTACGACTTGGCCGTGGCCCGCCTGAAGTCGAACGGCGTGAAGCTCGATAAATTTCCGGAGAAATATGTCCGCGCTGCATTACAAACCTGCAAAGGAAAAATCAACACGTTCGACGAGTTGCCGGCCTATTGTGGGTTCTATGTTCGTGACGCGCTGGGCGCTTCGGAAAAGTTCGATGCGACCGAAATCGAAGCGATACTGAAAAGCACGGCGAAAGAGCTCGGAGTGAAAGTCGGCGCCATCGTTCATCCCACGCGTCTGGCGGTCACCGGCAGCAATGTGGGACCAAGTCTCTATCATCTGCTGGAAGTCCTTGGAAAAGAAAAAGTGCTCGCCCGCATCGATCGGGCGCTCGCTACGTTTTGACCCGCTTGTGGTGCGTGAATCAATTGTTGCTTGGTCAGCATCAGTTAGTAATACAAAGCAAATGACCAAAACCACGATCCGTTTCAAAGCGAAACTCTTCCGGCCGACGGAGAGTGAGAAGGGCGATTCCTGGACCTTTCTCATCTTGCCAAAGAACGCCAGTGCGAAGCTCCCGTCCCGGGGCATGACGGCAATTGAAGGCACCATCAATGGCTTCGCTTTTCAAGCGATGCTCGAACCAGATGGCCAAAAAAGCCACTGGCTTAAAGTGGACCGGAAGCTGAGCCAAGCTGCGCGCGCAGACGCAGGCGACGTCGTCACGCTAGAGATCGCGCCGGCGGCAGATGAACCGGAGCCAGA
>QHQA01000065.1 GCA_003219695.1 Verrucomicrobiota bacterium
AGTGGCCATGTTGTCGGTCGCCGTCCACATTCCAGTCGCCTGATCGTATAGTTCCGAACTTGCTAAGAAGTCAGTGCCGTCGTAGCCGCCAGCCACCAGCACCTGTCCATTCGGCAGTAACGTCGCCGTATGGAAGGCGCGTGGAGTGGTCATGCTGCCGGTCGCCGCCCAAATTCCAGTCGCCGGATCGTATAGTTCAGCGCTTGCCAAGTAAGTGGAGCCGGTGCCGCCAGCCACCAGCACCTGCCCATTCGGCAGCAACGTCGCCGTGTGCCAAGAGCGTCCAGTGGCGAGACTGCCGGTTGCCGCCCACACCCCAGTTGCCGGGTCGTACAATTCCGCGGTGTCGCTATAGCCGGTCACCAGCACTTGCCCATTCGGCAGCAACGTCGCTTTATGGAAGGCGCGTGGAGTAGTCATGCTGCCGGTCGGCGTCCACACTCCAGTCGCCGGATCGTATAGTTCTGCGGTCGCCACGGTTTCGTTAGGTCCTCTAAAAACCGCCGTCATGCCGCCGGCCACCAGCACCTGGCCATTCGGCAGCAACGTCGCCGTATGATACCAGCGTGTAGTGCCGAGGCTGTCGGTGTCGGTCCACGTCCTGGTGGTCGGATCGTATAGTTCCGCGCTGCCACCAGGGGTGCCGCCGGTCACCAGCACCTTCCCATTCTGCAGCAACGTCCCCGTGTGGCCATTGTGTCTATGATTCATGTTGGCGATGCGTTGCCACCTTCCAATCCCAGGACGGTATAGTTGCGCGCTTCTTTTGCTTTCGAACACGTACCCCAGCCGACCGACATAAATGCGTTCGCCGCCAGCCACGAGCACCTGGTCGTTCGGCAACAACGTCGCCGTGTGGTAGTCGCGTGGAGTGCCAAGGTCGCCGGTCGCCGTCCACATTCCAGTCGCCTGCGCCGGCACCGATACACTCAGCTCTGCGGCGGCGTTGTCTTCCGCGGCCGCGCTGCTCATGTGCGCGAAGGCGAAAACGAGGCCAGCCGCGTAAAGAGCAAAACCGATTAACACGCGTGGATTGAGGAAACGTAATCTAGAGGAGGAGTATTTTGCTTTCATTGAGGTTCTTTCTTTCTGTCTTGTTAAGGCAGTTTTCAATGCCTCGCTATTCGGCGTCAAGGGCGTGTAGGGCCGATGTGTAGAGTTCCGCGCTTCTTAAGATGCCACCCGGAAAATTGGCGCCCCCTGCTACCAGCACTTGCCCATTCGGCAGCAACGTCGCCGTGTGTAAGTAGCGTCCAGTGGCCATGCTGCCCGTCTCCACCCATGTCCCAGTAGCCGGATTGTATAGTTCAGCGCTTGTCCAGAATGGAAAGGGGCAGCAGACACCTTCCCCTCCGGCTACCAGCACTTGTCCATTGGGCAGCAACGTTGCGGCGTGCGAGGAGCGTTCATGGGCCATGCTGCCGGTCTTCCTCCAATTACCAGTAGCAGGATCGTATAGTTCAGCGCTTGCCATGCTGTTAAAATCGTTACCGATTCCGCCGGCAACCAGCACCTGACCATCCGGCAACAGCGTCGCTGTATGATCCCAGCGTCCCACGGAGAGGCTGCCTGTCGGCGTCCACACTCCGGTCGCCGGATCGTATAGTTCAGCTGATAAAGCGTTACTTCCGCTATAGCCGCCGGCAACCAGCACCTGCCCACTTGGCAGCAACGTGGCTGTATGGTGAGAGTGTGCAATGCTCATGCTGCCGGTCGGCCTCCACGTTCCGGTCGCCAGATCGTATAGTTCAGCACTTGTCAGGCTCTCGCCAGGATCCTGCGGATTGCCGGCAATTCCGCCGGCCACGAGCACCTGTCCATTCGGCAGCAATGTCGCCGTATGATACCAGCGTGCAATGTCGAAGCTGCCGGTCTCCGTCCATGTCCCAGTAATCGGATCGTATAGTTCCGCGCTGCCGCGGGGACTTGGGGGACAATCGCCGATGACATCGCCGCAAGGAGTGCCGCCTGTCACCAACACCTGCCCATTCGGCAACAATGTCGCCGTGTGCCTGCGGCGCTGATGATTCATATTCCCGATGCGCTGCCACCTTCCGATCTCCGGATGGTATAGTTGGGCGCTTGCCGTGTTGGTGTCGTCGTTGCCGCCCCCAGCCACGAGCACCTTGCCGTCCGGCAACAGTGTCGCCGTATGGTCGGCGCGTGGAGCGCTATGAAGGTCGCCAGTCGCCGTCCATGTCCCTCCAGTGGCCTGCGCCGGGACCGATGTACTCAGCTCCGCGGCGGCGGCATCTCCCGCGGCCGCACTGCTCATGGGAGCGAACGCCAAAACGAGGCCAGCCGCATAAAGAGCAAAGCCGATTAAGACGCGTGGATTGAGGAAGCGTAATCTAGAGGTGCATTCTGTTTTCATAGGGGTTCTTTCTTTCTGTCTTGTTGATTCAGCTTTCGTTATTGAAACGGTTCCGTAGTTCTCCAATCTAATCGACCGTTGCCGGCCAGCCGATGATCGAGTCAAACGCAGAGTTTTCGCACAAATCTTGTAGCCCGACTCTGTCGTCGATGTAAAGACGAAACTGGGATCGAACGCTGGGACACGGCCGTGACTGTGAGATTATCACCGTCGCCGCTTTCGTAGTTGGATTGATAGTTATTGGGAACCGACGGCGACATTGAGTTGTCGGGCAACAACCTAGATCAGCCGACAGACCTCGAGGATCTGCGAATTACTTATGCTGATCGTAGTGATTACCAGTTTTGACGTTTCTATTATGACCGCTGTTGTGAAACGATCCGTGGCCTCCACGGTGCCCCCCGCCATGGCTGACCATATGTCCTCCGCCGCCACCATGGTGCCTTCCCGCGTAAGCTGACGCCGAAGAAATCAGCAAGCAGCTAACCGTCAAAACAAGGAATGTCTTCACTCGGGTGGGTAAAACGGCAGCCTTCATGAGCGTAATTTGAGCGGATTCTCAACTGCCGTCAACACACCCACGGCGAACCCACAAGAAAAATGCGTTATCTGGAGCGTGCAGCTGCGGACACGCCTCTCCGAAATTGACCGCGCACGTAGGCTCGGGTGAGCTCGCCGCTCCACTGGCGGCACGCTTTTGACACCGGCATCTTCCCCGGAGATAATTCGCCGTGCCGCTGTTGCAGGATCCAATGTGCCATTATTCTTGAACGTGTAATTCGGAACCGCCTTGTCCCGGTTTATCCATAACGTCTCCGATCTGATTGGTCGCGTTCTCTTTTTGGCGCGACCATACGGCAGAGCGAAACTAGTCAGCGTTTTTTCGCTTTCTCTTGCGCAGGCGTTCTTTCAAGTCATCGGTATCACGTCAATCTTTCCATTCCTGGCAATCGCCGCTGATCCCGACCGCATCCGTCGATCTCATTTTGGCATACGGTTCCTGGGCCTGTTTCCGCCGATGGAAAATCGGCAATTGCTCCTGGTAGCCGGAGTGATCGCCATCGCTGGCCTTCTCATGTCCAACGTAGTGAACCTGGTAGCCGAGTACGCGCGCACTCGTTATGCCCAAAACTTCGCACACTGGTTGAGAGTTCGGCTTCTGCGCCGGATTGCCTCGCAGCCATACACGTATTTTCTTCAGCGCAACTCAGGCGATCTCCTCAAAAAAGTTGTTGCCGACGTGATGAATTATACGAGCGGCGTGCTCCTTCCGTTTCTGGATAGCGTCGCCCGTGTGCTCACTGCAGTGCTTCTGTTGGTGACGCTTTTCCTGGTTCAGCCGGTGATCGCCCTGTCGGCGGCAATCGTGCTGGGCGCATTTTATGTGATCATTTTCCGACTCCTTACGCGGAAACGTCGAGAGGTGGATGAAAATTTAAGAACATCTGTAGCCGGCTCCTATCGCGAAGCGCAACAGATGCTCGGTGGAATTAAACCAGTCAAAGTCCATCGCGCCGAAGAGCATTTTCTCAGCCGGTTCGCCAAGCATTCAGCGGTTCTCGCGCGAATGTATGCACGACTGCCTGTTTTCGCCAATAGTGCTCGCTATCTCGTAGAACCGCTCGCTTTCGGCGGTTTGGTTGTGGCTGTGTTGCTGCTCGCAGCGAGAGGGCGCGACTTCTCCGATATTCTTCCGAATCTCGGGGTGATGGCCCTTGCAGGTTATCGGCTGCTACCTTCGCTCCAGTTGCTTTACGGTCAGCTCACTCAGATCAGCTCGATGCGTCATGCGGTCGACGAAGTGTATGACGAATTTGTGGTCGCGGAGACTGACAGGTCGGTTTTGTCGGGCGCGAGTAGCAGCGCTCTCGCATCAGCAACGCCTTTTCGTTGGCATGACGTCATCACTTTGCGCGAGGTCAGTTTTCGATATCCCGGCACGTCCCGGCTGGCGCTGAATGGGTTTTCTCTGAGGATCGTCAAGAATACTTCGGTCGGTGTGCTTGGGCCAACGGGTGCAGGAAAATCAACTCTGGTCGATTTGTTGCTTGGCCTTTACCATCCAACGACGGGCGAGATGCTGATTGACGGTCGACCACTTACGCCTGCACTGGTGCCCTCGTGGCAAGCCACCATCGGTTATGTGCCACAGGATATTTTTCTGATCGACGACACGATCGCACGTAACGTCGCGTTTGGCCTGTCGGAAAATGAGATCGATCCTGCGCGCGTACGCGAAGCTTGCGCGATGGCGCAGCTACTCGACTTTATCGAAGTCGAATTACCTGATGGCTTCGATAGCAATGTAGGTGAGCGTGGTGTCCGCATCTCTGGAGGCCAACGCCAGCGGATCGGTCTTGCGCGCGCGCTTTATCATGGTCCGTCTCTCTTGATTCTGGACGAAGCAACCAGCGCGCTGGACGTAGCCACTGAAGCAAAGCTGCTCGAGGCTTTGCGCGGTCTTGCAGGCAAAATCACTATGGTCGTGGCTGCTCACCGCTTCAGCGCTGTGGCGAATTGTGATCAATTGGTTGATCTCGGCGAAAGGAGTTCTGCCGTGAAAACCGCTTACGGCTTCCGTTGACCGGGAAGCGGAATTAAAAAAAATTGTGGCGGTAATGTCATTTTATCCCTCTGCACGATTTCGGCGCTCGATTACAGCTCCCCGGTTCCTCGAGCGGCTAAAGAAATCCCAAACTGTGGTGGGCGGGCCATTCAAGGGAATGCGGTATGACGGCGAAGCTGTGTTCGGCGCTTCCACTCCCAAAATCATAGGCGTTTACGAATTGGAGATCGCGCCCTTCCTTGTAAAGTGGTCTGCTATTTGTTTCGGTCGGATAATCAATGTGGGAGCTGGGGAAGGATATTATGCAGTGGGCTGTGCCGTGTTATGGCCGCAGGCGGCTGTGACGGCATTAGAAAGCAGCGAAGAAGGACGAACACTTCTCGCTCGCAATGTGGAACTGAACGGACTGCGATCGCGGGTCAAAATAATGGGGCATTGCGAACAAGAACAATTCCGCGCGGCGATAGGCAATGGTCAGACTTCACTGGTCATCGTGGATGTTGAAGGCGCAGAAGGAGAGCTCTTGAATCCCAAGACGGTTCCCGGTTTGGCAAATGCGCACATCATCGTCGAAATTCACGATTTCATCGATGAACGGCTCGGCGAGATTGTTTCCTCTCGGCTGAAATCGAGCCATATTGTCGAAGAAGTGCGAACTCGGGCACGAACGTTTTGGGACTTCCACGAACCTCGCGCGCTTTGGCGAAGACTCTGGCTGCTGCCGTACCTGAAGCAGTATGCCGACGAATTGCGCCCGGGACCGATGCGCTGGCTTTGTTGCACGCCGATCAACTCCCAGGCAAACGTCGTTGGACGTGCAACGACTGCAAATGGACGATCAACTCTTTCCGCGCAGCGAAAGGTGTTCGCGCGAAAATTTGCTCCTGGCCTTCTGCGGCCTTTCAGCGGAATGAATATCTCTGTGCGGTTCGGCGAGATCGCGCAAACCGTTCTTTCGCGCTGGCCCATCTCTGCTCAACCAGCCAAACCAATTGCGAACTTCTGCTACCTGACGATCAGCGACCGCGCGCACTGGCTGATGTTGCGGGAAAGTTTGTTTTCGTTGTTCCATTCATGGAGTTCGTTGCCGAAAATTACTGCGGTATCGGACGGCAGTTGGTCGGCCGAAGAGTTTGCTGAGGTTTTTGCCTGGTGGCCCGGGCCGCTCACGGTGTTAACGCGGCAAGAAGTCTGCACGGCCGCTTCGTCTGCTGGTTTCCGGGAATTGGCGGACTACGCTCGACAAAGTCCTTACGGTCTCAAGCTTGCCGCGATTGTGACACAGGCACGGAAACAGCCGGTGCTCTTCGTCGACGCTGATATCCTTTGGTTCAAAAATCCGGCGTCGGTTTTGGGCGATCCAACGTTATGGGACAAACCTCGGGCGCTGCGCGAGAACAACTGCCATCAGCGGCGAGAGATGGCGCCGCGGCATTGCCCACAAGTGTTGGAGCCGCCGTTTGTTAACAGCGGAATCGTAACTCTGCATGGCGAGCTTATGGCGCCGGAGATTTTGCGCAGCATGGTGCACGATGCGTTGACTGATCCTCACGATAGCCGTTGTGAGCAGACCATCATTGCTGTCGCCATCAAGCTCGGCGGAGAATTTTTTCCAGAGCAATTGAGCCTGGTGGAGTTCGATGACGTCCACAGGTTCCGTTCTCGCAACATGAACGACGGGAGCTACTGCTCCCGACATTATGTGAACTGGATGCGGCATGTGCTTTACCGCGACGCGCTTAAGCTGCGTTTACAACCCGGCGGACTGGAAAGCCAACGCCGAATCAGGCAAGATGCCTAACTTCCATCGAAACGATGGAGCGGGTTTGAAGTCACAAGGAAAGTTAAGGGTGCTACTCGTTAGCATTGTGCCTCCCAAAAACGACTGCGGCGTGCGCATTGTCATGCACCGGCAATTGGTGGAGCGCTCTCCGTTTGAATTGCACGTTGCCAGCAACGCCGATTTTGCCCAGGACCTTGTGGTGCACACCCCACTGCGGTTGCCGTATCTCATTCATCGATTGAGAAAGAGCAGATTTGGACCGCGAGTAGCTGCGTGGACGAAGGATTACGAAAATCTCGTCTGGCCACTCACAGCCAATAAAGCTTTGGAAGACGCGGTGCAGCGTTTTCAGCCGCACATTATTCTTACGCTGGCAGAATGCGGCTTATCTCACATCGCTCGAAAAACGGCGCAACGTCATGGATTGCCTCTGGCGGGACTCTTTCTCGATTGGTTCCCCGAGATGAAAGGTCATTACGGTCACAAAGCGACACAGGCCATCTTGAGCCGACGCTACCAGGGACTTTACGCTGCGTGCGATCTGGCGTTTTGCACCAGCGATGGGATGCAAGAGATGCTCGGGCCGCACTCCAATAGTCATGTGATTTACCCGATGCCGGGAAGATCTAGTGGGGCAGTGGAAAAATCCTGGCCGGCGTCTAACGGAAAATTCCGGCTAGTTTATGTGGGCTCGGTGGAAAATTTCTATGGGCGGATGCTCTGCTCGCTAATCGAACAGATCGAGGCGACGAGCGATTTGGAAATCGTGGTGGTTGGCCCAAACGCGGACTGGCGGAAACAACTTCTTGAGCGTGCGCGAGCGCGCGGGGCCTATCTCGGCTTCAAGCCGCCCGAGGAGGCCGCAGAGGTGCTGGTCAGCGCCGACGCGCTCCTGGTGGTGATGAGCTTCGAGAGGGAACATGAACTCTTCATGCGCACCAGTTTCACCACCAAGTTCCTTGATTACGTCGCATTCGGAAAACCTGTGATTCTTTGGGGACCGAAGTATTGCACACCGGTTCGCGTGGCCCGAGAACACGGCGGTGCCGCGGTTGTGAGCACCGACGACGCTGGCGCAGTGATTTCTCTTTGCCGTGAGATCGCCGCAGACACAGCGTTGCATGAGAAGCTGTCAAAAGAGGCGCTACACCTGCATGAGACGCTATTTAATTCTGACCGGTTGCGGGGGATTTTCGTTGGCGAGATTGAAAAACTTGTGGCAGCGCGTGCGCACCGATGAAATCTGTTTGCCTTGCGATCCTGAATTACAACGGGAAACAGCATTTGGAGCATTTGCTGCCCACGGCTTGCGCGGCCGCAAAGAACGTCCGCGGCACCTGCACCGTTGTGGTCCTCGATAACCAAAGCACTCGCGACGATGTGGCATGGATTGAACGCGAATTCCCTTCAGTCCAGGTTGTCGTCGCGCCGAAAAACGATTTTCTCTTTTCGTATAACTGGCTGGCGCGCAAAAGAACTGAAGACGTTTTAGTGCTTCTGAACAATGATTTGAAGGTCGATCGCGATTTTGTCGCTCCATTGATAAAGCACTTCGAATCGCCTGATGTTTTTTCAGTTTCAGCGCGGAGCTATGATTGGAATGAAGGCGAGGTTACCAGCGGCCCTGCCCGCCTAGAGTTTAAAAACGGTTTTTACAGTTGGAACTTCGACACGCAACATCAGCAGACTTGTCACACTTTCTTTAGCTCTGGCGGTTTCATGGCTGTGGACCGAAACAAGTTTGTTGAGCTCGGTGGTTTCAACCCGCTGTTTGTACCGGCCTACTGCGAAGATGTGGATCTCTGTTTTCGAGCATGGCGCCGTGGGTGGCGCTGCATTTATGAGCCAGACAGCATTGTCTGGCATCGGCACCAGGCGACATGGTCAGGTCATTCAACAACCGACTACTTGGATTCTCTCGAACTGAGAAACCTGTTACTGATGCAATGGTCCACTTTTCCGATGCAAAAGGGCTGCTGGCCAAGACTGCGAAATCTTGCGAAGCTATTCCTCGGCTCTTTTTTTTCCGGCGACCGAGTATGGATTAAGACTTATCCGCGCACCCTCCTTTTCTGGTTAGGCGTGCGGCGCCACTATCTTTGGATGAAAGTGGGCCACCGTGAACTCAGTCAAATTTTGTCTCGCATCGAAGACGAATGCTCAAGCAAAAGGCTGATGAGCTCTACACGAACGGACGATATGCGTTCAAGCGCGTCTTCCACGACGAGTCGTTTGCGAACGTGATTACGGGGCGCTCGCCTGAGAGAATGCAACCAGTTGTTGTTGTCCTAGCCAGTAACGAGCGCTACTTCCCCGGGCTGTATTGCGCAGTCGCGAGCGCATTGAGACACGTGAGCGAGAAAAGAAGTGTCAATCTGTGGGTACTCGATGGAGGCATTTCTCAGCCATCGAGGGAGATGCTGCAGCGACTCGTTGACGGATTTGCAAAGCCGGTTCGCCTGGAGTTCGTAGCCATAGACGAATCCGTATTTCGCGGTGCCACGCTCGGGCCGGGCGAATCCCACATGACTTATTGCCGGATATTGCTGCTACGCTCGCTAAACGTGCCACGCGTGATCTATCTAGACTGCGATGTCCTAGTATTCCGCGATCTCTCGAAGCTTTTTGATCTTGAATTGTCGCCGGGCAAGATTCTTGCCGCTGTTCCTGATTCGGAGACTCTGACGCTTGGCGATGACGCGCGAAAGATAGCAGGCGCGATGAATCTTCCTTCCGAAGGCGCTTACTTTAACTGCGGGGTAATGTTGATGAATCTAGATGCGCTCAGGGAGGAACATTTTTTTGAGCGCGCTGTCGAGTTCTTAAATTGTTGGAGCGGAACGTACCGGTTTTGGGACCAATCGGCCATCAATTTCCTTCTCCACCGGCAGATCGCGGAGTTATGCGAACATTGGAACCGAGCGTCGTGGCGCTTCGACGACCAGGATAATAATGACCTAAACTGCATCCTTCACTACACGAGTTCGGCGCCGTGGCTTGTCGAAACGCCAGGTCCGGCCCAGGTGTTATTTGAACGCTTTGCAGCCGAGGCGGGGCTGCCTGTCAACCGCCGATCGGTGCAGTTCCGGATATCCGTACGCCAAAGATTTTGGCGAAATGCGGTCGCCCCATTGCGAGCCCTTGTTTTTCCAATCGCGTCGTGGTGCTGGCGGCTGATTGGGAAAGCGGACAAATCGGCTGCTTATGGAAAAGTGGCCCGGTACTGGCTCGATTATATTCGCAATGCGCCGCGCCGGCGTCGGCTTCATGGCCAGCGCAGCCAGGAAATTAGTAGAATGAAATTCGAACTCCACGCGTCGCCGCTGGCGTAGTGCATCACAAGTCACTTTATGTATAAGAGTCCGATAAAATCCCCGCGTTTCTGCCCGCTTCTCCCCTTGCTGCAAGGGGAGAGGCTTAAAGTGAGGGGTTCTAAACAGCACAAAAGTCAAGGCCGCCACCCTCACCCTACGCTCTCCCTTGGGAAGGGAGAGGCGAATCAACGGCCACTAAAGCAAAGTAATGAAGGCGTTAGACGCGCTACACTGGCTTCATGAGGGTATTGCATCTCAACACTCACGCGTTTGGCGGCAGCTATGAGTACGCGGCGCTTCTTTCCGCCGGGTTAGTGGAGCAGGGGATTGATAGCCGTGTGCTCTGTAAAAATCCGCCGACCGCAGAAACCGACAGACCTTTCTTAGATCGCGTGATTCGCCGAGCATATGTTTCCTTGTCCACTGAGCCGTGGCACGGGACTCGGCGACTGTTGTCTCCCCCGTCGGCAGAGGATCTGAAAGGGCTGGATGTGGTGCATCTTCACACGGTGGCCGACTGGTTCGACGTTCCTTGTTGGTTGGAGACGTTGCCGCGCCGGATGGGCGTCGTTATCAGCGCCCACGATATGTGGCATGTGACCGGAGGCTGCTTTCTCTATCGCGGATGTGACCGGTACGCCAACGAGACACAGCCTTGCGATCCATGCCCGATCTTGAGATGGCCGGCAAAGCGATTGCTGGCAAAGGCTGCACATTCGCGGAAGATGCGGGCATATCCGAAATGCGGAGCGCGCATGGTAGCAAACAGCCACTGGCTTGCCGAAATCGTCAGCCGAAGCCCAATAGTCAAAGCCTGTGGTGGGGTGCAAGTGATTCCTCCCGGAATCGACACGACACTGTTCAAACCACAGGACAAAAATCTCTGCCGCAAGCATCTCGATTTGCCCACAGACGCGTTTGTGATCCTCACAGGTGGCGCATCGCTAACCGATGCAAACAAAAATGTGCGGTGGTTGTTTGAGCAACTGTCGGGTTTGCCGAATCTCGCGGGCGTAATCGTTTTGGCATTTGGCGAAGGTACTGTCCCGGTTCCGAGTGGTCTCAACGTGCGGTTTGCACGAGGCATTCGCGATCGACATAATCTGGCACGGCTCCTTGCAGCCGCGGATGTTTTTGTCAGTTCTTCGTTGAAGGAAACCTACGGTCTGACGCTGGTGGAAGCGATGGCGTCCGGAACACCAGTCGTGGCGTTTCGGGTTGGTGGAATTCCTGAAGCTGCGCCTGACGGGCAGGTCGGGATTCTATGCCCACCGCAAGATGGCGCGGCATTGATCGAAGCTATCATGAAATTGCGAAATTTGCCGCAACTACGTGAGCGGTTAGGAAATCATGCTTACCAAATCGCGCATAATCGGAACGCAGCGAGTTCGTTCGCCAACGCATTCGCCCAGCTTTATCGGGAATGCGTTTCATCGCGTGGGAACGCACAGCGCTAACGGCCAGCCCTTACGACGTGAAAGTGCAGGCGCCATTTGGTTTTGTGACCGGTTGCCATGCCGGAGACAAATTCATGGTCCAGGCCACACTGGCTAGCATGCGGCATTACTGTCCCGGCGTTCCAATATGCCTGACAGTCGATGGCGACTTTGATGTATCGGACTTGGAGAAAGAATACGATCTGGTCGCCTTGCGGGTTTCACAATTGCCATCGGAACAAATGCGCGCAGTGATTTGTGGAAACTATCGCGCGAAGCTTGCGGCCATGTGGGAAGGGCCGTTTGAACGGTACGTCTGGCTGGATTCGGACGCGGTTGTCTGGGGCGACTTTACGCCCCAAATCCGCACCGACGTCGATTTTCAAATTTTTTGGAGCGAGATTTCAATCCCGGCGGACGCCACGGAAATCCCACCGTGGTTGCCGCATTTTTATTTTGATCCGATGAAGCTGCGCCGGTTCGATCCGGACTTTGAGTGGCGTGGGAAGGCGTATTTCAGTTCCGGAGCTTTTGCGTGCCGGCGAAATGCAATTGCGTTTGAGGTATGGGATAAAGCAGAGTCATGGGAGCGGCAGTCGCCGGGACTGTTTGCCTGGGGCGAGATGGGAATGTTGAACTACTTAGTGTACGCGTTGGCTCAGCGCGACGAACTCAAAATTGCCGTGTCAGATCTGCAACATATAGGCGGACATCATGGCATAGATGAACTGAAACAAGATTGCGCGGGGAACGGTTGGCATTTTCCGAAACAAATCCGCCGTCCGCGTGTAGCGCACTTTTGTGGCCGCAAACCAGTTCTGTTTGGTCGCAGTACGTATTCACGCCCGTTTACGATTGCTCGATTAGAGCATCACCGCAGGCGTCATCGGCACCTGGGGGCTTGGTTAGCGGTCCTAAGCGAGGAGTGCCAAATAGTTTCCAGTAAAGTCAAAAGACGGCTTTAGAATTTGTTGCGCGATGAATATAGATGACAGGCCTTTCGTGGCGTTTTTAATCCCGTTCGCATCTCGAAGGGTCAAGCCCAAATGGGAAATAGCGTGCGCTCACCTTCGACAGACACTTAAGTCGATACAGAATTCAACTAACGGGAATTACTGTGTCGTTGTGGCTGGTCACGAGCCGCCTGATTTCGATGTGTGTTTGGATTCAAGATTCCACTTCTTATCACTTAATCATCCTGTTCTATCTCATGAAAATTATCACGTTTCTCTAGTGTGGGACAAATTGGCGAAAATTGCAGCAGCTTGGGACTACGCGAAGCAAACGTGGAATCCGCGGTATGTGATGAAAGTTGATGCAGACGATTTTATTAGCTCAAAGCTAGTTGCTTGGTTAGACAAGGCAGGTGCTAAGGCTGGCTATCTTATAACACATGGGTGGGTTTGGCGCTCCGGATCGCGTCTTATTGAACGCACCGAGTACTTCGACCGAGTATGTGGTTCCTGTCTCATCATTAGAAGCGACCTTGCGGATAGGAGTGGACCTTTCCTTACCGAGCTCGAAGGTGTGCCTCTTGACGAGGCAAGTTCGAAGTTTGCGGCCAGCGATCATTACTCGCTGGTTCCTGGCTCCGGGATCAGCACTCTTTTGTTGACTGACACTCACCAACGTTGTGCGGCTCAATTCGCTTACCTGGGGCAGGAACTCTCCAGCGTGCCATTTAAGGCAGTTGTGTATCGCACTGGCAATCCCGACAGTACCTCGCGTTTTGGGGGATTTTGGCGATCAAAATGCACTCTGCGAATGCTTGTTGGAAGCATCCGGAGGACAAGATTGATCACCGAAAGATTAAGGAAAGAATTCATCCTAGGTTGACAGCTTGATGAGATCGGAGCGACGCTGTCGGTCACTGGACCAGGCCATCTAAAAGTCTGTGCAGAAGAAGCTAGCAAGAATTCTGAAGACATTAAAGAACCTACCCCGGGGCCGGCAATCCTGTGGAAGCTTGGACCAAGACAGATCAAGCAGAACTGACCGCCTTTCTACACTGTCTCGGCTATCAACTCACCGATATGGTGCGCATCACATTGTTCTTCAATAAGTGCCCTGCGTCGGTTGTATAAGTCTGATGGGTTTTATCGATGACTGTTTCTGTGATGATCACCACGAGAAATCGCATCGTGGATTTGCGGCGGACCTGCCGTGCTTTGCAGCAATTAAATCCGCTTCCGTTGGAGATGCTCATCACGATCGACGGCTCCACAGACCATATGGCCGAAGCGGTGAAGGCGGAGTTACCCCAGGCGCGGACGTTTGTGAATCCAATGGGCCTGGGCTCGGTTGCTTCGCGGGATCGCATGATGCGTGAGGCGCGAGGTGATTTGGTGTTGGCTTTAGATGACGACAGTTATCCGGAGCAGTTGGATTGCATTGCGCGTATTGTCCCGTTCTTTGAACAGCGGCCAAAACTGGCGGTGCTCCATTTCCCACAGCGCACGGACGAGTATCCCCAAACACTCCAGCAAACAGACTTTAGTCCGGAACATTTGACGCGTTCCTTTGCTAACTCTGGCGCAGTGCTGCGGCGATCCACTTATCTCCGGTTGCCAGGATTTGAGCCGCGATTCTTCCACATGTATGAAGAGCCGGACTACGCACTTCAATGCATAGCCGCGGGTCATGACGTGCTTTTCTCCCCAGTTGTCACGATTCGCCACCATTACTCCGGGCAAACGCGCGATGAAATCCGCGTTCACCATCGTCATGCGCGGAACGAATTCTGGAGCGCTCTGATACGATGCCCTTTTCCGTTTGCGCCTGGGATCCTTGCCTGGCGCGTTTTCTCCCAGCTTCGTTATGCGTCCAAGCGCGGCTGGTCGTGGGTGGTTCGCGAACCGCTATGGTGGGTGCAAGCGCTGGCTGGAATTGCCTACTGCCTTCGAAAACGCATGCCTGTTTCGTGGGCTGAGTACAAACGCTGGCTTGCGTTGCCGTGAAGTGGGTTTGTTGCCAGCTCGGCGCGCGGGAACATTACGCGATTCCGTGCGCGTTATTTCGTCTGAACGCGCTCGGATGCCTGCTGACCGATGCCTGGGTTCCGCCCTCGTCTTTGCTTGCGAAAGCCTGCGATCGCATGTCAAAGCTTACAGAGAGGTTTCACAACGAATTGCGCGACGCGCCAGTGGCAGCCTTTAATTCATCGCTGATCCTGTTTGAAGCGCTTGCGCGGGCGCGTGGCCTCAAAGGGTGGACAAAAATAATCGCGCGCAATCGCTGGTTCCAACGCAAGGTTGCTGCGTTCCTTAACTCTCAACTCTCAACTCTCAACTCTCATCTGATTCTCCTGAGCTACAGCTACACCGCCCTTGAGCCATTTCGATACGCAAAATCGCACGGGTGGAAAACCTTGCTTGTCCAGATCGATCCCGGTCCAGAGGAAGAGAAGATTGTGGCGGAAGAAGTCGCGCGCGTGCCTGCGCTCGCTAGCGGATGGCAACCGGCCCCGGCGGAATATCGGAGTTTCTGGCGTGAGGAATGCCAGCTTGCCGATCGGATTATTGTGAACTCGGAATGGTCGCGAGACGGGCTAACGCGCGACGGGATTCCAAGCGAGAAGCTATCAGTTATTCCGTTGGCATACCAAAAGCCAGAAGTCAGACATCAGCAGTCGGAAGTCAGAGTTGCCCGAGAGTATCCGGCGCGTTTCACAGCGGAACGGCCGCTGCGCGTGCTTTTTCTTGGTCTCGTGAATCTGCGTAAAGGGGTGGCAAGGTTATTGGAGGCCGCGCGAATTTTGCAAGATGAGCCGGTTGAATTTTGGTTGGTAGGACCTGTGGAAATCGCAAATCCCACCGGCATAATCACAGCGACCGCACGCGTGAAATGGTTCGGCCCTGCGGACCGTAACCAGGCCGCTGAGTGTTACCGAAACGCAGACGTGTTTATTCTTCCGACACTCTCGGATGGATTTGCAATTACGCAGTTGGAAGCGCAGGCAAACGGGTTGCCCGTTATCGCCTCGAAGTTTTGTGGCGAAGTCATTGTGAACGGCGTTAACGGAATCATTCTCGAAAAACCGAGTGCCGCATGCATAGCAACGGCGATTCGCGATTGCGTTGCCGATCCGGCTCAGCTGCGAAAGTTTTCTACAGCGTCGCGTGTGCGTGATGAATTCACTATCGAGGCGCTTAGTCAGCATCTGCAAGAGCTGGGCGCAACCCTGTAGGAGATTTGGAGTTCGCCTTTAGGCGGGAGCGAAGGAGCGCAGCCATCTTGGCTGTGGGGCCGGCGGTCATCTTGCCTGCCGCAGGACGGATTCGCCGTGGTTAACTTCTCGAAGAGCCTGTTTACCACACGAGACGCCCGGTTGCCCCACAGGCAAAGCTGCCTGTGCTACGCTGCCAATGCTTCACGCTGCCTAAATAATCTTAGATTTTGCTTCGCAGTACATTATGCTCTGCGCTCGATTCTCGCGCGATGGTTACCCACGAACTGACGTTCTATCTTGCTGCTGTCGTGTTGCTGGTATTGACGGTGGAAAGCGGCTTGAAGCTGCTGAAGGGGGACAGCTTTAGCATCACGCTGTTCGTGTACGGGACAGTGTTCGCATGGTATTTTGTCGATCCGTTCATTACCCCTGAGCAATACGATTATATTCTCCCATTCTTGATCGGCCAAAGTTATGGCCAGGTCGCGTTGTTTCTGATCGGTTTTCGCGTTTTCGTGCCGGTTGCAGTGCGCTGGACCGTCCGGCGACGAAACGCTGGGGTCCTTACCCAGAGTTTTACGCCGGAACAAATCTTGATCGCCGCCGGGGCGATCTGGCTTTCGCTGTTTATCATCGGTATCGCCCGGCTCGGTGGTGACGTGGTCGGCGCGGTACTTCCCCTCGATTCCCGCGCAGGCGTGACGATGTGGGGCCGTGGCGCAATCGCAAGTTCTGCGAGCGGCTTTCTGATCGCTTTCGCAGGCTATATGTTTAATGCGATCACAGCGTTCCTTGGCGTTTTGATCTTCTTTCAGCGCAGCATCTTCTGGCGCCTGCTTGCCGCCGGGATGTTTGCCATCACGCTTCCGTATTTCTTTTTCGAGGGAGCGCGCAGCCACTTCCTTGCGGCGACTCTGCCCTTTATCCTCACGTACCTGCTTTACGCTCGTCAGCCGCTCGTTGTAAAATTTGCCATTTTGGCGGTCGCGCTCTTCTGCCTCGATCAGGGTTTCAAATTTGTGACGGCGTTTCGGGGCACCGGTTTCAGAGAAGTGCTGTCTGCCGAGAATCCGTCCGAGTTTGTCGATGAGGATTTGCGGCAACGAGGACTGAACATGATTCAGGAGCTTTGCTTTGTGAACGCGTACCTGGAATCCGGCGCAGCATCTCCGGCATACGGTGCAAGATACTTGAATGAGTTGCTGAATTTCATTCCGCGCGTGATTTGGCCGTCGAAGCCGTTGATTGGAATTGATTACGCGAAGTGGCGCGGCCTTGAGAGCCCGGAAAGCGAGCTCGGGGTTGTCGCCACTATTTCCACCGGAATGATTGGCGGCGGCGTTTTGAACTTTGGCCAAATCCTTGGTCCCATAGCAGCGGGCATTATCATGGCGCTTTGGAGTGGTCTGCTCATCCGCTGGTGGGAACAAAGACGATCGCTCTTGCGCCTGGTGTTGTTCATGCTTGGGGCCGGTCTTACGTTCAACCTCGGCCGAGACATCACACTGCTGGTGCTCTGGCCCGTGATCTTTGCGTTTTGTTTTGTGCGTGTTGCTGAGTTCTGTGGCGCGAAGCGGGTTTCGCAACCGCCGCAAGTCGCGACGTTTGCTCACGGTAATCTTCGGCCAGTGCAAGTGCCCGCTGGCCGGCACCTGTAGCCGGGATCGGTGATCCCGGCTGGCGTGAAATTGCGAAGAGAGCCGGAGTCGACCTCCGGCTACAGGCTGTCGCTGATTCAACCGCGATGCGAGCGAAGAGTGGAGGTAAGGGGATTCGAACCCCTGGCCTTCTCATTGCGAACGAGACGCTCTACCAGCTGAGCTATACCCCCTACTTTGTTGGCAAACCGAAGATTAGCACGGCCACCCGATCTTTCATCCATCAAAACCGATGCATCAGCATTTCTCACAAATCACGGGCTGCTGATATTTACCTCGATAATCACGCAAATGATTCGAAAGAACAATTGCAGCGGACGCTTTCGCGTTTAAGGTGCGCTCTTCAATTGTTGGCATGCTAAACACGATACTCGCTCAGGCTCAAAGTGCGGCCCCTCAACAAATGCCCGGCGGCGGCATTGGCTCGTTTTTTGTGCCGCTGATTCTCATATTCATCATCATGTATTTTGTGATGATCCGGCCGCAGAAAAAACGCCAGGAACAGCAGCAGAAATTGATCGGGAGCCTGAAGACGGGCGACCGGGTGGTGACCAACGCCGGTATTCACGGTCTCATCTCCAATGTGAAAGAGAACACTGTGCTCCTGAAAGTGGCCGACAACGTAAAGATCGAAATGGACAAATCGGCCATTACCAATGTGGTGAAAGAGAGTTAAATTGGTTGGGTTGAGCGTTGAGGGGTAAATCGCTAAATGGCTGAATCGTTAAATCGTTAGATCGAATGACTCCTGCGGTGACATTTTTTATTGGGCTGGCCATGCTCGTGCTCTTCGGGTGGTACTTCGCCACCGATCAGGGGCTGCGGAAACGCCTGCTGGCCATGACCCTGATGTTGTTGCTGGCGGTCTTTAGCATCGCCACGATCTGGCCGCCGCAGAAGAAGATCGCGCTCGGTTTGGATATTCAAGGCGGCACGTCGTTTCTCGTCCGGCTCAAGCCCGGCGACAAACCAATTACCAAAGGCATGCTCGACCAGGCGGTCGAGGTGATTCGCAAACGCATTGACGTTTTTGGAGTTAGCGAACCGATCATCAGCCCTGTCGGCGCCGATCGAATCCTGGTCCAGATTCCCGGGCTAGACACCGCGAAGATCCAGGAAGCGCGGGACCAGCTCTCGCGCGTGGCAAAACTCGAGTTCCGCCTCGTGTATCCAGACAACGGCGAGCGCTTGAAAGCGATTGATCAAGGGAAAGAAGTCATTCCGCCCGAGTACCGCATTGAAACGTACAAACTGCAGCGCGAAGGCGAAAAGCCAGTCGAAGAACGGTTGCTTGTAAAAAAGAAAGCCGATTTAGCCGGTGATCGCGTTTCGAGCGCAGGCGCCTCCTATGAAAAAGACGGCTGGGTGGTTCATCTACGGTTCGACGCCGAAGGCGCCAAGAAGTTCGGCGACATCACCGCCGCGAACGTTCATCATCGTTTCGCGATTGTGCTGGATGGAGTGATCCAATCTGCGCCTGTCATCCAAGATGCAATTTACGGCGGCGACGCGCAAATTACTGGCAGATTCACCGAGGAAGAAGCGCGTGGGCTGGCCAGCGTGCTTGAGAACCCGCTACAAACGCCGGTGAGCATCGAGGAAGAGCGAAGCATATCGCCGACTCTCGGGCTGGACTCGATTCGCGCGAGCGTTCTCGCCGGCTTAGTCGGACTTGCCATCACGCTGGTTTGCGTGGCTGTTTACTACAAAGTTCCCGGTCTTGTCGCGAATCTCGCGCTGCTCATCAATCTCATTCTGCTCATTGGCGCAATGACGATGTTTCACTTCGTCCTCACATTGCCCGGTATAGCCGGAATCATTTTGACGATTGGCCTTTCAGTGGACGCGAACGTGCTTATTTACGAGCGATTGCGCGAAGAAATGGCCCTGGGAAAATCGCTCAAGGTGGCGCTGAACACAGCCTACGAGAAAGCGTTTAGCTCGATTTTCGACGCCAACGTAACAACGCTGATCACCGCGGCGATTCTGTTTTGGAAGGCCACCGGTCCGGTGAAGGGCTTCGCCATCGCGCTGACGCTCGGCATTTTGGCTTCGTTGTTCACAGCCCTCATCGTGGGGCGGAACTGTCTCAGCTGGTTTGTCGATACAGGACGGCTGAAGCGCATTTCGATGTTGCATCTGATTTCGTCGCAGAACATCAATTTCCTCGGCAAAGGTTTTATCGCCTGCATGTGCTCGCTGGCCTTGCTGCTGGCCGGCGCTACCGCTTTTTATCTTCGTGGCGAACGAAATTTCGGCGTCGATTTTCGCGGCGGCGACCTGATCACCTTGAGCGCGCCTCACAAGATCGACATCGGCCAGGTGCGCAACGCGCTTAAGCCGATCGGATTTGCCGACGCATCAATCCAGGAATCGACGCAAGGTGGCAAGAGTTACATCACCGTTCGCACGCCGCTGAACACCAGCGACAAAGTTGAAAAACAAATCATGCAGACGCTGCCCAGCTCTGGATTTAAGGTGGAAGGATCGGAGCGGGTCGGCGCGCTCGTGGGCGGTGAGTTAGCAAAAAGTTCGTTGATCGCGCTAGGCCTCGGCATCCTGGGCATTTTGATTTTCGTTACGTTCCGGTTCGAACTTTCCTTTGCCGTAGGCGCGATCGTCGCGTTGTTGCACGACGTGCTGATGACGGTGGGCATGTTCGCGCTGCTTGGCCGCGAGCTGACGCTCACGATGGTTGGCGCGGTGTTGACCATCGCCGGTTATTCCATTAACGACACCATCGTCGTTTACGACCGGATACGCGAAGGCCTTGCCAGCGGGCGGCGCGGCACGATCGAGGAGATCATGAACTCCAGCATCAACCAGACGCTCAGCCGCACCATTCTTACAAGCACGGTCACGCTGATCCCGATTCTGTGTTTGTTTTTATTTGGCGGCGCGGTGTTGCGCGACTTTTCGCTCGCCATCATCATCGGCGTAGTTGTCGGCACGTACTCGTCGATCTTTATCGCCTCGCCTATTGTGCTGTGGTGGACCCGGGCACGGGGCGGCAGAGAGAGTGCTCTGCGCCGCGAGATCACCGAAAAAGCCGCGACCGCCGCAAATCCTCTCGCCCAGCGTTAGGAAAGGTCGCTTTCAGGATTACCAGGGCGATGGCCCCGGGCGAGGGAAGATTAATCGCCTGTGACGCTAAGATGTCCTCTTTCAACGGCTGTCGAGAAGATTTGACGAAATTGGGCCGCCCGAGTAGGCTCGCGCTCGCCGTTGAGTATATTTCCAAGTGTCTAGGAGTGATTATCGATGCCAGAAGTGATAGTTCGTAAAGGTGAACCTGTCGATCGCGCACTGAAGCGTCTGAAAAACAAGCTGGATGCCGAGGGCATTCTCGAGGAGGTTCGCCGTTTGCGCGCCTTCGAGACGCCTTCGCAAAAGCATCGCCGCAAGGCGAAAGCCAATGCGAAGCGCGGCCGAATGAAGTTCCGGTTCAATCCGTAAATAGACAGTTACAAAGGTTCAAGAGCTACAACGTTCGATCTCCCTGAAACCTCTCTCTATTGTACAATGTAACCTTTTTAACTCCGAAGGTTTTCGCGAGCAGTCGATTTAACTTTTCTCAAAAGTCCCCTTATCGCTTGCACCAGGCCGTCAATATCGTGGCGGCGCGCCTCGGCATCGACTTTGAGCCCGTGATCGCGCACGGTCTTTGACGTGATCGGGCCGATGCTGGCAATTCGCATTCCCTTGGGCCAGGGCAACCCGAGCGCGAGGAAGTTTTCTACGGTTGAAGAACTGGTGAACGTGATCAACTCGGCGCCGTCCTGCGCGAGTCGCTGGCGCGCGCCGCTGGTGTCCCGCGTCTCCGGCACCGTCCGGTACGCGAACGCCTCGTCCACGATCGCTCCCGCAGCCGAGAGTTCTTTGGGCAGGACGTCCCGCCCCTTCTCTGCGCGAACCAGCAGAATGCGCAAATTTTCGATGCTTCCCTGCTTTTTGAATTCCCGCAGCACCGCCTCGGCGACGAATTCATCCGGCTGAAGATCGACGTGCAGATGAAAGTCTTTCACTCGTTGGGCCGTAGCCGGCCCGATGGCGGCAATACACGCGCCGCCGAT